>CAZWGV010000040.1:0-12490 GCA_964633595.1 uncultured Coriobacteriaceae bacterium | reverse complement strand
CATAGAACGCCTCCTGGACGCCGTCACCGTGATGAGCGTCGATGTCTATGTACATGACTCGCACGCCGGGGTGTTCGCGCTGAGCTGCCGCGATCGCGACGGCAGGGTCGTTGTAGACGCAAAACCCGGCCGCTCTCGATCGGTGAGCGTGGTGGAGTCCGCCCGCCACGGCGAAGGAGCGCTCCGCCCTCCCCGACAAGACCTCTTCGACTGCCACGATCGTGCCTCCCGCGATGAGTGCAGACACTTCGTGCATCCCTCTGATAGCCGGATTGTCTCCAGCGCCGATCCCGTAGCGGGGCACCGCATGCTGGGGCGACACCGACGCCACCTTCACCGCGTCGATGTAGGCGGGTTCGTGCACGAGTTCCAGCTCGTCATCCGTCGCCGGAGCGGGGGAGAGCACCTGGGCTCGGGTTGCGGTCACCTGGACATCGGTGTAGCCCGGCGAACCTGAGATCGCACCGCCCCCCGCCTCCTCCGCGACCGTAGCGCCGCTGTCGAGCAGCCCGTAGGCGTCCATGAGCTCGACGGCGAGTGACACCCGGGCCGCCTTCAGCGGGTGCTGAGATCCCAGGTCGTAGGCGTCCATCGCAGGGTCGTGAACGAGTGTCACATACATCCGGATCCTCCTGCGATCAAGAGCGAGCAGCGAATACGCATGCGGGATTGACGGACCGCCGCTGCGCAAGCTCTGCCGCTCATGCCCTACCATCAACCTCTCATTGTCGGGGTGCGTTCACTACCGTACACTTATGGCTCCGCCCGTTCAGGATCCTCGCCGCGCACGTTCCGCGGGAGCGGTGCGCGTATGTGCTAGCGGGGCCGAACAGCAGCCTCGTGACCCTCGCAACAAGGAGGTTCATCCAGGTGGATACTACGATGGCTTTCGAGCTGCCCGTCGAGAGCCTGCTCGGTACTCACGCGGTGTACATCGACGACACCACGCTGAGAGACGGCGAGCAGACAGCGGGTGTTGTCTTCTCGAACCACGAGAAGATCCGGATCGCCAAGCTCCTCGACGAGATCGGCGTCCACCAGATCGAGGCCGGAATCCCGGCCATGGGCGGCGACGAGCGCGACGTCATAGAGCAGATCGCGCACGCCGGCCTCAAGGCGTCGGTCCTCGGCTGGAACAGGGCGAATGTGGACGACATCCGCACGTCGCTGGAGTGCGGGGTGGACGCCGTGGCGATATCGCTCGCCACTTCGGATATCCACATCCAGACGAAGCTGAAGAAGGACAGACCGTGGGTCCTCAAGACGATCGCCGAGTGCGTTTCGGTGGCCAAAGAGAGCGGGGTCTACGTCTCAGTCAATGCCGAGGACGCTTCGCGCACGGAGATCGGTTTCCTCGTGGAGTACGCGATAACTGCGGGAAAGCAGGGCGCCGACCGCATCCGCTTCTGCGACACCATCGGCGTGATGGAGCCCTTCCGCACCTATCGCGCCGTCAAGATCCTGCGCGAGGAGAGCGGTCTCGACGTGGAGATGCACACCCACAACGACTTCGGCATGGCCACCGCAAACGCGATAGCCGGCATACACGCCGGCGCCACTTGGGTGAACACCACCGTCGGCGGTCTGGGCGAGCGCGCCGGCAACGCGGCGCTCGAGGAAGTTGTCATGGCGCTGAAGCACATCGAGGACCTGGATCTTAGGATGGACACCGCGCGCTTCCGTGAGATCGGCGAGTATGTCATGGGTGCGGCGGGTCGGCAGATCCCGGCTTGGAAGTCCGTGATCGGCACCAACATGTTCGCTCACGAGTCGGGCATCCACGCCGATGGCGTCATCAAGAACCCGAAGACATACGAGGTATTCCCTCCCGACGAGGTGGGTCTGGAGCGCCAGATCGTCATCGGGAAGCACTCCGGCGGCAAGGCGATCATGCTGAAGTTCCACGAGTACGGCCTGGATCTCAGTAGCGAGGAGGCCGCGGAACTGCTCCCGCGCGTGCGCTCCGCTGCTGTCGAGCTCAAGCGCTCGCTCTTCGACAAGGAGCTGCTCTACATATACAAGGACTACATGCTGGAGAAGACCGGCAACAGCGAGCCACGGGTCTCGTCCGCCAAGTAGGGCTTTCGCGAGGTGGGGGAGCTGCCTCGTTTCGTGCGGGCGCAGTCCTGCCGACGGCGCGCCGCAGGCCCCAGGGATGTCGCGCTGACTTGCCGAGCATGGGTCTAATGAAGGAGTGATCGAGATAGCGGGCAAGACTATCGCCGAGAAGATACTGTCGTCCAGGTCGGGCACGGATGCTCGGGCAGGCGACATCGTCGTCGCCGACGTGGACTTCGTGATGGGGCAGGACGGCACCTCGCCCCTCGCCATCAAGGCCCTGGAGCGTATGGGGGTCGAGACGGTGTTCGATCCCGCCAAGGTGGCCCTGGTGATCGACCACTCCGCGCCGAGCCCGCTCGAAGGAGTGTCTGCGCTCCATACGATGATGCGCGAGTTCGGCGCCAAGACGGGGGCCACCGTCTACGACGTGGGCTGCGGTGTCTGCCACCAGC
Organism: uncultured Coriobacteriaceae bacterium; assembly: GCA_964633595.1. Taxonomy (GTDB): domain Bacteria; phylum Actinomycetota; class Coriobacteriia; order Anaerosomatales; family CAZWGV01; genus CAZWGV01. Next base: position 9,977 of record CAZWGV010000040.1, on the reverse strand, counting down.
TCATACCGGAGAACGGCCACGTGGTCCCAGGAGACCTGATGGTCGGGTGCGACAGCCACACCTGCACCTATGGCGCCCTCAACGTCTTCTCTACGGGGGTCGGCTCAACAGACGGCGCCGCCGCGATGGCTTCGGGCAAGCTTTGGTTCAAGGTTCCCGAGACCATCAAGGTGGACTTCGAAGGGGAGCTTGCGCCGGGCGTCTACAGCAAGGACCTGATCTTGCATCTGGCCGGGATCCTCGGGGCCGATGGCGCCACCTACCGCGCACTCGAGTTCCACGGCCCGGTCATCGACGCGCTCTCTGTCGACGCGCGGATGACCATCAGCAACATGGCGATAGAGGTCGGGGCGAAGGCCGGTCTGATGCGGGCCGACGACAAGACCCTGACCTGGTGCGAGGGTCGCACTGACCGAGTCCTGGCGCCGGTGGATCCGGATGCGGACGCCAACTACGAGGACACGATCAAGGTTGACGCCTCCTCGGTGGGTCCCTCTGTCGCGGCTCCGCACTCGGTGGATAACGTGTCACCCATCGAGGACGTTGCGGGTACCCCGGTGCAGATGGGCTTCCTGGGCACCTGCACGAACGGTCGCCTCGAGGATCTCGCTATCGCGGCGGGTATCTTGGACGGCCAGAAGGTGCATCCGGACGTCCGCTTCATCGTCGCGCCTGCCAGCCGACAGGTCTTCCTGGACGCGATGGCCGAAGGTCACATCCAGACGCTGGTGGAGGCTGGGGCGGCCGTGGTCACGCCCGGCTGCGGGCCGTGCGTGGGGACGCACAACGGTGTGCCCTCGGACGGGGAGAACGTGATCTCCACGGCGAACCGGAACTTCAAGGGCCGAATGGGGAACAGCAACGCCTTCATCTACCTCGCGAGCCCCGCCACTGTGGCGGCCTCGGTCATCGAGGGCAAGATAGCGGACCCGCGCGGTCTGGCAGAATAGGGTACGCGGCGCCTTGCGCCCTTCGAGCGGGAGACTGACGTGGAGATAAGAGCGCGCGCCATCAAGTTCGGCGACGACATCAACACCGACTACATCATCTCGGGCAAGTACAAATTCAAGTCCATAGACCTCGACGATATGGCGCGCCATGCCATGGAGGATCTGGACCCGGACTACTACGACAAGGTCAAGCCCGAGGGTGGGGTTCTGGTGGCCGGCAAGAACTTCGGCATGGGGTCCAGCCGAGAGCAAGCGCCACTCGTGCTCATCCACTCCAACACCAAGGCGGTGCTGGCCAAGAGCTTCGCGCGCATCTTCTTCCGCAACGCGATCAACACCGGGCTGGCGGTGGTGGAGTGTGACACTGACGCGATCGACGATGGTGACGAGCTCGACGTCGATCTCAAGGGCGGCGTGGTGCGCAATCTGACCAAGGGAACCGACATCCCATTTGCGCCGCTGCCTCCCGTGATGGAGCGGCTCCTCGCCGACGGGGGGCTGGTCGAGCACTTCCGGGCACACGGGGGGTTCGATCTCTAGCCCGGACCTGCTGCTCGCTCGGCGTTGGCCGCGATAGCGTCGCGCACGTACTCGGCCATGCCCGGTCGAATCCTCTCGTAGGTTGCCGTGAACCGCGGATCGGCCACATACATCTCCCCGAGGTTCCTGTGCATCTGGTGCGAGCAAGGGTAGAACCAGTGGTCTATCTGGACGCGATGTCGCTCCACGGCTTCCATCGCCCGCTCGTCATCCGGTGAGACACCTTCGTCCATCAGGGCGGCTATCGCTAGAGTGATCTCCTCACTCTCGGTCTTGAAGCGCTGCCAGTCCTCGCGCGTGTAGCCGGCGGTGCGGCGCGCCGACTCCCGGTAGGCTTCTGTGTCGCCCCATCGCTCCTTCACCTCAGGCTCGTACTGCGCCGGGTCGAAGTCGCCGAAGACTTCGAACATCTCATCCGCGGACATCGGGGCTCCTCCTTCCATGTTCGCTAGCGTCTTGTCGATCAGTCCCAGCATCGCGCTCAGCCTTCGCGAGCGCTCTGCTACAAGTCCGCGCTGCGCAAGAAGGGCCTCGCGGCGATCGAACAACGGGCCGGCCATGATATCGGCGATCGCGCGGAGCCCGAAACCGCACTCACGGTAGAGGAGGATCTGCTGGAGTTTGACCAGGTCTTGGGCCGAGTACAGTCGATAGCCGGCTACCGAGCGCCCTGAGGGCCGCAGAAGCCCTACCTCGTCGTAGTGGTGCAAGGTCCTCACGCTCAAGTGCGCCAGGCGGGAAACCTCTCCAACACGGTATCCGGCCAAGCTCACCTCCGATCACTGGGCTGACGAAAGAAGCATAGACCCTAACGTAACGTCAGGGTCAATAGTGCGGAGCATCTTGCCTGTTCAGAACATGTGTGCTTCCCCGTCGGCGTGTCTCGGGATATGATGCGCCCAGCCGACGTCCGATAGGGGCCGGACGGGTGTGTGCCGGCACGGCGCTCGGGTTGTGGGTATATGCGTTGAAGCAGCGTCGTTGGAGCGCTCATGGTCGCACGGAAGACCGCCGGTCTGGGCATACAGCTCGACGGTGATAAGGCCGAACTCGCGCACAAGGCCCTCGGGGACGACAAGTACCTCGCGGGACTTGTCTACGCGCTTGGTGAGCCGGAGCGCAGGGATCGCTCGCGGGCCGCTGGCATCTTGCACGAGGTGTCGCTGCTGGATGCGGGCAAGCTCGTTCGCCACGTCGGCGATCTCATCGATGCGCTCGACCGCCCCGAGCTGCAGACGCGGTGGGAGATCCTGGGCTCCCTCGAGGAGCTTGTTGGCGTCAACGCTCGGCTGATCGACAAGGCCCTCGATCCCGCGACAGTCTCCTTGCACGACGCCGAATCGGGTGTCGTGAGGGTGGCAGCATTCAAACTGCTCGCGGCTTACGGCGCGACAACCGCGCGGCGAGCTGAGAAGGTGTGGCCTCTGCTGGATGACGCTGTGAGGATCTACCACGGGGACAGCGAGTACCCAGCTATGCTGGGGGCGATAGTGACGCTAGTGGAGGGCGCGGCCCCCGAGGCGATTCAAGCGGCAGCAGCCGATCGCTTTGAGCCCGATGTGGAGGACCCGAAGATGGCGGTCCGCAGTCGTGCGAAGCGGATCGTGGCTCTTCGGCCCAAGAAGAAGAGGCGCACGAAGAGCAGCTAGTGCGCGGTGCCGCTGGTCGGGCTCTCGCACTCTCCCTTACACTAGGCGGCACGGTCCCGCCCGGATGACGCAGCGCTGTGGCGGGCTGTGACTGCCTCCGCCAGCGACTCATTCGAGCGGGGCGCGGCGAAGACCCAGCGACGAGCGATTACAGGAGGATCACTACGTGGCCCAGCACACCGTGACACTTATCCCCGGGGATGGCATCGGCCCCGAGCTAACCGACGCGATGCGCCTTGTCGTAGAGGCGACCGGAGTGGACATCGAGTGGGAGGTGGTGAACGCCGGCGAGAGCGTGATGGCCGAGCACGGCACACCCCTGCCGGAGGCTGTCATCGAATCCATCCGCCGCAACCGCGTAGCCATCAAGGGTCCTGTCACAACTCCGGTTGGAACAGGATTCAGGAGCGTGAACGTTGCGCTGAGAAAGGCGCTTGACCTCTATGTGAACCTGAGACCCGCCTTCTCCATGGCGGGGACCGGAGCCCGCTATAAGGACGTCGACATCGTGATCGTGAGAGAGAACACGGAAGACCTGTACGCGGGTGTGGAGTTCGAGCAGGGCAGCGCAGATGCTGCGGAGCTGATCGAATGGGTGGACGCGAAGGGGGCCGGCACGATCAGGCCGGATTCAGGCATCTCGCTCAAGCCCATCAGCGTTACCGGGTCGGAGCGCGTTGTTCGTTGGGCGTTCGAGTACGCCCTTGCGAATGGTCGCTCCAAGGTCACCGCCGTGCACAAGGCCAACATCCTCAAGTACTCGGACGGGCTGTTCCTGAAGGTGGCGCGTGAGGTTGCCGCAGACTACGAGGGGCGTGTTGAGTTCGAGGACTACATCGTTGACGCCACCTGTATGCAGCTCGTTCTCCAGCCACATCGATTCGATGTCCTCGTCCTTCCGAACCTATACGGGGACATCGTGTCGGACTTGGCAGCGGGGCTCGTGGGCGGTCTTGGGATTGCGCCGGGCGCGAACATCGGCCTGGAGCACGCGGTGTTCGAGCCGGTACACGGCTCGGCTCCCAAGTACACCGGTCAGGATGTGGCCAACCCAACGGCGGAGTTGCTGTCGGCGGTACTCATGCTGAGACACCTTGGCGAGCTGGGAGCTGCAGATCGCCTGCTGGACGGAGTGAAGACCGTCCTTGCCCAGGGGACCCACGTGACCTACGACATCAAGCGCACGCTGACGGGTAAGACCGACGGTTCTGTGGGCACGCGCGCGTACGCGGAAGCGGTCGTGCGCGCGATGGGAGTCTAGCCACCAGGACGGCCATGGCCGAGCACGAACGAGACGAGCCGATCACAGGTCCCGAAGGCTGGGACGTTGTCGAGCGTCGACATCGACGCAACCTCGTGGTGGGAAGCGCTGCCACGGCAGTGTTGCTGATCGCGGCCACGGCGGCGGGACTAGCGGCGATCATGCGCTCCTCGGACGGGGTCGCCGTGAGTGGTCCCAACAGCCCGAGCGCCAACGACGGAGGATCCGCCATCTCGACCGGCGCTGCTGGAGAGGCGCCAGTCCCCGGTGGCGGCGACGCTCCGGGAGCGATCGTCACCCCAACCGATGTGCCCGGTGGCGGCGAGGTCCCGACTAGCGCCCCAAGGCCGCGTGCCTCGGGAACGTGCGTCACGTACCGCGTGGGCGACGTCTTGTGGGTGGCTCGGCTGTCCGGAACCACGCTCTCGCAGAGAAGCAGTGTGCTCACGGGGGCAACTGAGTACCATGCGCCGTCGCCGGACGGGACGACAGTAGCCGCGATCGACGCGAGCGGGACGCTGGTGCTCGTCGATGTGGCGAGCGGTGGGCAGCGGGTGGTAGGTCGCGCAAGCCGGGACAGGCCGGTCTGGAGTCCGGGCTCCGACTGGGTTCTGTTCACCAGGCCTGCTGGCAGGATGACCGAGATCAGGAAGGTCGGCCGGGGAGGCGGACCATCGCTCTTTGTGGGAGTGGGTAACTCACCTGCGATAGCCGCCGATGGCGCGACGATCGCGTATGCCGAGGCTGTCTCGGCCACAGCCTCCAGTGGACGCCTGGTAGTGCTGGGCGATGGGAAACCCCCTCGGCGGATAGAGGTGAGCGGCAGTCCGAGTGCACTTGCCATCGGGAATGAGCGCGTGTGGTTCTCTACCGTCCTAGTCAGAGACACTGCCGCCGCCCCCCTTGTGGAGCCCGGGATATGGTCGGTGGGCCTGGACGGGGCGGGTCTTCGGCGGATCGTCGGACCGCCATCGGGTACAAGGCCATTCGGCTACGGCGAGCTAGAGCTATCTCCAGACGGCACTCGACTGTTCTTGGCCGAGGTGGGGGACGACAGGTACTCCCGCGCGCAGGTGATGTCCGCCGAGGGGTCGAGCCGGACAGCCATGTCACGACGGAGAGACACCTATCCGGCGGGCTGGGTGGTGGACGGCAAGGCGGTCCTGCTCTTTGAAGGCAACGTGTTCCAGGGCGAGCCCTCGAGACTTCTGTATACGACGGCCGATGGCCGGACTCGCCGGGTGCTGATGGAGCGGGCTCACCGATAGCTGAGGTGGTGTTCGGGCGGCGGCCGGTCTGAAGGAAGGGCGCGCGAGGGCACCGTCGTCGAGTGCGACCTCTTAGCTCACCGGAACAGCCGCAGCAGAAGGTTGAGCACGAGCGTGAGGACAAGGCTAAGCAGCAGAGATGTGACGATCGGCAGGTAGCAGCCCCAGCCACGTCCCTGTAGGCGGATGTCGCCGGGGAGCGATCCCAGCCCAAGTCTCCCGGCTGCCAGCAGCATCAAGCCGACGATCGCCACACCCACGGCCGTCAGGAGCAGCCACTTTCCCACTGACTGGAGGTCCGTCATGCGGACAGTATCCTCCTGTTCTGTTCGTAGTCGGCCATGACGGGAATCCAGGACGTCGACCTCTCCCATGCGCGGCACAAGATCGGTCGTGTCGTGGAAGCATCCTCACATGTCATCCCGTCGTCGTACAATCACGACGTCTCCTTCTCCGTTCGCCCTCGGGGGGTTTGGTGGCCGCACGACTGGAGGATCTCACGCCGGGCGCCCGCGTGGCCGGTGTTGTGCCTGGCGTGGCCGTTGAAGTCGTCCAAGCACGCTGGCACGGCGACAGCGCCCTGACGCTCACGTATCGCATGCCCGACGGCGCTCTAGGCGAGCGCATCGTCTACCGCGACTCAGAAGCGAGCCTCGACATCGCGGAAGCGTCGCGCCTGTTCTCGTTCTCCGCCGATCCCGCCCTCTTCCGCCTCGTAGCCGAGGCCAAGCGCATCCGCCTCGCACACCTCTTCGACCCATACCTCGCCGTGGGCACGTCGCAGATAATGCCGCTGCCGCACCAGATCGAGGCCGTCTACGGCGAGCTGCTCATGCGCCAGCCGATGCGCTTCCTCCTTGCCGATGACCCGGGCGCCGGGAAGACCATCATGGCCGGCCTCTTCATCAAGGAACTCATGATCCGGGGGGACCTGAAGAGATGCCTCGTGGTCGCACCGGGCAGCCTTGTGGAGCAGTGGCAAGACGAGCTCTGGATGAAGTTCGCGCTCGAGTTTGAGATCGTCTCGCGTGAAACCATCAACAATTCGAGGTCGGGCAATCCGTTCGCCGAGAAGAACCTGGTGATCGGCCGTCTCGATCAGATGTCCCGCAACGAGGACATACTCGCCAAGCTTGAACAGACCGAGTGGGACCTGATCGTGTGCGACGAAGCCCACAAGATGGCTGCGCACTACTACGGGAATGAGGTGAAGCGCACGAAGCGCTACGAGCTGGGGATGAAGCTTGGTCACCTCACGCGGCACCTTCTTCTGATGACCGCCACTCCGCACAGCGGACATCCAGCCAACTTCCGGCTCTTCATGGCCTTGCTGGACAACGATCGCTTCGAGGGGAAACCGCGCGACGGTCAGCACTCCGTCGACACGTACGGGATGATGCGGCGTCTCGTGAAGGAGCGGCTACTCAAGTTCGACGGCAAACCCCTCTTCCCTGAGCGACGGGCCAACACTACAAAGTACGAGCTCTCAGACGCCGAGGCGAAGCTGTACGTGGAAGTCACCGACTACGTCCGCGAGGAGATGAACCGCGTAGAGCGCCTCAAGGACAAGGGCGAAGGGCGCAGAGGCGCAGTTGTGGGGTTTGCGCTCACCACGCTGCAGCGCCGCCTGGCTTCGTCACCCGAAGCCATCTACCAGTCGCTCAAGCGCCGTCGCGAACGTCTCCAGAAGCAGCTGGAAGAGGCGGAGCTCCGCAAGCGGACGATCACGCAGGTTGCCATCGACTTCACTTCGGGTCTGCCCTTTCCGGACGACTTCGAGGACGACCTCGACGAGTACATGGACGCCGAGATCGAGGAACTCGAGGAGGAGGTCGTAGACCAGGCTACGGCGGCCGCCACGGTGGAGGAGCTGAAGGCTGAGATCGCTACGCTAGCCCAGCTCCAGGAGGCCGCCCACAGCGTGCGCAGCGCAGGGACGGACTGCAAGTGGGAGGAGCTGTCAGGCCTGCTCTCCGGGCACGAGGCGATGTTCTGGCCGGACGGATCACGGCGCAAGATCATCGTCTTCACCGAGCACAAGGACACGCTCACCTACCTCGTTGGGCGCATTCGCACGCTGCTGGGGCGCGAGGAAGCTGTTGTAGCCATACATGGAGGCATGGGCCGAGAGGACCGCCGCAAGACCCAGGAACTCTTCACGCAGGACAAGGATGTGTCGGTACTCGTCGCCACCGACGCAGCGGGCGAGGGCATCAACCTCCAGCGTGCGAATCTGCTGGTCAACTACGACCTGCCCTGGAACCCCAACCGCATCGAGCAGCGTTTTGGACGCGTGCACCGCATCGGGCAGACCGAGGTCTGCCACATGTGGAATCTCGTGGCGGACAAAACGCGCGAGGGCGAGGTGTTCCTCAAGCTCTTCGATAAGCTTGAACGCATGCGCGAAGATCTGGGTGCCCAGGTCTATGACGTCTTGGGCCAGGTGTTCACGGATACACCGCTCCGCGATCTCTTGATCGAGGCCGTGCGCTACGGCGAGCAACCCGACGTCCGGGCCAGGCTCGAGAAAGTCATCGATGCGAGTGTCGGTGTCACGATGGCCGACCTCATACACGAGCGGGCGCTGGCCAGCAACGTTCTCTCTGAGGCCGAGGTCGAGCGGATCCGCGAGCGGATGGAGCTCGCGCAGGCGCGCCGGCTGCAGCCGCACTTCATCAGATCATTCTTCATCGAGGCCTTCGAGCGCCTCGGTGGCCGCGTCGTGGAGAGGGAGCCTGGACGCTACGAGGTCAAGCACGTCCCGGCCGAGGTGCGGGCACGGGACCGCCTCATCGGGACGAGCGCCCCGCTGTTGAATCGCTACGAGCGAGTGACGTTCGAGAAGGAGCACGTTCACGCCGAGGGGCATTCGCATGCCCAGTTCATCTGCCCCGGACATCCGCTGCTGGACGCTGTCGTTGACCTAACCCTGGAGCGTTCTCGCACGTTGCTGAAGGAAGGCGCGGTTCTTGTGGACGAACTGGACGAAGGGACCGATCCGCGTCTGCTTCTCTTCCTGGAGAGTGGCATCCAAGACGGCCGAACCACCGCTGCCGGAACGCCGACGCTCGTATCGCGCAGGATGCAATTCGTTGAACTAGCGCCCGACGGGGGCGCGGTAGACGCAGGGTATGCACCGTACTTGGACTATCGGCCTTGCACGCCAGAGGAGCTGACTCACCTGAGTTCCACACTGGAAGCTTCCTGGATGGGTCCCAAGGCCGAGGAGCTGGGAATCGGCTACGCGGTGGGCGAGATCGTACCTGTGCACTTCGAAGAGGTCCGGCGCCGTACTCTCGACAGCGTCCACCGCACCCGGACTGCGGTGGAGCAACGTCTGACCCATGAGATCAACTACTGGGACCATCGCGCCGAGGAGCTGAAGGTGCAGGAACTCGCGGGCAAGAAGCCCAAGCTCAACTCGGCGAAAGCACGTCAGCGTGCTGATGAACTGCAGACCCGCCTCTTGCACCGCCTCCGTGAGCTGGATGAGGAGGCACAGCTCGCGCCTCAGCAGCCGGTGGTGGTCGGTGGGGCGGTCGTAATCCCGGCGGGTCTTCTGGCCGCTCAGACGCAAGGCGCCGTACCGCAGGCATCGATCGATGCCGCACGCCGCAAGGAGGTTGAGCGCATCGCAGTGGAAGCCGTGCTGGCGGCCGAGCGAGCGCTGGGGCGCGAGCCGGAGGAGATGCCGCCGAACAACAAGGGATTCGACATCCGCTCCAGGGACCGTGAGCGCCAGCACCTGCAGTTCATCGAGGTGAAGGGCCGCATCGACGGTGCCGACACCGTGACGCTCACCAAGAACGAGATCCAGACGGCATTCAACGAAGGGGAGAACTTCGTGTTGGCGCTCGTGACGGTGGCGGACTCCAACGCCGCCGACGTGCGTTACCTCCGCTGCCCCTTCACGGGCTCGGAGGACTGGCTGTTCCCAGTAGCTTCGGTGAGCTTCCAACTGGGTGAGCTTCTCGCTCGATCGAGCGAACCGAACTAGCGCATGGGAGACCGGATGACCGAACACGCTTACAAGCGCAAGCTGATCGAGGTTGCCCTGCCGCTCGAAGCCATCAACACAGCATCGGCGCACGAGAAATCTGTGCCGCGGAAGGGTCATCCTGCGACTATCCACCTCTGGTGGGCGAGACGCCCCCTCGCAGCATGCCGAGCGGTCCTCTTCGCCTCGCTCGTGGACGACCCGTCGGCCCACCCCGATCGCTTTCCCACAGAGGAGACGCAGGAGGCGGAGCGCCAGCGCCTCTTCCGGATTATCGAAGAACTCGTGAAGTGGGAGAACTCCGACAACGAG
>CAZWGV010000039.1:0-20055 GCA_964633595.1 uncultured Coriobacteriaceae bacterium | reverse complement strand
GTGAAGTTCACGGGAACGGCACACAGGTACGGCAGGGATGTCGACACCGACGTGATCATCCCCGCGCGATACCTGAATACCTCGGACCCGGGTGAGCTGGCGGCACACTGCATGGAGGATCTGGACCCCGGTTTCGTCGGGAAGGTGAGGCCCGGAGACATCCTCGTCGCCGAGGAGAACTTCGGGTGCGGGTCGAGCAGGGAGCACGCCCCCATCGCCATCAAGGCGGCCGGGATCTCCGTGGTGATCGCGAAGTCGTTCGCGAGGATCTTCTACCGCAACGCGATCAACACAGGACTTCCCATCATGGAGTCGGCCGAGGCTGTGGAGGGCATCAGGGCCGGGGACACGGTGGCAGTCGACGCCGACTCGGGCACTATCGTGAACGAAACCACGGGCGAGGAGTGGCAGGCGCAGCCGTTTCCGCCGTTCATCAAGGGCATCATCGAGAAGGGCGGCCTCATCGAGGCCGCGAAGGAGAAGTTCAGTAGTTAGGTCGCCGGCGGGCAGCACGCCGACCGGATCGGCACGACACCCGACGAAGGGAAGAGCAGACGTGGGAGAGTACGAGATCGCGGTACTGCCGGGGGATGGCATCGGACCCGACATCACGCGCGAGGCGCGAAAGGTCCTGGACGCCGTAGGTGCCCGGTTCGGCCATACCTTTGCCTACGAGGACGCTCTCATCGGGGGCGCCGCGATAGACGAGACCGGCTCGCCGCTGCCCGACGAGACGCTCGCTGTCTGCCAGCGTAGCGATGCGGTTCTGCTGGGCGCCATCGGTGGACCCAAGTGGGATACCACCGACCCCGACGGCATCCGTCCCGAGCAGGGTCTGCTGGGCATCCGCAAGGCACTGGGACTCTACGCGAACCTGCGCCCGGTGAAGATCTTCGACGCGCTCATAGACAGCTCTACCGTGAAGCCCGAGGTCATCCGTGGCGTGGACATCCTGATCGTTCGCGAACTCACGGGCGGCATCTACTTCGGCAAGCGGGAGCGCGTGGGCGACATGGCGTACGACACCGAGGAATACCATGCGTTCGAGGTAGAGCGCATCGTGCGCAAGGCCTGTGAGCTTGCGCGTGCGCGCCGCACCACCAACGTCTGCTCGGTGGACAAGGCCAACGTGCTCGAGGCCTCGCGGCTATGGCGTGAGGTCGCGCACAAGACCGCTGCCGACTACCCCGACATCGAGCTGTGGGACCTGCTCGTAGACAACTGCGCGATGCAGATCGTCAAGAACCCCGGGCAGTTCGACGTCATGGTGATGTCGAACATGTTCGGCGACATTCTCTCCGACGAGGCCTCGATGCTCTCCGGCTCGCTCGGCATGCTCGCGTCGGCGTCGCTCGGCGACGGTCCGGGGCTGTACGAGCCGTCGCATGGCAGCGCGCCCAAGTACACAGGCATGGACGTCGCCAACCCTACGGCTACCATCCTCTCGGCCTCGCTGATGCTCCGCTATTCCTTCGAGCTCGAAGCCGAGGCGGACGCGGTGGACGCCGCCATCGAGCGGGTTCTGGACGACGGATTCCGGACCAAGGACATCATGGAGGAGGGCAAGGAGCTGGTCGGTACGACGAGGATGGGCGATCTGATCGCCGAGAGGCTGTAGGCCAGCGGCGGAGTCCCCCCGGGGCTCATTCGGGCCGCCCCGCAGGCCATCTAGGCTGTAAGGGCGTTAGCGGTCGCGTATCATTCGTGTACACGTCCGGCCGCAAGGCTGGGAGCGCAAGGGAGCGAGCGGGCATGGCACTTCCAAAGGTGGACACCATCTGGATGGACGGCGAGCTGGTGGTGTGGGACGACGCGAAGGTTCATGTCCTCGCGCACGCGCTCCATTATGGCTCGGGCGTGTTCGAAGGCATCCGGTGCTATGAGACCGCGGACGGGCCTGCGGTCTTCCGGCTCGCCGAGCACATGGGGCGCTTCGAGCAGTCGGCCAAGATGATGCTGATGGACCTGGGTATGACGGTTGCCGAGAGCTGCGAGGCTGTCAAGGAGACGATCCGCGCGAACAAGCTCAGGGAGTGTTACATCAGACCTCTCGCGTTCAGGGGCTACGGCGTCATGGGCCTCGATCCCGTGCCTGCACCGGTGAACGTCACTATCGCGGCGTGGCCATGGGACACCTACCTCGGCGCTGAGGCGCTGGAGCACGGCGTGGCTGTGGGGGTCTCGTCCTGGCGTCAGCGCGGCGTGAACTCCCTGCCGCCGTCGATCAAAGCGACCGGCAACTACTTGAACTCCTCACTGGCTCGTGTGGAGGCGAACGCCCACGGGTACGCCGAAGCCATCCTCTTGAACGAGCAGGGGATGGTGTGCGAGGGCACGGGCGAGAATCTGTTCGTTGTCTCTGACGGCGCGCTCATCACGCCGCCCGTGTCGGACGGCATCTTGGAGGGCATCACGCGCGAGAGCATCATGCGTATCGCGCGCGATAAGGGCCTGCCGGTCGTCGAGGCGTCGCTCGTGAGGACGCAGCTCTACACTGCCGACGAGCTGTTCATGACAGGGACAGCAGCCGAGATCGTGCCTGTGCGCTCGGTGGACGGACGAGTCATCGGGGAGCCCGGACCAGTGACCAAGGACTTGCAGGCGACGTACTTCCGTGTCGTGCGCGGCGAGGAGCCTGCGTACGCCGATTGGCTGGACCGGGTCTAGGAACCCTCGGGGACGACGATGGTAACTCTCTACGACACGACGCTCAGAGACGGCACGCAGAGGGAGAACCTCTCGCTCAGCGTGCAGGACAAGCTGCACATCTGCTCGCGCCTTGATGACCTCGGCATCCACTACATCGAGGGCGGATACCCCGGCAGCAACCCCAAGGACGCCGAGTTCTTCGAGCGCGCTCGCGAACTCGAGTTGCGAGCCGCGAAGATCACAGCCTTCGGCGCGACGTGCAGGAAGGAGACCGCGCCCGAGAACGATCCCGGCATCACGGCGCTCCTGGAGAGCGGGACCTCTGTGGTGTGCATGTTCGGCAAGTCGTGGGCGCTGCACGTGGAGGAGACGCTCAGGACTACGCTGCGGGAGAACGTGCGCATGGTGCACGACTCGGTCGCATTCCTGAAGTCGCAGGGCCGGACAGTCATCTTCGATGCCGAACACTTCTTCGACGGATTCGCGCACGACGCGGGGTACGCCGCCGAGGTGTGCCGGGCTGCGGCCGAAGCCGACGCAGACGCCGTCGTGCTCTGCGACACCAACGGCGGGACCATGCCGCACCAGGTGCTGCGCGCCGTGAACGAGATGCGCCTTATCGTGGACGTGCCGCTCGGCATTCACGCGCACAACGACGGCGGATGCGCGGTCGCGAACTCGCTGCTGGCCGTAGAGGCGGGATGCACCCACGTGCAAGGCACCATCAACGGCTACGGCGAGCGGGCCGGCAACGCTGACCTCACCGCCATCATCCCGGCACTTGTGCTGAAGATGGACGACAACTGCGTCACGAGAGACCAGCTCCGCCTCCTCACGGAGGTCAGCCACTTCGTGGCCGAGACCGCGAACCTCTCGCCGTACCCATTCCAGCCCTACGTGGGCACGAGCGCGTTCGCCCACAAGGGCGGGGTGCACGCGAGTGCCGCCGCACGTCTGCCCGAGGCGTACGAGCACATCGATCCTGCTGCGGTGGGTAACTTGGCCCGCGTGGTAGTGAGCGAGCTGGCCGGTCGCGCGTCGATCACCATGAAGGCGAAGGAACTCGGCATCGACCTTTCCGGCGACGAGGGAGCGGTCACCTCGGTGCTCGACGCCGTGAAGGAGCTGGAGCACCAGGGCTACAGCTTCGAGGCAGCCGACGGCTCGCTGGAGATCATGCTGCTCAAGAAGACCGGCGAGTGGGAGCCGTCCTTCACACTGGAGTCCTTCCGCGTGATAGCCGAGAAGCGCGAGGATGGCCGAGTGGCCACCGAGGCAACGGTGAAGCTGCACGTGCAGGGGCATCGCTACATCGCCACCGCCGAGGGCAACGGTCCCGTGAACGCCCTGGACAAAGCGCTCCGTATCGCGATCGGACGCTTCTTCCCCCACCTTGGCGACATCGAGCTCACCGACTACAAGGTTCGCGTCCTGGATGAGAAGAAGGGCACGGGCGCCGTTACTCGTGTGCTCATCGTGTCAGACGACGGAACGAAGAGCTGGGGCACCGTGGGCGTCTCGGAGAACATCATCGAGGCGTCCTGGGAAGCGCTCGTAGACTCCATCGAATACGGTCTCGCGCACCCGGTGGCAGACGGTCCCGAGCGCGATGTCGAGGGCGACGAGACCACAGGCGTGGCCGAGGCCGAACCGCCGCGCTGATCCTCCCTGTCCGACATGGGGTTGTGAATCGAAGAGCCCGGCAAGCCCCAAGCCGCTGAACCTTGGTGACCCTGTAGTGAGCAGGAGTCGCGCTGCGCCTGTTGAATGGCGAGCGTGGGGCGTATCAGGGGAGGTATCGTGCGGGTAGTGCGAGTTCTTGTGGACGGTGACGTGAGGTACGGGCTGGCCGATGAGAACACCGTCACCCTGATATCCGATGAGCCCTTCGCCGCTTGGGAGCCTGACGGCGCGATACCGCTGGGGCAGTCCAAGCTGATCTCCCCTGCCATGCCCACCAAGATAGTCTGCGTTGGCTTGAACTACCGCGAGCATGCCGCGGAACTCGGAATGCCTCTGCCCGAGGAGCCCGTGCTCTTCTTGAAGCCACCAACCTCGGTCGCGTCCCCCAACGGTGAGATCGAGGTGCCCGGGGGACACGACACCGTGGATCACGAGGCCGAACTCGGAGTGGTCATCGGTCGCAGAACGCATCGCGTGTCTGCCAGAGAGGCGGTCTCGCACGTTCTTGGGTTCACCTGCGCCAACGATGTGACAGCCCGCTCACTCCAGAAGATCGACGGCCAGTGGACGCGTGCCAAGAGCTTCGACACCTTCTGCCCGCTAGGTCCGTGGATCGAGACGGATGTGGACCCGGCCGACCTCTCGATCGAGTGCTCGGTGAACGGCCAGGTGCGCCAGAGCTCGCGGACCTCGGACATGATCTTCGACCCATTCGAGCTCGTCGGTTTCGCGTCTCACGTGATGACGCTACTGCCGGGCGATGTCGTACTGACGGGCACGCCGTCGGGTGTGGGGCCGATGAATCGCGGGGACATCTGCGAGGTGCGCATCGAGGGCATCGGGAGCCTCATCAACCGCGTGTCGTAGCCTCCGATGCGACCTGTGGCCGTTCGTCGGGAACCCCCTCTCGTTCGTCGTAGGGAACCCATCATGTCGTTCCCAAGTGCTAAACTGACACATCATCTTGTGCTCGGTCCGCACCCGGGGAGGAAGGCGTCAAATGCTCGCAGATCGCCTGCGTACGGCCGACGTCGACGAACTCCTCCGCGGCTTTCTGGCACTAGAGACACCCGACGAGGCGTACTCGTTCCTCGTGGACGTTTGCACCATCCGGGAGATCCAGGAGCTGGCGCAGCGGTTCGCTGTTGCCCGACAGTTGGCGGCAGGCGCGCACTATTCGGACATTCAGCAGTCCACCGGTGCCTCGGCTACCACGATCAGCCGGGTGAGCAAGGCATTGAACTACGGCGCGGACGGCTATCAGACGGTACTGTCGCGTCTCGGCTACGACGAGGAAGGCTCGGGAGCATAGCCGCGTGTCCTTCGTCCATCTGCACACACACTCGGAGTACTCGCTGCTGGACGGGCATGCGAAGGTAGCTCGGCTCGTCGCTCGCGCCGTGGAGCTGGACATGCCGGCGCTGGCGCTCACCGATCACGGCGCGATGTTCGGGGCGGTTGAGTTCCATAAGGCTGCCGGCAGGGCCGGCATCAAGCCGATCCTGGGGTGCGAGGTGTACTTCACGCCGGGATCGAGAGGCAGGCGTGATGGCAAGCCGCAGCTCTACCACCTTGTGCTGCTCGCTTCAGACCTAACGGGATACCGCAATCTCATGGCGATGGTCAGCGAGGCCCACGTAGGCGGCTTCTACTACAAGCCGCAAGTCGACCAGGAGCTTCTCCGGACGTACAGTCAGGGGCTGATCGCCACTTCTGGGTGCATGTCGGGTGTCATCTCCAAGTCCTTCGAGACCGGGGTGCCCGAGGAGGCCAGACGGTGGGCCGAGTTCTACGCTGGCGTCTTCGGTGAGGACCGCTTCTTCATTGAGATCCAGGACCAGGGGATCGTCGGCGAAGGCGGAGTCACCCAGCGCTCCTTGAACGAGGCGATGGCCGGCTTGGCCGCCGAGATGGGCCTGGGGCTCGTTGCCACCAACGACGTCCACTACGTGGACGCCGACGACTCCGAGGCCCAGGACATGCTCGTCTGTATCCAGACGGGGTCCACGCTGGACGAGACCGAGCGGCTGCGTTTCTCCTCGGACCAGTTCTACATGAAGAGCGCTGCCGAGATGGAGCTGCTCATGGGCGCGTATCCCGAAGCGCTCAGGAATACGGTGACCATCGCCGAGCGCTGCGAGGTCGATCTCGAGTTCGATCGTGTGATCCTGCCGGTCTACGAGGTTCCGTCCGGGCACACGACCGACACGTATCTGGAGGAGCGGTGCGCGGAAGGGCTCGTTCACCGCTACGGGGATCCGGTGCCGCTCCAGGCGCTGGAGCGGCTGCGCCAGGAGCTTGATGTCATCGAGGAGAAGGGCTTCGCGGGCTACTTCCTCGTGGTGCAGGACTTCGTGAAGTGGGCGAAGGAGCGCGGCATCGGTGTCGGCCCGGGCCGAGGGAGCGCCGCAGGCTCGATCATCTCGTATACGCTCGGCATCACCGACCTCGATCCCCTCGGGCACGGCCTTCTCTTCGAGCGCTTCTTGAACCCCGAGCGCCACGAGATGCCCGACATCGACATCGACTTCGACGACGAGCGGCGAGACGAAGTGATCGACTATGTGCGGCGCCGCTACGGAGACGATAAGGTCGCGCAAGTCATCACGTTCAACAGGATGAAGGCGCGGGCCGCCGTGCGCGACGCCGGGCGGGTGCTCGGCTATCCGTTCGGGGTTCCGGACAAGGTGGCGCGCCAGATCATCGACATGCCTGCTGCCACCATCGGCTCCTCCCTGGCGGCGAATCCGGACCTGCGCGGCGAGTACGAGGCCGGGGGCGACACGGCACGGATCGTCGATGCCGCTCAGCGGCTGGAGGGGATCGTTCGCGGTGAGGGCGTCCATCCGGCGGCCGTCGTCATCTGCCGCGATCCGCTGCACCACCACACGCCGGTGAAGCGCGACACCAAGGGCGAGGCGGTCATCACCCAGTACGAGGGTGCCGTCATAGCCGAACTCGGCCTCCTCAAGATGGACCTTCTCGGCCTCAGAACGCTCACCGTCATCGCTGACGCGTCGCGGCAGGTAGCGGAGAACCACGGTATCGAGGTCGACCTCGAGAACCTCCCGCTAGACGACGCGAAGACGTGGGAGCTTTACCAGAGAGGCGATGTCGCTGGCGTCTTCCAGGTCGAGTCGCCGGGTATGCGCGGAGTGCTGACGTCGCTCAAGCCCACGTGCTTCGCCGACCTCGTGGCTGTCGTGGCGCTCTACCGGCCGGGGCCCATGGACATCATCCCGAGGTTCATCGCTCGCAAGCATGGCCGCGAGGAGATCGGCTACTACCACGACGACGTGCGACACATCCTCGAGGAAACGTACGGCTTCATGGTCTACCAGGAGCAGGCGATGCGCATCGCCATGGAACTCGCCGGCTTCTCGGGCGCCAAGGCGGACAAGCTGCGCAAAGGCATGGGCAAGAAGGTCCGCGAGATCATGGACGCGCTGCACCCGGAGTTCATCGAGGGAGCGCTGTCGCGAGGCTACGATCGCAGGCTCGCAGAGTCTGTCTGGTCCGACATGGAGAAGTTCGGTGAGTACGCTTTCAACAAGAGCCACGCGGCCGCCTATGCCCTGGTCTCCTACCGGACCGCCTATCTGAAGGCCCACTGGCCGCTCGAGTTCATGGCGGCGGTCCTCAATTCGCATGTGGGCAAGTCCGAGCGGATCGTCCGCTATGTGGCCGAGTGCAAGGCGGCCGGCATTGCTGTGCTCCCGCCCGATGTGAACAGCTCGGGCGCCCGGTTCACAGTGGTGGAAGGCGCGATCCGTTTCGGGCTTGCTGGTATCCGCAACGTGGGCGAGGGGGTCGTGGAGACCATCGTCGCCGGGCGTCGTGAGGGTGGGGACTTCGCATCTCTTCAGGACTTCTGCTCAAGGGTGGAGATGCAGCGGGTGAACAAGCGGACCGTCGAGGCGCTCATCAAGGCGGGCGCGTTCGACTCCACCGGGTACGCTCGCAAGCACCTGATGTCGATGATGGATACCTGTGTGGACTCCGGTCTGAAGCGGCAGCGCGACGCGGTGAGCAACCAGATCTCCATGTTCGACCTCGACGGTGCGGATGACCACGGCTTCACCGAGGCGATCCCCGAGCCCAACGGTGACGAGTGGGACGATCGCATCAAGCTAGCGTTCGAGAAGGAGATGCTCGGCATCTACGTCTCCGACCATCCGCTTCGTGAGATGGCCGAGACGATCAAGCGAGCGCGGACAGATTCGTTGGGCGACTCGGAGGAGTTCTCTGACGGCAAGACGGGCTGGTTCGCTGGGATGATCACCTCTCCCGAAACGATAGTCACCAAGGCAGGGAAGATGATGGCGTCGTTCGTTCTTGAAGACCTCGAGGGGTCTATGGAGGCGCTCCTATTCCCCCAGACCTACGAGCGCTTCCGGGATCTGCTCGTCGAGGACGAGGTCGTTCGCGTCAAGGCGAAGGTTGAGAAGTCCGATCGTGGGCCGCGGCTGATGATCCAGGAGATGCAGAGGCTGGGCGACGTCGAACTTCCGCCACCACCCCGTGTGCTCGTGCTCTCCGCCGGTCTTGATCTGCTGGAGCGCGGAGGGGGAACTCGGCTGAAAGGGATCTTGGCGAGACACCCCGGCAGGGACGAAGTCCGGGTGTGCGTGCAAGACCCGGACGATCCGAGGACCTACCGCATGCCCGAGCGCGTGGATATGTCGTCCGTGACCCTGCTCTCCGAGCTCCAGGACATGCTCGGCCCCAACGCCTTTGGTACGGCCTAGCTCTGGCGTTGACGGGGGGAGTGCCGTCGCGTATAGTCCGCTCTAGCACTCTACCGTGATGGAGTAGACAGACGCGATCGGGAGGAGGCTTGGCGACGTGCGACCCGTGGCTCCCAGGGGCTTTCGAGACGTACTCTTCGATGAGGCCGACGAGCGGGCTGCGCTGGTCGCAGTCCTCTCGGATGTCGCCTCGTCGTGGGGATACAGGCCGGTCCAGACACCCGTGGTGGAGCAGTATGCACTGCTGGAGGCCGCGGCCGGCGGCTCGCTGGAGGGGACGGCGTTCCGGCTGCTGGATGTGGACGGGACGCTGCTGGCGCTGCGCCCCGAGATGACGCTGCCCATTGCGCGGGTGGTCGCGTCGAGACTGGCATCCGAACCCGGCCCGCATCGCGTCCGCTACGTGGCCGATGTCTTTCGCGAGCACGCTGCCGAGCGCGGACAGCCCAGGCAGTTCACGCAGGCTGGCGTCGAGTTGGTGGGTGAGGCGGGGCCCGCTGCAGACGCGGAGGTCGTTGCCGTTCTGGTGGAGTCGTTGCGCGCATCCGGTCTCAGCTCGTACAAGGTGGGTCTTGGCTGCGTGGGCGTACTGCTTGCGCTGCTGGAGGCGTCCGGCGGCACGCGGTCCTGGCGAGACGACGTGATGCGGGCCGCTCACGCGCGGAACCTCGTGGAGATCGACCGGCTCTCGGCCGACCCCTCGATCTCGTCCGCGGTGGGCGAGGCACTACGTGCTATCCCGAGGATCATAGGGGGTGCCGAGGCGCTCCGGGAATGCCGCAGCTACGCCGCCGTGGGCGGATTCGCGGCGGCGCTCGACGACCTCGATGAGACGTGGCGCCTGCTGGAGGCGATGGATCTCACGAAGGATGTGGTGATCGACTTCGGAGTGATGCGCTCTTTCGACTACTACACGGGCATGGTGCTCGAGGCGTACGCCCCGGGTGTGGGACTCCCCCTTGGCGGGGGCGGTCGCTACGACAGGGCGCTCGCGGCGCTCGGGCGACCCGAACCTGCGGCAGGCTTCGCCCTGGGGCTAGAGCGCCTTACCATCGCGCTCGCCGAGCAGGGCCGGCCCATCCGGGTGCGAGCTCTCGACGCGGTAGTGGGTGGCGCCGAGGCGGCGAGTGTTCTCGCGGGGGCGAGCAGACTCCGTGCGGCCGGATGGCGCGTGAGCGTCGCGTGCGGCAGCGCGGGTGCCGTGTTGGTCCGCGAGGCGCGCCGTCAGGGCGCCGTTGAGGCGCTGCTCGCGGAGGGCAGCCGTCTGATCAGGCTGGATCGTGCGGGTGAGCTGGCGACCCCGCTCGAGGATCCGGTTCCCGAGCCGCCCACTCTGTCATGGGCCGACGGGGAGGCGGACTGATGAGCGCCGGCAGCGGTGCCGGAGGCGGGCCTCTTCGCCTCGCGATACCCAAGGGTGCGCTGTTCGAGGAGTCAGTGCGGCTCCTCGAGCGGGCGGGTGTGGACGTGGAAGGACTCGCAAAGCCCGGCAGGCGACTGATCGTCGCTGCGGGCGAGATCGAGTGCGTGATCGCGAAGCCGAGCGACGTACCCGTATACGTTTCCCAGGGAGGCGCGGACGCCGGCATCGTCGGCAAGGACATGCTCGTCGAGGCCGATCTCGACGTAGCCGAGATACTCGACCTCGGCTTCGGCGGATGCCGTTTCGTTGTGGCCGAGCACGAGGACGCCGCAGCCAGCGTGGAGGAACACTATCGGCACCTCGGCGTCATTCGCATAGCGACGAAGTACCCGCGCATCGCAGAGGCATACTTCGCCGAGAAGGGCGTGCAGGTGGAGATCGTCAAGTTGTACGGGAACATCGAGCTGGCGCCGCTCATCGGGCTGGCCGATCGCATCGTCGACATTACCTCCACGGGCCGTACACTTGCCGAGAACAGACTGCGCGTGGTCGAAGAGGTGCTCGCTTCTACGGCACGCTTCATCGCCAACCCGGTGAGCCTGAAGATCGACCCGAGAGTCGACGACCTCGCCCGCCGTTTGCGCGACGCGCTAGGGCTAGAATGGTCGGGGCCGGCGGTGTCTGCCGCGCCCGAGGAGGAGCGATAGCCATGCTGATGAAGCGGATAGAGCTCGCTCGCGGACGGCGCCTCACTGAGGAGGATCTTGCCAGGACCGGCGGGGTCGACGCCGAAGTGCTGTCGGCCGCCTCCCGCATAGTCGGCGAGGTGCGCCGCAGGGGCGATGAGGCACTGCGCGAGTACACCGCTACCTTCGACAAGGTCGAGCTGGCGGAGTTCCGGGTGAGCGAGGAGGAGATAGAGGCCGCCGCCGCCTCCGTGGGCGACGAGATCAGCGGTGCGCTCGCCGCCGCCGCCGCTTCCATCGAGAACTTCCACTCCCGCAACGTCCCCCAGTCTTGGTTCGTCACGCACGAAGGGGGGGTCTTTCTCGGGCAGAAGGTGACCCCCATCCGTCGAGTGGGCGTCTACGTTCCGGGCGGACGGGCGCGCTACCCCTCCTCCGTGTTGATGAACGTCGTCCCTGCGATCGTCGCGGGTGTGGAGGAGATCGCGATGGTGGTCCCGCCCGCACCCGACGGCGGCGTGGACCCGGTGACGCTCGCCGCCGCCGCCGAAGTTGGCGTGTTCGAGATATACAAGGTGGGCGGAGCGCAGGCTATCGCCGCACTCGCGTACGGCACGAAGAGCATCCCCCGAGTGGACAAGATCACCGGTCCCGGCAACGCATATGTGACCGCTGCCAAGAAGCTGGTCCTCGGCGATGTCGGAATCGACATGCTCGCTGGGCCGAGCGAGGTGCTGGTGCTCGCCGACGACACGGCGCACCCCGCCTTCGTGGCGATCGATCTGATGGCGCAGGCCGAGCACGACCCCAAGGCCGCCGCCTACCTGGTCACCATCGACTCGGACCTGCCTGGCGAGGTGGAGGAGGCAATCGCCGAGCTGTTGGAGGGTGCTCCGCGCGCTGACATCATCAGGGCGTCACTCTCGGAGAACGGGCGCGTGATCGTCTGCCCCGACCTCGACGTGGCCATCGACGCGGCCAATACCATCGCGCCCGAGCACCTGGAGATCCAGATGGCCAACCCCTTCGACATACTGGGTGACATCCGCGCTGCCGGAGCGATCTTCCTGGGGCCGTGGACGCCGGAGAGCGTGGGCGACTACGTGGCCGGTCCCAATCACGTGCTGCCAACGGGTGGTACAGCGCGGTTCTCCAGTCCGCTGTCGACCGACGACTTCGTGACCAAGTCCTCGGTGATCAGCTACCCGTACGAGGCGCTCGAGGCCGATGCGCCCATCGTGCAGACGATCGCCGAGGCCGAGGGGCTGGCTGCCCACGGCGCTGCGGTTGGCATCAGGTTGGAGACCGGGCGGTTGCTCATCGACGAGGACGACTGGGCGCTGATGTCGGTGGCGGAGCTGGAAGAGGGGCTGGAGGAGCTGGACGCTGCGGAGGGCGACACGCCCGACGCTCCTGGTGAGCCGGATGTCCTCGGCGCTTCCGACGCCGGCGAGAGCGACGAGGGGGGCGGGTGACGGTGGATCGCGTCCGAGACCCTCGCGAGGAGCTGGCCGGGCTCATCCCATACGACGCGAAGGACGTCCGCGTCGACGTCATGCTGGCGTCCAACGAGAACCCGGCGAATCTTCCCGCCGAGGTGCTCGACAAGATCGCCGCGCGCGTGAAGGAGTTCCCCTTCAACCGCTACCCCGACCCGCTCGCCAACGGCCTCCGCACGCTGATCGCCGAGGCCAACGGGCTGGAGCGGGGCAATGTGCTGATCGGCAATGGCGGCGACGAGCTGATCTTTGACCTGTTACTGGCGTGGGGCGGTCCGGGGCGCAAGATGTTGGACTTCCCGCCCACCTTCACGATGTATGGCATCGACGCCGAGGTCACCGGTACTGCTCGAGTGGTGCAGCCGCGCGATGAGGAGTTCAACATCGACGCGCAGGCGCTGCTCTCGCGCCTCGGCGACGGCGACGTGGACGTGGTGATGATCTCGCACCCCAACAATCCCACAGGCACGCTCACCCCGGAGACGCTGCTGATCGACGTGCTCAACGCGACCGACGCGCTGGTTCTGGTGGACGAGGCGTACTTCGAGTTCTCGCGACACACCATGCGCCCACACATGTCGCGCCACCCCAACCTCGTCATCCTGCGCACCTTCTCCAAGGCGTTCTCGCTGGCGGGAATGCGTGTAGGCTACCTGCTGGGGCATGAGGATGTGGTGAGAGAGCTGACCAAGGTACGCCAGCCATACTCGGTCGACAGCTTCAGCCAGATGGTTGCATCCGTCGTGTTTCGCGAGCGGCAGGTGTTCGAGGCAGGCGTGCAGGAGATCGTTCGCAACCGCGACACGCTCATGCATGGGCTGCGAGAGATGACCGGGGTGATTCCATTCCCTAGCGAGGCCAACTTCATCCTCTTCAGAGTGGATCACGCGCCAGCTGTCTGGCGAGACCTTCTGCACAACCACTCGATCCTCGTACGCGACTTCTCACGCACACCGGGGCTGGAGGATTGCCTGCGCGTGACAGTAGGGACCGCGGAGCAGAACGAGCGCTTCCTCAAGGCGATGGACGAGATACTCACGAGCCGAAGGGCTTCGGCCCACTTCGGCGTGGCGGCAAAGGCGAAGAGGCACGACTGAGGAGGGCGATATGACGCGCGCTGCAGAGGTGCGTCGCAAGACATCGGAGACGGACGTCGACGTCGCCATCGACATCGACGGCGCGGGGAGGACCTCGGTGGCCACCGGCGTTCCCTTCTTCGACCACATGCTCGATGCGCTAGGCAGGCACTCGCTCATGGACCTCACCGTCGCCGCGGTGGGCGACGTGGCCGTCGACGCGCACCACACAGTCGAAGACGTGGGCATCTGCCTCGGGCAGGCCATCGCCGAGGCGCTGGGCGACCGGAGCGGCATCCGCCGCTTCGGGTCGGCTGCTGTGCCGATGGACGAGGCGCTGGTTCTCTGCGCGGTGGATGTCTCTGGCCGAGGCGGCCTCACCTACGCGGTTGAAGTGCCCATCGAGATCGTGGGCACCTTCGACACGACGCTCGCCAAGGAGTTCCTGGTGGCGCTGGTGCAAAACGCCGGCATCACCTTGCACCTGCACGGGCTTGCGGGCGAGAACAGCCACCACATCATCGAGGCGGCGTTCAAGGCGCTGGCCCGGGCGCTCTGGGAGGCGTTCTCGCTCGACCCCCGCCAGGGCGGCGTGCCCTCCACCAAGGGCTCTCTGTGAGGGCGGACGGAAGGGTGCGGACCGCGTGATCGCGATCATCGACTACCGGATGGGCAACCTGCGAAGCGTCGAGAAGGGCTTCTCGCACGCGGGGGTGGCCGACGTTCGCGTCACCGCGGAGCCATCGCAGGTAGCTGAGGCTGACGGCATCGTGTTGCCGGGTGTTGGGGCGTTCCGGGACGCCTCGGCCAACCTGCGCGACTCCGGGATGTGGGATGTCGTGCTGGAGCGGACCGCCGCCGGAGTGCCCTTCCTCGGCATCTGTCTGGGCATGCAGCTGCTCGCGTCGGTGGGCCTGGAGGACGGCGAGTGGGAGGGACTGGGGCTGGTGCCCGGCGCCTGCACGCGTCTGCCCGACGGCGTGAAGGTACCCCACATCGGCTGGAACACGGTGAGCTACCCGACGCCAAGCCCTCTCTTCGACGGCGTGGCCGAGGACAGCGCGTTCTACTTCGTGCACAGCTACAGGCTCGTGCCCGAGGACGCATCGCGGGTGATCGGCAGCGCTACTCACGGCGAGCCGTTCGCGGCGGCCGTGCAGATCGGCAGTGTCTTCGGCGTGCAGTTCCATCCCGAGAAGTCGTCGGCGGCGGGGCTAGCCGTGCTAGCGAACTTCGGCCGGATCGTGGAGGAGGCAGAGCGCGGATGATAGTGCTTCCCGCCATCGACATACTCGACGGCAAGGTGGTCCGGCTTCGGCAGGGACGCTACGACGAGGTCACCGTCTACGATGACGACCCTGTCGCGCGCGCACACCAGTGGGAAGCGGCGGGAGCCGAGTGGATTCACGTCGTGGACCTGGACGGCGCCGCCACCGGCGAGCCCCGGAACATAGAGTCCGTGCACCGCATCGCCAAGGCTGTGAGCGCGCGAGTGCAGGTGGGGGGCGGCATCCGTTCCATGGACACAGTCGACGCGCTGCTCGACGCGGGTGTCGCGCGCGTCGTGCTGGGGACGTCGTTGGTCACCAGACAGGACTTCGTCGCCGAGGCGTGCGCCCGTCACGGCGAGGCGATCGTGGCGGGCGTGGACGCTCGCGACGGCAAGGTTGCCATCGAAGGCTGGCGAGAGGGCACGGCGCATGACGCGGCCGACCTGGTGGGCGAGCTCGCGGGGCTCGGCATCGCACGGCTCGTCTACACCGACATCTCCGTGGACGGGACGCAGCAGGGAGTGAACGCCGAGGCGTATCGCGACCTCGCCGAGCGCGCCGGCGTGCAGGTCATCGCGTCGGGCGGCGTGGCCGACCTCGGCGACATCCGTCGGCTGGCAGCCATCGGTGGCCGAGTGGAGGGCGTCATCGTGGGCCGCGCGCTCTACGAGGGTGCGTTCTCGGCCGAGGACGCCATCGCCGCCGCGCGCGGTGGGGCGGGCGGGGCGCGCGGGGCTGAGGGGGCGCGCGGGGCTGAGGGGGCGTGACGCGAGCGTGCTGATGAAGCGCGTCATACCCTGCCTGGATGTCGACCTCGGGCGGGTGGTCAAAGGCGTGAAGTTCGTGGACATCCGCGACGCCGGCGACCCGGTGGAGCTGGCCAGCTTCTACGACGCCGAGGGCGCAGACGAGCTCGTGTTCCTCGACATCACCGCCAGCCACGAGGAGCGCCCGTACATGCTCGACGTGGCGTCGCGCACCGCCGAGGAGGTCTTCATCCCCTACACGGTGGGCGGCGGGATGCGCTCGGCCGGAGACATCCGGGCGATGCTCGTCGCGGGCGCGGACAAGATCTCGATCAACTCGGCTGCTGTGCGAGAACCCTCCATCCTCCGCGAGACGTCGGGCATCTACGGCTCGCAGTGCATCGTCATCGCGATAGACGCGCAGCGGGCAAAGGGCGGGCGCGAGCGCTGGGAGGTCTACGTCGAAGGCGGCCGGGTGGCCACGGGGCTCGACGCCGTGGAATGGGCGCGAGAGGCCGAGCGGCTTGGCGCTGGTGAGGTGCTGCTCACCAGTATGGATCGCGACGGCACCAACGAGGGCTACGATCTCCCGCTAACGCGCGCCGTGGCGCGCGCGGTGAACATTCCCGTGATCGCGTCTGGCGGGGCGGGGGAGCTCGATCACTTTGCCGAGGTGGTCATCGAGGCCGAGGCGGATGCGGTGCTCGCCGCGTCCACTCTCCACTACGGCCTGATGCGCGTGCGCGACATCAAGCAGCGGATGGCCGAGCACGGCGTGCCCGTGCGACTGGTGGACGTGCCCGACGTGCCCGAGCGCCCCGCTCCGCTGACGTGGAAGAGCACGGGGTAGGGAAGTGACGGCTATCCAGCCGATCCCGGGGGTGCTGAGGCTCCGCCGACCCCACCAAGCGCGGCGGCCGACCAGATAATAGGAGGCAGTGGTGGACAGAGAGAACGACGCGCTGACGATAGAACAGCTCACCTACGACGACGCCGGGCTCATCCCCGCGGTCGTCCAACAGCACGACACGGGCGAGGTGCTCATGGTCGCGTACATGAACGCCGAGGCGCTGGCCAAGACGATCGAAACGGGCCGCACCTGGTTCTGGAGCCGTTCGCGCCAGAAGTACTGGATGAAGGGCGAATCCTCCGGTCACGTCCAGGATGTGCGGGAGATCCGTTACGACTGCGACGCGGATTGCCTGCTCGTTCTCGTCGAGCAGACTGGCGCGGCGTGTCACACGATGGAGCGCACGTGCTTCTACCGCACGCTCTGGCGCGCCGGTGAGGCCGAGGCGGCCGAAGCTGATGCAGCTGCCGCTGGCCCCGACTCGATGCCGGTCTCATGAGCGGCCAGGATCTCGGAGCCGTGCTGGCCGAGCTCTTCTCAGTCCTCGAGGAGCGCAAGCGTGAGCTGCCCGAAGGCTCCTACACCGCCAAGCTCCTCTCGGGCGACCAGGACAAGCTGCTGAAGAAGGTGGGCGAGGAGTCGGCCGAGGTCATCATCGCCGCGCGCGACCGCGACCCTGCCCAGCTCCGCTACGAGATCGCCGACCTCGTCTACCACCTGCTGGTCCTCATGGTCCGCGAGGGGCTCACGCTCGACGACCTTGCTGCCGAACTAGCTGAGAGGCGCAGGTAGGGCGGCAGCGAGGGAGCGAGAGGTGCGAGGCACGCCCGCCAAGATGCGGATACAGCCTCTGTGGGCCAGGGTGGAGCGCAACCGGCTCAAGCTGGCCCTGTTCATCGCGGGCTTCCTTGCGGCCGCAGCCGTGGCGGCGGAGGTTGCCGCCTTCCTGCCGGTCACGCTGCTCGTGGGCCTCGTGTGGGGGCGTATGACGCTGGGCTCGCTCGACCCCGCGTCGTCCTATCCGTCGTACCTGCACGTCAGCTGGTTCTGGGACAACCTGCACGTGGTGGCCGCCGGGATTGCCCTCGTGGGGGTGGTGACCGCCGCCGCGTATGTCGCGTACGTGCTCACGCGCCCCTTGCAGCGTCAGCTGGAGGGGCTCGGCGCTGTCTTCGTGCCGCTCGGCGACCTGATGCCCACCAAGCATGCGCTCAAAGAGATGGCGATCGCCGCCGGAGTAGATCCGGCTCCCAAGCTCTACGTGCTGGACACGTCGTCGGTGAACGCGTTCATCATCGCCCGAGGCAAGCAGCGCCCGATCTGCGTGGTCACGCGCGGACTTGCCGAGAAGCTGGAGCCTGCCTTGCAGCGCGCTGTCTTCGCCAACCTCGTGGCGAGGCTTCGCGCTGGCGACATCGCCTGGGCCACGGCTGTCTCGGCGTTCATGGCACCCGTCTGGAAGTGGCGGGACGCTTCGTTGCAGGCCGACCGTCACGAAGGGGACCGCGCGGTCGCTTCCTTCCTGGCCGGTGACGGCGAGGGGGCCACCTACGTGTCCACCCCTTCCGCAGGCTCGCTCGGGGGCGACCGTTCAGGAGTGGCGCTGGTCGCGGTCTGGGCTCTCGTCGCCTACGCGTTCGCGGTGTTCGTCTCGGAACTCGTGGCCTTGGGTCATAGGCGTTCGCACCTGCTCTCGGCTGAGACCGCTGATGCCGAGGGCATGCTGCTGCTCAAGGACCCGCAGCTCATGCTCCGCGCGCTGGATCGCGTCATCCGGTCGGACAACCGGGTCCGCCTCGCGCTGCCGCTCTATGCGCAGCTCTTCTACATCTGGGCGGGCGACGACCAGGTGGACGAGCACGATCCCGAGTGGCGCCGCCTCGCGCGCCTGCGCGAGGTGCTGGGTGTCTGGGGGATGGCCGACTTCGATGCCGAGGCCGAGCGCGCCAGTCTTCTCGCTGCCGCCGAGAGCGCACACCAGCCCCCGCCCGCGCCGAGGGTGGAGGGGTAGGGGCCGCCGACCGGGGCGGACGTCAGTCGCTGGTGCATAGAGGTGCGCGTACCTCGTCGGGCCTTGACGTGATGAGGCCAGCCATGGCTGAATCTGCTCACGGGTTGCTCGCGGACGCCGATCCTCGGGGGGAGGCGCACGCTACGGGGCAGAGGCGATCCGGGAGGAGAAGTGGCCGGAGTCCTATTCACGGACGCGAATGCGCCCACAAGGGCGCAGCGTCGTCTCAGTCTGTCGCTCTTCGCCGCTGAAACGACAACCCCTGTACTCGCCAACCTGACGGTCGCGGCATCAGCGGCCATCGAACGCTCGGCTCGCGAACGTGAGTGCGAGGTGACCCAGCGGTCGTTTGAGACGGGTAGCCGAGTCCCGCAATGCGACGTGGCCGCATGGCTTTGTACGACACCAAGTCAACTGTGGACCGCATTCGCGGACATCAACCGGATGATCGCCGCCAACCCCCTCGTGGCCACCATGGTCATCCATCCCTATGTCGACGAGGACGCTCGTATCCCAGAGCAGATGCTGCCGCTGCTGGACGCCTACTGCGGGTTCGAGTCAGAGGGGTTTGACGGTATCGCTCAGGCAACGCGCCGCCTACTAGGCATAGCCGAGGAGGCCAGTTCGTTCGCCCATGTGGCCTGTCCGCGAGAACAAGTCGACGTGGTGGCGCTCCAGCTCGTCTCCTCGCGCCGTCTGGACTGGCTTTCCCCCTCTGTTACAAAGGGCCCTCCAGCCCATCCGAACTGGCGGGGACTAGCCAGACTCGATCCGTGGCTCTCTGAGACGGGGGACAGTCAGGGTGTCCTCCTCAGCAGGCTCTCTCAGCAAGGGCTACTTTCTTCACGACTCGCTGACCGACGAATGAGCTGTCCGAACTGCGGGGGGATAGCAGTCGGCTTCGCGGAGGTCTCTCCCTGCTGTGAGTCTCATCTAGTAGTCCCGGATGTCGGCATACATCACTACGAATGTGGGGCGGTTCGCACGAGAGGCGAGTTCTTCAGGGGAGAGGAAGTGGTCTGTCCTTCCTGTTCAAGGAGCATGCGGGAGAGCGAGGTGGAGTATGGTCGCTGCATGCGGGGTGTCAGGTGTGTCGCTTGCGGTGCCTTTCACGAAGCTCCTGCCCGGCGTGGGCGTTGTGAAGACTGCGGAGGCGTCCACGAGCAATCCGAGTTGGTCAGCCTGGCGCTGCACGAGTATCAGCTGACTCAGCACGGCCTCCAAGTCGCAGCGACCGGTCGTCTGACCAGCGTCTTCGATATCACTTCCCTGCTCTCCGGTGGGGCGAGGTTCGTGTCTCCTGCCGAATTCCAGTTCCTTGCGAGGTTGGAGATCGAGCGCCAGGGTCGCTCCCCTCGACCACTGAGTCTCTTGCGACTGAGCATTGTGGGCCTCGACAGGCTGGTCTCCGGACCTGTTGAGGACTTGAACGGGCGCATCAGGCACTACGCAGAGTTCTGGGACGTAGTACTC
>CAZWGV010000038.1:0-20258 GCA_964633595.1 uncultured Coriobacteriaceae bacterium | reverse complement strand
CTCAAGCCGCAGGGGCGGCTGGCCGGGGGCTTCGGTTCCTTCGGCTGGAGCGGTGGCGCCACGCGGCAGATGCGTGAGCGGCTCGAGACGATCGGCTTTGAAGTGGTTTCCGAGGAGCTGACCGTGAAGTATCGTCCCACGTCCGAAGACCTCGAGGCCGCCTCGGCATGGGGCATGCGGATCGCGGAGTTCGTCTGAGGCTGGTCCGGCACAAGCAGGTGCCGTGCGGCTTGGTGACTACTTGCCACACCGCCGCCTTCTAGCCCCGCCTCCAGCTGATCAGCGCTCGCGCGGCGTCACTCACCGAGAGCTCCGGCGACGGCGCATCGGCGTCAACCCTCTTTAGCTCGGCGAAGAGCTCGGCGAGGACTGGCGGCCGGATGTTGCTCGCCAGCAGCACCTCTGCCCGGGCGAACACCTCGGCGGGCGTGCCCGAGAGCGCTATCTCGCCGCCCGGAGCGAGCACATACGCGTAGTCGGCAAGCTCGGGCACTGTGTCGATGTCGTGCGTCGTCAGGATGATGGTCACGTTGCCAGCTGCCGCAAGGCGTTCCAGAAGCCCAACCAGCCGGTCGCGAGACTCCGGGTCCAGCCCTTCGAACGGCTCGTCCAAGACCAGCAGCTCGGGCTCCATCACGAGTGCGCCGGCGAGCGCCACCTTGCGCTTCTCGCCGCCGGAGAGGTTGTGGGGCACGCGGTTGCGCAGGTCGGCGATGTCCACTAGGACGAGCGCGCGCTCCACTCGCTCGGCCACCTCGGCCGAGGACAGCCCGTACTGCCTGGCTGAGAACGCCACATCGTCGCCCACGGTGGGGGCCAGGATCTGCTCGTCGACGTTCTGCAGGACCACGCCTATGCGGCGTCGGATCGCCCTCCATTCGGCCGACGGGTCAATGCCGAACACCCGCACGACGCCCTCGTGAGCCCTGAGCAGCCCGAGGATATGGAAGAGCATCGTTGTCTTGCCGGAGCCGTTGGGTCCGAGAATGGCTACCCGCTGTCCACGCAGTGCTATGAAGTCGAGTCCGCAAAGATGGACCTCGGTGCCGTCCTCGTAGGAGTGTCGGACGCATGAGACGCGTGCGACCTCTTCGGGGTGCTCCGGGACGGCGGTAGTGGTGCCTGCGGCTCGCTCGTCCACGATGATCACTTCCCTCCAGTCGGGCGACTGATGGCCGGGCGACGTGCGGGTGTGGCTCGCGTGACGAGCGTGACGACCATGAGCGCCGTCAGGCTCGCCGCCAGCGGGATCCAGCTGTAGGGGTTCAGCTCTCGCCAGGCAACCCTGAAGGTCACCGACAGCATCGCGGCACCTGCGGCGGCTGCGATGATCGCGGCGTCGCGCATCGGGCTCGAAGACGCCGGAGACTCGGCCCTCAGCGCGCGCTCGTAGCCGCGAAGGCGCATCACGTCGTACTCGCGTTGAGCGAGGTCGAACGAGTACATGAGGAGGCCCCCCAACGCCTGGGTGGTGGCACGCGCGGCTCTCGCTGGAGAGCCGACGTGAAGGCCGGCTCTCAGCCGCACGGCCCGAAGGAGGTCGCCGAACTTCTCAAGGAGCAGGAACAGAGATCTGTAAGTCATCAGCAGGGCATCGCCCACGAGCGATGGGGTGACGGCCTGGATAGGCGCGAAGACCTGCGGGTAGGGTGTCGTGAAGACCAGAACGATGGCTCCCAGTGCCGCGGTGATCGCGCGCGCCACCAGAAGTGCGCCCCCAAAGACGTCTGGTGCGGCAGCGAGGGCGAACACCACTGCGAACAGCCCCGGGTAAGCCGCCAGCGCGGTCACGTCGCGCATGGGCAGTCGTGCGCTCCGCGCGACCGCTGTCAACAGCAGCGCCAGCGAGAGGATGACGAGCAGATTCCAGCTGACGACGACGGCCGCCAGCATGAGCGCGAAGGCCACTAGTTTCGCTGAAGGCAGCGCTCGGTGCAGCCACGAATCGCCCAAAACCGCGCACTCATCGACCACACCAATGCGCATCAGTGGCCTCCGTGCTGATCGCCCAGGATCACTCGGCCGGTCTCGGCCATGGCCCCGTGGAAGACAAGGGTGGGGCGGACTCTTGCCACGTAGCCGAGCACACCGGCCGTGATCAGTGCCTCGATGACCCACCCGAGGGGACCGAGCGTGTAGACCACTGCGGCGAAGCGCCCAACCGAGAGAGCGGTCTCCTCGGCCCGAGCGCTCTCGCCCTCGGACTCCCCCTCACCGCGAAGGAGGTTGACTGAGTACACGCCCTCAGAGAAGGGGTTGGCGAACGTCAACGAGGAGGGATCGAGCGCGCCGGTTTCCCGCTGGGTGGCCGAAGCGCTTCCAGCAAGGGCTACAACCCCGACCAGCATCGTCGTCGTGAGCGCCAGCGTCAGCACGGTGGCCCCTCCTGCGGCCACGTGAGTCCGAGCACGCCCGAGGAGCGCCACCCCTGTCCTGAACAGGGCCCAGCCGAACACCATCTCTGCGATCACGATAAGGGTGTTGAGCCCGAGCACGGTGACCCCGCCGTGACCGAGCATCGCAAGGAGAATCTCGACTACGAACGCGGCTACCACCGAGAGGACCGGTCCCAGCAACACACCGGCTACCACGGTGAGGTTGATGTGGTAGGCGATGGGGACGACCTCGCTGGACATCGCTACCAGCATCAGCGCAGAGATGGCGCCCAGGAGGGGGACTTTGCGTCTCACGTCGGCTCGCTCCGAGGCGCGCGACGCCACCGTCACCAGAGCGAGCGCGACGACCCACCCGGTGACCCACAGCCACGGGGGCAGCACGCCGTCGGGGATGTGGATGTGGGACACGACTACTCGCTTCCGGGCTGCCCGCGCGAGCACTCGGCGCAGGTCCCATAGAGCCGCACCTCGTGCGCGGTCACTGTGAAGCCCTCAGCTGAGGCGCGCGCCAGCGTCCTCTCTCCAACTGGACACTCGGCGTGGCTCACCGCGCCGCACTCGGTGCATACGAGATGGTGATGGTGGCCAGTGGTGCCGCATCTCGCGTATAGGGCTGTTCCGCCCCGGTCGCCGACGTGCTCTATGAAGCCTGAGTTCAGCATCGTCGAGACCGCCCTGTACACGGTGGCGGTACCTAGGGCCGGGGAGCTGCGACGAGCGCGAGCGGCGAGCTCGTCGACTGTGAAGGCGCCGGGGGAGCCCTCGACGCTCTGGGCCACGATGGCTCTCTGGCGGGTCATCCGTCCCCCGCCATACGCAGTCCTTCCCGTCACTTCGGCCACGCCCCCCTTGTCTTCCGCCGCAGGCGAGGACCCCCGAGCTACCTGAGAATCATTCTCACATAGCCGTCTGGGCACACCTCAAGAATACCCACGGGTCCGCCCGCCGAAACCGGCCTCGCGGACGCAGGGCGCGCTCCGCTACGATGGCCTCGGCTAGAGCGGTTGGCTGCAGATGCCTTTCGAGGGACGTTGCCACCCGTGCTCGGTGTCGCGAAGAACAGTGAGGGGTGGGAGTAGGGGCCATGAACGTCTCTCAGCTCAAGGCATTCGTGATGGTGGTCGAACACGAGTCCTTCTCCGAAGCCGCGCGCGCGATGGGGATCTCTCAGCCGGCCGTCACCATGCAGGTGCAGGCGCTGGAGTCGGCAGTCGGTGCCACGCTGTTGGAGCGCAGATACCGCGCGGTCGGGTTGACCGAGGCCGGCAGGGCTCTCCTGCCTCACGCGAGGACCGTCTTGGCCGAGCTGGAGCTGGCGAGGCAGGAACTAGAAGCGCTATCGGAGACGGTCACCGGGCGAGTTGCGATCGCCGCCAGCACGACGCCCGGACAGTACGTGCTGCCCAGGCTGCTCGGCGGCTTTGTCGCCGAGCATCCCGATGTCGGAGTGGCGGTGGAGGTCATGGACACCTCGGCGGTGATCGACGCTGTGGCCGCCGGCGATGCCCAGATGGGAGTCACGGGCGCGGAGGTTGCGGGGACCAAGGTCGTCTTCGAGCCCTGGGGCACCGACGAGCTGGTCGTCGTTTGCGCCCCGGCCGACGAGCTGGCGGGCCGCTCGAACGTCCCGCTGAGCGTCCTGGCCGAGCACCCCTTCATCATGCGTGAAGCGGGCTCGGGCACACGCATCGTCGCCGAAGGAGTCCTGCACGCCGGAGGCGTAGATCCCGCGGACCTCAACGTCGTCATGGAACTCGGCACCAACGAGGCGGTGGTCAGCGCTGTGGAGGGCGGGATGGGTGTTGGCATCGTGAGCCGCTGGGTCGCTGACAAGGCGCTCTCACTGAGAACCGTAGCCGAAGTCGATGCTGAGGGGTTCCCCCACTCACGCCCCCTCTTCATCGCAACCGGTCGCATCGGCGCGTCCCGAGCTACCGAGGCGCTGCTGGAGTACTTGCGCTCTCACGAGGGCTGAACCACTTCACTCCACGTTGCCTCATCTGAGAACTTCGTTGAGTGAGTTGCCCCGAAACCCCGAACGGGTCTACGCTAGTCCACGCACACGCCGCGCCCGTGGGTGCGGCCCATATCTCCGAGTCCGGTCAACCTAAAGCCTGCGGCCAGCTGCAGACGCCGAGCCAAGGGGGCCGGACCGATAGGGTGGGGAACGGAAACGGCCCCGCCTCCCGTACTTGGAAAGGAGAGCGCAGTGCACCATCAGACCCGCGCGCCTGTCTTCAGGCGCGCGGCGAGCTTGCTTCTCGCCGCATCGCTCGCCCTGCTCCATCTCGGCTGTTCTAACTCCGACACGCCTCAAGACGCGTCCGGCTCGCCGGGCCAGCCTCAAGAGCAGGCCGAACTCATTCTGGCCTCCACAACTTCGACGCAGGACTCGGGGCTCTTCGATGAGCTCATCCCGGCCTTCGAGGTGGCTCACCCGGACCAGAAAGTCAAGGTGATCGCTGTGGGTACGGGTGAGGCCCTGAAGCTCGGGGAGCAGAAGGATGCCGACGTGCTACTGGTACACGCGAAGGCCGACGAAGAGGAGTTCGTCGCCGACGGCTACGGCGCCGGGCGCAAGGACGTCATGTACAACGACTTCGTGGTCGTCGGGCCAGGAGCCGATCCCGCACAGATCAAGTCCATCGATACCATCGCCGCGGCGATGAAGATCCTCGCTGGCGGGAGGTCGCCGTTCGTGTCCCGCGGGGACGACTCGGGCACCCACAAGAAGGAGAGGAAGCTGTGGGATGCCGGAGGAGTCGAGCCCGAGGGTGACTGGTACCTTGAGACCGGTCAGGGCATGGGTGAGACGCTCAAGGTCGCGTCCGAGAAGCAGGCGTATGCCCTCGCGGACAGAGCGACATACCTGTCGATGAAGGACACCCTCGATCTTGATGTGGTCCTAGAGGGGCAGCCGGAGCTGCTCAATCAGTACGGAGTCATAGTGGTGACCGACGCCAAGAACCAGCAGGGCGGCCAGACCTTCTCGGACTGGATCTGCGGTCCGGAGGGCCAGGAAGTCATACGCGGGTTCGGCGTCGAGAAGTTCGGTCAGCCGCTCTTCACACCGAACGCGGAGTGATCGGGGGGCACCGGACCACTGAGGGGCGGCTGGATCGGTCGATCGTGAGATAGGCGGACGGCAGATGCGCATATACCTCGACGCCATAAGAGAAGGCACGGAGCTTCTGATCACCGGCGGCTTCGATGTCTGGGGCATTGTGGCAACGTCTCTGCAAGTCTCCGGCACTGCCGTCGTGCTTGCGGTCGCTGCGGGTGTTCCGCTCGGCTACATCCTGGGGACGAGACGCTCCATGGGACGGCGCGCCGTGCTCACTCTCGCGAACGCGGGTATGGGCTTGCCGCCCGTTCTGGTGGGACTCATCGTGGCCATGACTCTCTCCCGCCGCGGTCCGCTCGGCGGGCTGGACCTGCTCTTCACGCGCCCCGCCATGGTGATCGCGCAGTTCGTGATATCGCTGCCCCTCGTTGTCGCCTTCACAGCGGCGGCGATATCTGCCGTGCCCAGGGAGCTGCGCCTGCAGGCGCGCTCCTTGGGAGCGAGCCCGATCCAGGAAGCGATGCTCGCGCTCCGCGAAGCACGAGCTGGACTGGTGGCGGCCGTGGCCGCTGGCTTCGGCGCGATCATCTCCGAAGTCGGAGCCGTCATGATGGTTGGAGGGAACCTGGCCGGGGAGACCCGCGTCATGACCACGGCGATGGTCCAGTACAGCCGCATGGGGAGATACGGAGCGGCACTCGCGCTTGGGGTCGTCTTGATGTCGCTGGTGATACTGGTGAACGTGGTGCTCACATCCATGCAAACGTCCGCCGAGCGCTGGGAGGGCGGGCGTAGATGAACGGGGCCGTGGCGATGGAGGCTCGAGGGGTACGACGCGCCTTCCGGAGCGGGTTCGTTCTAGACGTGCCCGAGTTCCGTCTCGCCGCCGGCCGGGTGACAGCACTTCTCGGCCCATCGGGGTCGGGGAAGTCGACGCTGCTTGCGGTGCTGGGGCTGCTCGAGCAGCCGGATGAGGGCGTCGTGGTCTTCGGCGACCGGGTGGTGAGTGCAGGGGACAAGGACGCCCGCGAGGGTATCGCCGCTGTCTTCCAGAGGCCCTGGCTCTTCAAGGGCAGCGTAGGCGCGAACGTCGAGTACGGGTTGCGCCTTCGCGGGGTAGCGCCGCGCATGCGTGCCGCGGCCGCGGAGAAGGCCCTGGAGCGTGTGGGACTGGCGGGCACCGAGTCTCGCTCGGCGCACATACTCTCAGGCGGCGAGGCGCAGCGCGTCGCGCTCGCTCGCGCGCTGGTGCTGCAGCCCAGAGTGCTTCTGCTGGACGAGCCGCTCGCCTCACTAGACGCGGCGCTCAAGACGCGGCTTGCTGGGGATTTCGCGAGGATCCTCGGGGAAGGAGGCGTCACCACGCTCTACGTCACCCACGACCACGACGAGGCGATGATGATGGCCGACGAGGTCGCCCTGATGCGCGACGGGACGATAGTGACCCATGGGACGGTGGATGCCGTCATGGGATTGCCTGAGGACGAGTGGACTGCGGCGTTCCTTGGCATGGAGGCTCCCATACGCGGTGTGGTGCGTGACGCGTCGTAGGGGCTCGTTCGAGTCGGCGTGGGCGGTGCCGACCTCTACGCGGTTGGCGACTGGCCCCCGCACACCCCACTTGCACTCGGGGTTCGGCCGGAGGACATACTCATCTTCGAGGCAGAGGCCGAGCTGCCGCTGTCCTCGGCGAGGAACAGGGTGCTCTGTCGGGTGGTCGAAGTACACCCTCGTGGTGCGACCATGCGTTTGACCCTGGAGGCTGGCTGGGCTCGGATGGCGGCCACGGTGTCGCGTGCCGCGGTGGAGGAGCTTCGCATCGCGCAAGGCGTCGAGGTACTCGCTGTCTTCAAGGCGACCGCGGTGCGCGCGCGGGCCGTTGGCGCCGAGGCGTCGACGGGAGTAGCGTGAGAGCGTTCGATCATCGGGCGCAGGCTAGGGTGCACGCTGTGGCCGACGGTGCAGGCCGGGGCAGGCAGGAGCGTTGGTGATGGCAGGTCCAGAGGAGAGGCTCCCCATAACCGCCGCAGTGATGGCGGGCGGGAGATCGATGCGCATGGGAGTGGACAAGACGCTCCTCCCGCTGGAAGGCGAGCCTCTGGTGGTTCGCGTGGTTGACGTCGTCCGGGAGGCTTGCGCTCGGACTGTCGTCGTGACCAACCGCCCCGAGGCCCTAGCTGATGCGGGCCTCGCCGATGACATCCAGGTACTCGTGGACGAGGTAGCCTACCAGGGTCCGCTGGGAGGGCTTGCCACGGCGCTGTCTGCGACGCGCGCGTCGGGAGACCACCAGTGGGTGCTGGCGGTGGCTGCGGACATGCCCTGGGTGGACCCTGCCGTCATCCGAGCGCTGTGGGAGATGCGGGATGCGGGACAGGCGGTCGTGCCCGTTACCAAGGAGGGGCCGGAGCCGCTGCTCGCCCTCTATCACGTGGATTGCCTACCCGCCGCCCGCCGGGCACTCGCGACGGGCCGCAGGCGGCTGGTGGCCATATTCGGCGATGTAGCTGTGGTGGAGGTCCCTGCCGAGCGGCTGAGAGAGTACGACCCTGATTTGCGAAGCCTGGTCAACGTGAACACCCCATCCGATCTGGTGGAGGTACGCGACTCGGCCGAGGTCACTTCGGAGGAAGTCGCGCGACCGTCTGACGTGGGGGGCACCGAGCCCGGGCCGGCCATCGTGCAAGTCCCCCCTCGCGGCCTGCCGAGCGAGCGTCCCGTGACAGTGCACATGAACGATGTCGAGGTCGCCACGGTGCAGGCCAGCCCGCTGCACATAGAGGAGATGGCTGTGGGCTTCCTTCTCGCCGAGGGCCTGCTAGCGGACAGAGAGGCGTTCGAGTCGGTCGCCGCGGACTACAAGCGAGGTCTGGCGTGGGTTGTATCGGCCGAGACCGTTCCCGATGACATGGTGCACAGGAAGCGCTATGTCACCTCGGGCTGCGGCAAAGGGATCACGTTCTCATCGATCGGTCATGCGCGAGGGCTGGCCAGGATCGATCGCGAACTCCGAGTGGCCGGAGGAGTACTGACCGAGCTGATGCGCCAGATGGCTCGCGGCGCCGAGGCGTACCGGGACACGGGCGGCACGCACGCCTGCGCTCTCGCCCGCGACAACGAGGTGGTCTTCGTTCGCGAGGACGTGGGCAGGCACAACGCACTCGACAAGGTCCTCGGGCGAGCCTGGCTCGACCGGGTGCCGACCGACGACGCGGTTCTGCTCACGACGGGGCGCATCAGCTACGAGATGGCGGTCAAGGCCGCCAAGAGCCGCGTGCCGATCGTAGTTTCGCGTACGGCCGCGACCGACCTCGCCGCCCAGATAGCCGACGAGCTCGGCATCACTCTTGTCGGGTACTGCCGGGGCGGCAAGATGACCATCTACTCGCACCCCGAGCGCATCGAGGACGCTGACATTCGCCCCGAGAACCCCGCGCCCAGTGCCGGGGCATCGCACGCAGTGGACGCTGCCGGCACCGGTTCTCGTGAAAGGGGGCGAGAGTGAGGTGTCTATGACGGTCGAGGAGGCGCGCGGAAGGGTCCTTGCCCAGGTGAGGCGTCTGGAAGCCGAGCGAGTGGGGCTTCTCGACGCCCTCGGCAGAGTGCTCGCC
This sequence comes from uncultured Coriobacteriaceae bacterium, assembly GCA_964633595.1. Taxonomy (GTDB): domain Bacteria; phylum Actinomycetota; class Coriobacteriia; order Anaerosomatales; family CAZWGV01; genus CAZWGV01. Next base: position 11,187 of record CAZWGV010000038.1, on the reverse strand, counting down.
GAAGACCTCACGTCGGACATCGATGTGTCGCCCTTCGACAACTCGGCCATGGACGGCTTCGCGGTCCGCGCCGAGGACTGCGCCGGCGCATCGGAGTCCGGCCCCGTGACGCTCCAGGTCATCGAGACGATCGCTGCGGGCGACTGGCCGCAACTCGATGTCGGAACCGGCCAGACGTCGCGCATCATGACCGGCGCACCCCTTCCGGTCGGGGCGGACTCCATCGTGATGGTGGAGCGCACCGCTATCGCGCCGCCCCAGCCGGACGGCACTGAGCGGGTCGCTGTGATGCACGCTCCGTCGCTGGGCGAACACGTGCGCCGGCGCGGCGAGGAAGTTCGTGCAGGCGACACAGTTCTGGCGGCCGGTGAGGTCATGGGGGCGGCGGCCATAGGGCTCGCCGCAGCCACAGGGCATGCGACCGTGAGCGTCCATCGCAGGCCGAAGGTGGCGGTCCTCTCCACTGGGAGCGAGCTGGTAGAGGTCACCGACAGCCCCGGTCCCGGTCACATACGCAACTCCAACTCGTACTCGATCGCCGCTCAGGTTCTGGCTGCCGGAGGCGTGCCGCTCCGCTATCCGATCGTGCCCGACGAGCTCGATGCCACCGAGGCCGCGTTTGAGCGCGCGGCAGCGGAAGCTGACTTCATCGTGACGTCGGGCGGGGTCTCGGTGGGGGACTTCGACTACGTGAAGCCCGTGCTGGAGCGCATAGGCGAGCTCGAGTTCTGGAAAGTGGCAATGCGCCCCGGCGATCCCCAGACGATGGGCAGCGTGAGGGGGGTACCGTTCTTCGGGCTGCCCGGCAACCCTACCAGCACGTTCGTGGGATTCGAGGTGTTCGTGCGCCCGGCGCTGCGCCTCATGCAGGGTTTCACCGAGCTAGACCGGCCCGAGGTGGTAGCCACCCTGGAGCACGACGTCCGCAAGAAGCCCGATCGCCGGTACTACCTTCGTGCGCGGGTCTCGCCCTCAGGGGACGGTGGACACTCCGTGAAGCTCTCCGGCAGCCAGTCGTCGGCCTTGCTCACCGCGGCACATATCGGCAACTGCCTGATGGTGCTGCCTGAGGGAGAAGCGAGCTTCGCGGCGGGAACACAAGTGCGCTGCATGCGCCTGGATATCGAGGAGGATGCACGATGAGCCTGCAAGACAAGACGACCGATCCCAGGTGGGCCGAGCAGGTCACACCCGAGCTGGAGGAGGCTGTGCGCGACAAGGCCACGGATGGCCGGGTCACGTGCGCGGTCTTGCGCAAGCTCGCCGAGGACAACGGTGTGCCCTACAAGGTGGCTGGTGCGGCCGCCGATTCGGCCGGTGTGAGAGTACATAACTGCGACCTTGGCTGCTTCTAGCTGGAGCGGCGGGAGTCAGCGGACGTCGCGAGGACACGGAGATGGCCGACAAGCCAGACAGCAGGACGGTGCCTGTAGTCTCGATCGTCGGGAAGAGCGACTCGGGCAAGACGACGGTGATCGAAGGCCTGATCCGAGCACTGTCCGCGCGAGGGTGGCGTGTGGCGGCGGTCAAGCACCACGTTCACGAGTTCGACATCGACGTCCCCGGGAAGGACTCCTGGCGCTTCGCCCGTGCAGGTGCCGTCACGACCATGGTGAGCGCTCCCCACAAGCTGGCGGTGTTGCGGTCGGTCAAACGAGAGCGCACCCTCGATGAGCTCGTTGAGGCTGCGGGCGATGTGGACATCCTGCTGACCGAAGGCTTTCGCATCGCGGGGAGGGCACGGGTCGAGGTATCGCGCGCGGGCCGGTCGACTGAGCTGCTGTGCACCCCGGACGAGCTGGTTGCGCTGGTCACAGACGGCGATCACGAGGTGGGCGACCTCCCCATCCTGCCCCTGGAGGACAGCCAGGGGCTCGCCGACCTCGTGGAGTCACGATTCCTCGAAGGTCGCCGTGCGCACGTGCGGGAGGCCGTCGATGGAGGCTCGTGATGCACTCGGCCGAAGGGTCGACTACCTCCGAGTGAGCCTCACCGACAGGTGCAACCTGCGCTGCGTCTACTGCATGCCCCCCCAGGGAGTTGAGCTGCGACCTTCGGCGGAGATCCTCACCTTCGAGGAGATCGAGCGATTCGCCGCCGCCGCTGTGGCGGAGGGCATCACGAAGATACGTCTCACCGGCGGCGAGCCTCTGGTAAGACGGGGAGTCGTCGATCACGTGCGCCGTCTGCTGGCCGCAACCGGGATCGAGGCAGTGGCGCTCACCACCAACGGAACGCTCCTGCCGCGATTCGCCAGGCCCTTGGCGGAAGCCGGGCTCACGCGTGTGAACATATCCATCGACTCCCTCGACCCCGATGTCTACTCGACCGTGACCAGGGGCGGCTCGCTAGCTAGAGCGCTCACCGGGCTCGACGCCGCGCTTGACGCGGGATTGGCGCCGGTCAAGCTCAACGTGGTCGTAGTGCGACGACTCCGCCAAGACCTCCTGGCCTTCGCGAAGATGACACTCGATCGGCCGGTCCACGTTCGCTTCATCGAGTACATGCCGGTGGGCGACGCAAAGGACGGCGACCCCTGCGAGCCCAAAGGACACTCAGGGGGATGGAGCGCCGACGACCATGTCCCGGCCGACGAGGTCCTGGGTGAACTGACATCGAAGGGAGAGGCTCACGGACTTGGGCTCCTTGAGCCGGTAGCACGCCGCAACGCTCCGGGAGGCTGGGGGCCGGCTCGCTACTACCGTTTCCCGGGGGCCGAGGGCACCGTCGGGGTGATCTCGCCGCTTTCCCACCACTTCTGCGCTGAGTGCAACAGATTGAGGCTGACCGCCGACGGCAGGCTTCGACCGTGTCTGTTCTCGGACGAGGAGATCGATGTCAGGACCGTGCTGCGAGGTGGCTCCGACGAGCAGGTGCGAGCCCTGGTGCGCGAGGCTTTGGGCAGCAAGCCCAGCGGGCATGAGCATCAAGTGGGCACACGCAGGCGCATGTTCCAGATAGGAGGCTAGGATGGCCGAGCCGACAGAGGGGACCACCGCGCCGGGCGAGGCGCGGCCGGCGGAGGCCGATGGAGGGCTGACGCACGTCGACGAACACGGCGCTGCGCGCATGGTGGATGTGGCGGGCAAGCCGGCAACGCGTCGCCGGGCGGTGGCCGGAGCATTCATCTCTATGCTCCCGGAGACCGTCTCGATGATCGCCGAGGGTCGTGCGCCCAAGGGTGACGTGCTGGCCGCGGCTCGCATCGCCGGCATCATGGCAGCCAAGAGGACCTCGGACCTGATCCCGCTCTGCCACCCGCTGCCCCTCACCAGCGCATCGGTGGAGCTGCTCATCGAGCAGGCCGGCGTTCGGGTTCGTGCCGAGGTGGAGACAGAGGCGCGCACCGGGGTGGAGATGGAGGCCCTCATGGCGGCCTCGGTTGCCGCTCTGACCTTGTATGATATGTGCAAGGCGGTCGACAGGGGCATGGTCGTGGGCGAGGTGGCGCTGCTACTCAAGGAGGGGGGCGTTTCCGGGCGCTGGGAGCGCATCCAGCGGGCACAAGCAGCGGCATCACCACAGGAGGAGCGGGATTGAGCACCTGCGAACCGGTCGGCATCGGGCGTGTCGTCTCGGTGAACATCTCCGAGCGCAAGACGGTGCGAAAGCCGCCAGGCGCCCAAGGGGTCCTCGTCCCCGACAGAGGGTTCGAGGGCGACGCTCACGCCGGTGACTGGCACCGGCAGGTCAGCCTGCTCGCCGAGGAGTCCATCGCCACCATGCGAGCCAAAGGACTCGATGTGGGCCCGGGCGACTTCGCCGAGAACATCACTACAACCGGCATCGATCTCATGCGCCTGCCCATCGGTACGACGCTCGCACTCGGCCCAGAGGCCGTCGTCGAGGTCAGCCAGATCGGCAAGGTCTGCCACACCAAGTGCGCCATCTACTACCAGGCCGGCGACTGCGTCATGCCCAAGGAAGGCATCTTCGCGGTGGTGCGTTCCGGCGGGAAGGTCAGCTCGGGCGACGAGATCCGTGTGATCAGCCTGGGAGACGGGACCTGCGACCACCCGTCCATCGCCGAGGGTCGGGAGCTCGCGGAAGAGGGACCGAAACGAGAGGCGCTCCAGGAGCGCGCCCGAAGCATCGGGAACCTGGGGGTGGCCGAGGTGCGCGAGCTACGCATGGGTATTCTCACGTGCTCCGACAGCAGGTCGAAGGGAATGGAGGAGGACACGGCTGGTCACGCTCTCGTCGATATCTGCTCCGAGAGGGGCTGGGTGGTGGTCTCATACCACGTCACCCCAGACGACACAGAGCACATCACGGCCTCGCTGATCGACATGGCGGACCTCGATCGCTGCGACGTTGTGCTGACCGTCGGCGGCACCGGACTCGGCCCCAGAGATGTCGCGCCGGAGGCCACGCTGGCTGTGAGCGAACGCGAGGTCCCCGGCATCGCTGAGGCCATCCGGGCCGACAGCATGAAGGTCACAAGACGCGCCATGCTCTCCAGGGGAGTGGCCGTGACGCGTGGCAGAACCCTGGTCGTGAACCTACCCGGTAGCGAGAAGGCCGCTCGGGAGACGTTCGCTGTCATCGCGGATCAGCTTGAGCACGCGGTCGAGATGATGGCTGGAGGGGGGCACGACGGCAGCGCCGGGCGCCGGAGTGAGGCAGCCGGGCAGGCGGCGTCCGCGACGTCGAGCGAGGCCGAGTGAGGGCAACCGGCGCCAGCGAGCATTCTCCTACCCCGCCTGCGGTCTATCTGGATCATGCGGCCACGTCATGGCCGAAGCCGGCAGAGGTCATCGAAGCGGTCGTCGATGCCCTCACTATCCACGGGGGGAATCCAGGCCGAGGCGCACACTCGCTGGCCGTCGATGCGTCACGGGTGATCTTCGAAGCGCGAGCGGCTTGCGCCTCCTACCTCGGCGTTCCCGACGCGAGAGATATCCTGTTCTTGCCCAGCTGCACCCATGCGTGCAATCTCATGCTCAAGGGCACGCTGAAGCCCGGTGACCGGGTCGTTGTAGGCTCCATGGAACACAACGCTGTGGCTCGGCCACTGCACGTGCTCGCCTCCCAGGGCGTCGAACTCCGCATCGTGGACGCGGATCCTGACGGGGTCATCGACGCGGATGCCGTTGAGCACGCAGCGCGCGAAGCTCCAACGGCCGCCATCGTCTGTCAGCATGCCTCCAACGTGACCGGCGCTATACAGCCGTTGGGGGATCTCGCCGATGTGGCGCACGAAGCTGGGGCTGTGCTGCTTGTGGACGGCGCGCAGGGTGCCGGGCATCTCCCAGTCGACGTGCTCGCCCTAGGTGTGGACGCCTACGCCGCATCCGGCCACAAAGGGCTGCTGGGTCCGCAAGGAGTGGGAGTTCTCTACCTTTCTCCTGAGTTGCAGGTTGCCGAGGCGGTGCAGGGCGGTACCGGCGGGGGCGGCTCCGACTCGCTGGACCAGCCCTCGGCGCGCCCCGATCGCTACGAGGCCGGAACGCCCAACACCCCGGGCATCGCCGGGCTGGGCGCCGCAGTGCAGGTGCTCGTGGCGGAGGGGGCGGCGGCGCGGTCGAGCGAGTCGATGCTTGCGAGCGACTTCATGGCAGGTGTGCTTGAAATGGGCGGGTATCGGCTGTTGGGCCCCGCGCCCGACGAGCCGCGCGTGCCCATCGTCAGCCTTGTTCCCGATGGTCGGACCGCCGACGAAGTGGCGTTCCTGCTCGAGCGGAAGTACGGGATCGCTGTCCGAGCGGGTCTTCACTGTGCGCCTTGGGCGCATCGGACGCTCGGTACGCTCGACTGTGGAGCCGTCCGCTTCTCCTTTGGGCGTGGCAACACGGCCGAACACGTGTGCGCGGCGCTGCAGGCTCTTCGGGAGCTAGCCGAGTGAGTCCTCGCCGTCCACGCGACTTCCTGGTGCTCGGATTCGACACCACACACGACGCACTAGCCGCCGAGGAGGCACTTCGCGCAGCCGACTTCGCGGTCGTACCCATCCCGGCGCCAAAGGCGTTCGGGAAGCTGTGCGGCATCGCGCTGCGGCTCTCGCCTGAGGTGGCGGACGCGGCGGAATGCCTGCTCAAGGACGCCGGAATGCGCGTCGCCGGCAGGGTAGAGGTGCGGGACCTGTGAGCTGTGGCTTCGTTGACACTGCGTGCGCACCCCCATATCCTCTGTGTGTAACAGTCGTCACAAGCTTCTTTCGCTCGCCGACGCCGGAAGACCGACGTCGGCATATGGTGTGTTGCGCGCATGCGCAACGTCACCGATGCGATGCGCTAGCGGACGCCCGTATGACGGCACCCGACATCATCAGCCCATACTCGTGCAGGCAAGGAGCAAGGTCCTAGGGAACAGGGGGCTGTGGCAGTGAACCTCATCCAGCTGAATGTGTGGCTTGACGTCGTTTTCACGAGCCTTTACGTGGTCGTGGTCGTCGCCCTCTCGGGCCACTTTGTGGGCAACATCCTTACCGGACGGGCGAAGCGTCGCTTCATCGGCTGGCAGTGGCCTCACCACGAAGGGCCACCGATCCCCACCCTCCCGAAGTTCCTGCACTTCCAGCATGTAGCGTGCATGTTCATCCTCGGTTTCACCGGCATGTACATCAGATTCCCGTTCTTCACGATGCCCGGAGCGCGCACAGGAATGCGCTACCTGCACTACATCGCGATGATCATCGTGACGGTGAACCTTGTCTGGCGCCTTTGGTACGCCTTCTTGTCCAGCAGGCGCGACTACCGGGAGTTCGCCATCACCAAGCAAGACATAGTGACCATGCCGAAAGTGGTCATGTACTACGCCTTCATCAAGAAGTCCAAGCCGCACCTTGGCAAGTACAACGTCATGCAGAAGGCGACCTACACGCTCTTCGCACCGCTCCTGGCGATACAAGCGCTCACTGGCTTCGCGCTCGTCACGGCACCGTTCATCTTCGGGTACAGCCCGCGCGATCTTCTCGTCGGCTGGTGGCTCGGCGCTCTGGTTGGGAGCACGGATCTCGCGGGCTGGTATATGAGGATCACGCACTACATCATCAACTGGCTCTTCATCATCCTCACCACTGTGCACGCGTATCTGTCGATGACCGAAGACCTGCCCGCATTCCTCAGCTTCTTCGGGCTCCACTTTCTGGACAAGGGACACCATGGAGAGGAACACGCGCACGAGGATGAGGACGGACACGCCGGCGGCCGGGGCCACGGGGATGAGCACGGGCACGAGGGGGCACACGCCCCCAGTCCCGGAACCGCCCCGATCCTCGCTCGATCCGAGTAGTCCGTCGGAAGGCTGGCGTGATATCGAAGTGCCGCATCGTCATCACCGCGAGCGTCGTGGCACTCGGTATCGCTGTCCACGTGCCGGGCGCTGCCTATGCGCAGCAGCAGTCGGTCCAGGCCACGCCGGCGGCCAGCCAGGCACAGGGCGATCAGGGCTACGACCTGTCGTTCACATTGCCGACCGCCGGCAAGTCAGGGTGCATGGTGTGTCACGGTGACGAGAACCTGGTGCGCTTGAAGGGTGATCAGTTCGTGAGCTACTGGGTTGACGGAGCGATCCTCGACGCGTCGGCGCATGCTGCGGTCATGTGCACCGGCTGTCACCTCGACTTCGCCTACAAGGCGCCGCACAACGTGGCCGAGGAGGACTGGCGTCGTACCGCGCGGCTGGCCTGCAAGAACTGCCATCAGGAGCAGTTCCAGGCATACAGCCGAGGCGTTCACAGCATCAGCACCACCCCGGGGGCGTCGGCACCAGCCAACATCGAGGACAAGCCGCTTTGCGGTGACTGCCACGGAGGGCATGAGATCGCCATGCTGACGGACAACCCCGCAGGGGCTGCCGCCTTGCACGAGCGGGGGTTCGACGTCTGCGGCAAGTGTCACGAGGAGTACTGGGACAGCTACTCGGACTACTACCATGGTCGAGCTTATCGCCGTGGCGCGCGCGACGCTCCTGCATGCTGGCAATGTCACGGTGGGCACGAGGTGTTCAACTCGGAGGATCGCCGCTCGATGGTGAGCGAGTCTCGTCTTCCGGATACCTGTGGGCAGTGTCACCCGACGGCGAACGAGGCGTACGTAAGCTACTCGGGTCTCATCCATCGCCGATCGGAGGCATTGGAGGAGAACCCGCTGTACAGGCTTCTGAATAACGCACGCGGAGCGGTGGCAGGGGTGTTCTCGCAGATAGCGTCGATCTTCAGCTAGGAGCTGGTTGGGTTGTCGAGAACCGTCGGAGACCGTCAGGGGAAAGGGTAGGACGAAGATGGGCATACGCGAGATGTCGCCCCTGGGCACGTGGCTGAGGCGCGCCGGACGGATCATCGGCCTGATGGTGGCTGCTTGGGCGCTCGCTGTTCCCTCAGCGTGGGCGCTCTCGTCCACCGATGCCACGAGCATCATCATCGGGGGAGTGGTTTCGAAAGACAAGTGCTTGTTCTGTCACGCCAACATCGCCGATACGGAGAACTACGCGGGGGAGATCATCTTCACCCACGGCTACCACATCCGCATGGAGTGCAGCAGCTGCCACACGGAGTTCCCTCACGGCCAGGAAGGCACCGAGCGGCCCACCATGCGGGGGTGCTTCGCCTGTCACGGTCTCCTGCACGGGCCCTCCGGAGAACTTGCGAGCGGGAAGTGCGAGGATTGCCACCGCACACGGCGCGAACGCCTGCGGCCGGCCTTCCATAAGTGGGATTGGGCCGAAAAGCCCCACGTGAAGCCGGGCGAGACGCAGCTCCAGACCCGCTGCATGATGTGTCACGACGGCAAGTGGTGCGACGACTGCCATGAGGAAGACTTCATCGACTGGAAGCCCAAAGAGGCCTACATCTTCGATCCCGGCGATGGGTGTCTGGCGTGCCATGGCAACGAGAACCTGCTGAAGCTGTCTGCAGGCACCATGAAATCCTTCCAGGTGAGCGGCGTCGACCGCTCGGCGCACGCGAAGGTGACCTGCGTCCAGTGTCACGTGGACTTCAAGTATGAAGAGGGGCCGGACAGGACGAAGCTCTGGACGGTGAACGCGTCTCTTGCATGCCAGGACTGCCACGAGCACAAGGAGGTCGCCGCTGAGTATGCGTCTTCCGTGCACGGACAGAAGCTCATGCAGGGTGATCTGGAATCGGCCTCGTGCGGATCGTGTCACGGCGGCCACTACATCCTGCGCCTCGACAACGCCGCCGCACAGGCCGCACTGCACGGTGCCGCGTACCGCGTGTGCGCCAGGTGCCACAAGGAGCACTACGACTCCTACGACGACTACTATCACGGCGCTGCCTACAAGCGGGGAGCCCTGGACGCACCGGCCTGCTGGGACTGCCACGGCGCGCACGACGTGCTCCCCTCATCCGACCCATCGTCAACTGTTTCTCAGCAGCGGATGGCGGACACGTGCGGCGAGTGCCACAAGGGCTCTGCCGAGTCGTTCACGCTCAAGGCCGGGGACCTGATCCATAAGAAGGCCGAGGCCCGCAGTTCGAACCCGCTCCTTCGCCTACTGGCGAAGGTGAGGTCGTGGGTGAGCTGACGAGACACCGGTCGAGTCACCCGTACCGGAGGGCGGCGGTCGCGGTACTCGCGGCGGCCGCCCTCGCACTCTGGGGGGCGGGCAGGGCGCTGGCCGTCACCGCACCAGCGATCGATCCCCGCAAGGATGTTGGGGCGGGCTCGTGCATCCCCTGTCACGTTGAGATCGCGGCAGTTAGAACGAGCCGCCTGAACTTCGACCATGCGTCGCATGCACACCTTGGCTGCGCCCAGTGCCACTACCGCATGGCGCACGAGGGAGGGAATCCGTACTCGCCCACGATGGAGACGTGCCTTTCGTGCCACGGGTTCCGGCAGGGTCCCCACGGTCAGGAGCCGTCGAAGGAGTGCGAGACGTGCCATCCGCCCGCCTTCGAGACCAGGCCCTCCAGCCATGTGGACGACTGGGCAGGAAAGCCGCATGTCGCTCCTTCGGAGCGGGATGTGAATGCCTGTATGCTCTGCCATGAGTCTCCCGAAGACTGCGACAAGTGTCATGTCGCCGAGGGCGTCGAGACCGAGAAGATGCAGCCCTACTACATTCCCACAGGTGCCCCGCGCACGAAGAGCGTCTCGCCGGTGCTGCTTCGGCCGTACGGGCCGACCACGATGGGACAGTGCATCTTCTGCCATCCGAACCTTGATGATCGAGCCCCGGGTCGTCTGATCTTCACCCACGAGAGCCACCTGGAGCAGAACGTCCAGTGCACGGCGTGCCACCCTCTGTACGGGCACGGGCCGGACCGGATCGAGCGTCCCACCATGGCTTCCTGCTACAGGTGTCATGGCCTGAATCACTTGGCGCGTGGAGTCGTCGCCACCACGGACTGCGCCGCCTGTCATCCCAAGGAGTTCGAGCTTCTGCCCAAAGATCACACCGCCCAGTTCATCGCCAAGTCGCATCGGACTCCGGCAGAAAGACAGTTGGCGGGGTGTCTGCTCTGCCACGGTGAGTCGTCGTGTGTCACATGCCACTACGGACGCAAACGACTCCCAAATGGGCGGCTCAGTAAGCAGGTCATACCTGCAGAGCATCGGAAGGCCACGTGGCAAGGCATTCACGGAGTGCAGTTCCTCAGACAGGAGGGGCAGTGCGCGGTCTGTCATGACGGTCCGTCGTGTGGGAGGTGTCATCGGACCGTGGTGCCTCACGCCACCGATTGGATAGCCACTCACGCGCAGCGAGTTCGCGTCAACGGCGCCGCGTCGGCCGGCAGGGATTGCGGGATGTGTCATCGAGATCGCCGGGAGTGCCAGCAGTGCCACCACGGGGAGCTTTCTCGCTCCGAACTGATCCCCGAGAACTGCGTGCGCTGCCATCCTGAGATGAAGACCGATCCGCCGACGTCGATCAAGAACAAGGGTCTGGCCGAGCACGCCGTGCACTTCGGTGTCGAAGAGAAGAAGGGACGACCCTACATCTGTCACGACTGCCATGTTGACTTCGGCACGACGCGGATCGGTGAAGAGGAGTTCGGCGTTCAGAGGTCGGCCCACGACTTGCGGCTCTGCTACGGCTGCCACGGCGCACTCGACTACCGCAACCGGCTGATCGCAGAGTACTCTGGCGCTGAACTCTGTCGGCGCTGTCACGCCGACCTGAGGATATAGGAGGTCCGAGTGCTGCTCGGGGACGCGAGGATTCGGATGAAGAGCGCGACTTGGTGGGATGCCGCATACTTCGGCACCGGCGGCACGG
>CAZWGV010000037.1:0-20400 GCA_964633595.1 uncultured Coriobacteriaceae bacterium | reverse complement strand
TGTGGTAGACGATGATGTCGTAGCCGGCATTGCCGTGGCATCCGGCGCCGGACGCCACGCAACCGGAGGTGTCAGCGCTGTAACTGGCGTATGCCGAACCGCCCACCGTGGCGTCGGGATGGTCGTAGTCGCCCTTGTGGGTATCGGCGTAACTCTGATGGCACGCTCCGCCACCAGTACCACAGGTCTTGGCGGTCGGCCTGTTGTTCTTCAACGCAGCCGTATGGCAACCGGCAGACGCGCTCGCGTCATAGCTGGCACACCCAGGCTTCGACGTGCCGGATGTTGCGTTGGAGTGAATCTGCATCAGGTTCATGGCCGGAACGCTGTGACACGAGCAGCCGTTCCCGCCCTGAGGCAGGCCGCTCGTGGCGTGAGCCGTCTGCGAGGTGTCGTGGAATCTCGGACCCTCCGTGCCGTGGCACTGAGCACAGGTCTTGTTCCACGGTGTAGTTGAGGTGATGACCTTCGCGGCATTGATCAGCAGTCCCGTGGTGCCGTTCGAATTGTGGCAGCCCTGACAGGTGTTCGCCGGCGCCGCATTTGTGTGCGCCTTGAGCAAACCGGGATCGGTCGTGCCACCGCTGTGGCACGAGTTACACGTGTATCGAGCGTCCAGCGAGTTCGATGCGGCCATGCTCGCAGTGGACGCGGTGTGAGTACCTTCGTTACCTGTGGTTGCGCCACCGTAGTGGCCGGTCGTGGTGGTGTAGGTGCCATGACATGCCGCTGCATTGCCACACGCGGCACTCGCTGGCTGCGCCGCAGGCGAGTCAGGATGGCAACTCAGGCACTGAGCCTGAGTTGGGTGCAGCGTAGTCAGCCTGCCGGTGTTGTGGCAGCCGACTCCGCTCGCACTGCAGGTGCTGGTGGACTCGTGCGCCTGCGTGTAGCGCCCGTGCTGCGCTCGGCCCACTCCAGCCGTGTGGCACGCCTGATAGCCTCCCACCTGGTAGGAGCAGGTCCGGTTTGGCACGTTGTAGTTGCCGGTCCAGCTGGCGGGGTTGGACAGCACGACCGTGTTGTGGCACGGCGCCGCGCCCTGACCATTGCCCGTGCAGGTCTTGCCGGAACCGGAGGAACTCGAGCGCTGCTGGTGCTCGGTGGAGAGCGTCATGGTGTGGCACGCCTCGCAGAACGCGCCCGAACTCGTCTCCACGGTCCGGGAGACATCGGTGGCGTAGTGGTAGCCGTACGGGCTCCACGCCGACACCACGCCGCTGGTCTCGTGCTCGTTGCCGTAGTCGGCATGGCAGCCCGAGTTCGCACAGAAGTCAGCTGACGCGATGCTGCCCTTCGTCCAGACCCTGAAGGCGTCAACGATGAAGAAGGCCGCCTTGCCGTCCGTGGTGCCCTTCACGGTGATGGTCAAGGTGTGCGGACCGCTGGCGAGAGGGCCGCTGTCGAAGACGATCGTCTGGAACTCGCGAACAGCGCCGTACTCGTTCACCTCTACCGGCGCTCCGCCGTCGATCCGGAAGTCCGCCTTGCCGCGATACTGGTCCTTGTCGCCGATGACCTGGATGCGCTCACCGTTGAACGGGAACGTCATGACCTTGCCGGCCACGTTCTGCCAAGCCGCTCGGCTGGCCGTGTAGTAGCTCTTGTAGAACTCATTGGGGGGCCGGCCGGGGAGCTGATTGTCCCACTGGGTCCTGATGACGGGCGATCCGTCCCCTAGTCCCGCCATATCCTCGTATTGCCTAGGACCGAAGTTGGCGGCGGTGTCCACGTTATGACAACCGGCGATACCGCAGGACACGTTGGCTGTGTATTGCGTGATGTCACCCTGGGTCTGACCGCCGCCCCAGTTGATGCCCGGAGAAACGGTGCCGTTCCAGTAACCGGGCGGCCCGGGCTCATTGGCGTCAGGATCGGTGGCGCTGGGGTGATTGCGGTGTGTGTCGTGTGTGGAAGTGGTGAACGCGTTCGTGTGACAAGCGTTGCACGCTGCGCGGTTATGACAGCTACCGCAGGCGTTCCCGTTCTTGAATGCGTTTGCAGGCCAGCGGGGGGAGTTGTGGATGATGTGAAGCTGCCCCGCCGTAGTGTTCAGCGAGGCCGCAGATGCGAACTTGCCATAGCTCGGATGGGTGTACTGAGGAACAGCCGAGATGAGGACGTTGAGGTTGCCCTGCCAGATGTTCGAGTGGCAGTTGCAGTTTCCCGCGGTGACGTTGTGATACGGGTGCGCGAAGCCACCAATGCCGTCATTCAGATTGTGGCACTTGGCGCACGCCGTGTAGTCAACGGTCCCAGAGACGTCAAAGGTCATCCGGATCGTCGTCTTGCTGTCACCGTTGTAGTTACCTGGGAATGTTCGCCCGCCATCGCTCAAGTTGTACTCGTGGCAGTAGCGACAATCGCTGCTCTTGGTGTATGGCGTCGGCGGATTGGCAGCGTGCGCCACTCCTACCGCCACGAGCGCGAGAACCGCGGCCATGACGGCAACGACCACAACTCGCTTCCTCATCTCATCCACATCCTCGGTCGCCAGACCAAACCTACCGCTCCCCCCGGGGAGCCTGTCTGCGGACCGAATGGGCTGCTCATGTAGGTCATCGCCTGCATCAGCCCGCAGCATACTTCCGTGCGCAAAGCGGACTACGCCCACAGTCGTAGTCACGGTACAGTATGGCCCCGTCGTTAAGGTACGTCAATAGTGAAATCGCTCACTCGGCCACAGAATCTCCACATTCTGAGCGTAATCCTGACAGATGCGCTGGGCAGGGCGGTTGTGAGGCGCGTCCGCCATCTGAAAGACCGTCCCCAAGCCGCACGCAGGCCCAGTGACCCCCGTCACTGATGGGGTGGCGGGGCGAGACACTCTGAAAGCAGAGATCGAAGCGGCAGACGGGCCATGCTGCGGCGGACGTTTCACCAGGCGAGGTAGGCTCCGTGAATGGATGGGTACGCGAGTGGCACACCGAGCAGCGAGAACACGATGATCGGAAGCGAGACGACCGCGACCCAGGCCGCCCTCTCGCCCTTCCAGCCGAGAGTCAAGCGCAGGTGTAGATAGACAGCGTATACCGCCCAGGCAACTAGCGACCACGTCTCCATCGGATCCCAGCCCCAGTAGCGACCCCAAGCCTCGTTGGCCCAGATGGCTCCTGAGGCGATCATTACCCCCTGAAAGAGAAAGCCCGCGCCCACGAAGCGAAACGTAAGGTCGTCAGTGACCTCTTGAGCGGGCAGCCTATTCAGGGAAGCGCGCAAGCGACCCTCTCTCGCGCGCGCCCTCAGCAAGTAGCCGCCCGCAAGAACGAAGGCAGCCGCATAGGCTCCATAGGCCAGATTGGCGAAGGCTACATGGATGATGAGCCAGAAGCTAGCGAGAGCGCCTGAGACCGGTACCGCCTCCTTGGAGGCGAGCATGGCTCCCCCAAGCATCAAGAATGTCACCGGCATGAGAACCGTGCCGAGTGCCGCAAGACCCCGATGGCGCCACACAAGCCAAGTGAATGCGCCAACGCCCAGGAATGCGAGCAGGGACGCGATCTCGTAGAAACCCAGGTAGGGTCCGTGCCCTACCCGGATCCATCTGACGACGATCCCGACACCGTGCGCACTAAGCCCGGCGGCCGATGCGAAGAACGCAACACGTCCAGCTCCCTCACGTCCGAAGACGAACGACACGACGAAGAGCGCTGAAGCTGCAGCATACGCCGCGGTCGCGAACCACATCCCGATGGTCTCGGCTAGCGCCACTCCGCCTCCTCTTGTGAATCGAGATCCGTGGGGCTCGGCGAGAGATCTCTCAGGGCCGCTGACACTCGTTCGGAGAAGAGCGTGTCGCTGGGGCGGGTGTGAGCTACTACGTTGAGCCTCGTCGAACCGCTGTCACGCTCGGCGAGCAGGACCAAGACCCGCCTCGGCGGCCAGAAGACAGCGACCGCCATGCCGAGACAGGCTGTGACGAACAACGCATATATATATGGTACGGACCAGTCATTCACGACCACGAACGGGAGGTACGTAGTGAACGCCTCAGCTCGCAGCCGAAACCCTGGGGCGATCGTAACCTCGGAGCCTTCGCTCAGCGTGCCTGCCTCGCGGGCAACGGAGTCCGAACGCTCCTGCACCCAGACCTCGAGCTGACGACCGCTCTTTGGGATAAGACGCACCAGCAAGTCCCCATGCGGAACGGTCTCAACAGTGAATTCAGCGGGCGCGAGCCCAAGCGTTGCGCTCTCATCGGGAAGGAACACCGTCTCGACCGGGAGCGAGACGTCCCTGGAGATGACGTGCGCGAGCAGCGCGGGTCCGGGGCCGGGGTCGGAGACGCGATGGACCATCAAGCTGCCATAGCGCAGCGGACTGTTAGGGTACACCCGTCGGGTTGCCAGGGCGCGGTCGCCGTCCTCCAGGGTGACAACGGCCGCCCAGCCCCTGTCGATCCCGCCCTCTAGATGGCTGGTCGCAAGGTCGCTCGCGCGCACGTTCAGTCCGGTATGCCGCTCAGAGAAGAGGGGACCATCAACGACAGTAGAGTAACTCGCGTGTACCTCAGCCTTGGGACGATCCTCCAATAGGAGCATCGTCCCCTCGGACCGGGTGAGACGCCCTGCCGCCGCGACGAGGAAGAGGAGTCCCAGCGACCAGTGGAAGATGGGGCTTCCAACGATCCCGAACCGATGCGCATTACCCTCCACGATTCTCGGACCACGCCTCACCCGCATGCCGAGTGAGCGAAACTGGCCGGACACGCGCTCGGCGAGATCCTCCAGTGGCAGGTCTACCGTTAGCGATGCGTGCGGACGCTCTTCGAGCCTCTCAGCAAGGGCTGGAGTGATGGTGCCCGTCGAGCGCCAGTACGCCAAGGCCCCACGAGTGCGTTCCCAGGCGCATACCAGCGTCGAGGCGGTAAGGACTGCAGCGGCAAGCAAGAATGCGGGGTTCGCGAATGGCTCGTCGAGCTCCAGAGCCGACACAGTCTGGGCTGCCGCCGGATTGGCGCTCCTCCATGCCTCGGACCTGGGATCGGTGTGGGGAACCCAGGGCAGAAGCGTCACAGCGACCGCGTACGCGCACACGCCGATGAATAGCCAGACCGCCAGTCGCCGTGACTTCAGGAGGCTGAGGGGGCTCCTGCGCAAGGTCACCTGCCTGCGGTGTCAGTAAACCGTACCGAGGGGCTTGGCATCGACCTTGTCGACTAGCCAGCGTCCATCCGGTTGGCGCACGAGTGTGTAGGTACTCTCATAGCTCACCTGATACTCGGGACTGCTGTATCGCTCACTCTTGACATCTATGTAGCGGTAGACCCAGCTCTCAGTGATCCCCACCGTTGCCGTGTTCTCCTTGGCTTCGTTCGTTCTTACCTTGAAGTCCACCAGGCGCTGATCGATGGCACGGCCTTCCTGGATGTTGTACTGGACGTAGGAGTTGACCCGCACCTCTTCCCAAGGCGTGTACACGTGATCTGCCACTTTGCTGTTGAGAACCCGGTAGGCGTAGCTGATCCATACGAGGTAAGAGTAGACAGCGGCCTCTGGGCGTCGCAGCTCTGCTGGGGGCGGCTGCTCGGCGGGCGACGGAGTCTCGGATGCCTCGACCGAGGATCCATTGTCTTCCCCTCCGGAGCAGCCCGTGAGAGCCGGTGCCGCCAGTACCGACACCATAAGAACTAGGAGCACCAGCAGCGCGACTGTCAGACTCTTTCGATACATTAGATGCTCACTCCACTCGGATTAGCTGTCCTGCAAACCATGTAGGCGTGGCCCAGCCCCTGTGAGGATACCGCCCTCGCTCTGCTAGGGCCACGACTGCCCCGGCGGATGGCAGTTGAGGCACAAGTCCTCACCAGTCTCAACCTGGAAAGCGGCGTTCTCCCCCTCATGGGGGAAGACCTGGAAGCGTGGGTTGTCCGTGCTCGAACTCCCATCGGCCGAAGTGATGGAGAAGTAGGCGACATAGGGTGGGGTCGGACTCACTTCGACGCTGCGTTTGTCCTCATGACACTGCTGACATATGGGAGCGTGGCCGGTCTGCTCGATCGTTCTCGGACGAGGCATCAGGTAGCCGCGGTTGGCGCCTCCCAACGGACCGAGCGTTGTCAGCAACGAGGTCTCCGTGGTGAGCACAGCCACGCGCTGGTAGTAGAACGGGCTCCCGACCCCCATGTAGGTGGAGTCGACTGGGTGATTGTGAACGGTGGAACTCTCGGAAACGCGCCCTAGGTGGCATCCACCGCACCAGTCGGCCCCGTAGCGGGTCACAGTTGTGGGAGCTGAGGTGGGGCGCTGCTTGAGCAGCCGGTTGCTGAAGAAGGTTGTGTCTGTCGTGATGCGCCGCCTGTCCCCGGTGAACGATTCGACAACGCTGGCCGCGTGGGGGCTGTGACAGTCATCGCAGGTGAGGTTCGATCCAACACCCGTGAAGGTCTTCGTAGCGGCGCCGCCGGTGGATGCATCGCCTCCCGGCACCGTGCGCGTCACGTCTATGCGATGTGTCGCAGCAACAGGCACGCCACGAGCAGCCAGGGCACCGTAGACTCCCTTTCCTCCCGTCCCGTCATGACACGTCTCACACGTAGACTTGATGGTGGGACCAGGGAGCAGGAGGACAGAGTCCGAAGGCGCGTTATGGACCGAGTGACATGAGTCGCACTTGCTGGAGGTCGTGACGTAGCCGCCGTGCGGGCCACGTTGATAATCACCGTCATGGCACTCAGTGCAGTCGCCCGTGGCGCCCGTCTCGGAGTAGGCCAGCGCGAAGGGCACGCAGGCGAGCAGGATCGCGGCGACCGCCACAGCGACAGCAAGCACGAGGGCCTGGTATGAGACCAGGCAGACGCGTCCGCTTGCGGCGGTCATCTGGACATCCGCCTCACTGCCTCGCGCCACCCTACGAGCGAAACCACCTGCACCCTACGGTTCCCCTTGTCGGCGATGACGAAGTCCTCCCCCATCGGAGCGATGTCGTTGGGGAAGTCGAGTTCTCCGGGAGCGTTGCCCCTCGCGCCGAACCGTGCCGCGACACGCCCATTGAGCGTCAGCACGGTCGCCTGCGAACGGAACGCATCCACAACAACTATCGCGTCCTCGGCAACCGACAGACCGCGCGGAAGCTCGAAAGCTCCCACACTGCGATCCTTCAGGTCGCGCCTTATCTCGCCCACGGTCCACAGCTGCGTCCCATCGTCACCGAATGCCGTCACTCGGCTGTGATTCGAGTCGGCTACCACGACTTGTCCGGCATACGTCACATCCACTCCATTGGGATGGTCGAGATCGCGCTCGGAACGGCCTGGCTTGCCGAACTGGCCCACGAGACTGCCGCCAGTGGTGAACTCGAACACCTGGTAGGTATCCGTAGCGAACACCCTGCCGTCCCGCACGGCAACGTCGGTGACGGCTATGCCGCCGCCGTCCTGGCCGGAGCTGCCCTTGCCTACGGGCACGTAGGGATCCGGGAAAGCGCGCAGAAAACGACCGTCGGGGTCGAACACTTGTATCTGATCGTTGCGGAAGTCAGCGACGTAGACGTCACCATTTTGGTCCACATCGATGCCTGCAGGGAAGTTGAGCAGGCCCGGTCGCCAGGTCTTCGGAAAACCGGGTAGGGGTTTGGCCACGCCCTTCGAGCCGAACTCAAAGAGGAAGGCGCCGTCGGCGTCGAACACGCACACACGGTCATGCTCTGCGTCCGTGACGTAGATCCGGTCGTCCCTTCCAACCGCCACCCCCATCGGCCGACCGAACAGCGGATTGGGACCGGTCCCGGGACCGTCTAGCACCATGAGCGCCCGGACACCCATCACCTCCGGAGAGCCCTCCGCGACGGAACCGGAACCAACAAGGAGTCCGAGGGAAAGGGCTATGAGCACCACGAGAACGACGAGGAGGACCAGCGCGAGGAACACGAATAGCTCTCGCTGCGAGGGCTTGCCTCGGCCGAGCGGAAACGTCGCCGGCCGACGGTAGGCGTGCGCCGCCGCCATCACAGGGCGCCCAATCGCTTCAGACCCTCCCGAGCCTCACGCATGTCCGGCACATATGCGAGCGCCTGCCGGTAGTGGACGATAGCGCTCGCAGGCTGGCCGAGCTTCTCGTAGGCCGTTCCCACCAAGTACTGCAGATCCGCCATGGTCGGCTTGGCCTCGGCGGCCGGCCTGACGGCCACCAGAAGCGAGCGGTACTGCCCCTTTGCGGCGTAATACTCCCCCAGGGACTTCGCCGCCAGCACGTGCGTGGGCGAGGTCTCGAGGACCTCCCAGTAGACCTCCTCCGCCTCCTTCGCCTTGTCGAGCTGCATCAGGATGGTGGCCTTGTTGTAGAGCGCTGCAGTGTCGCGCGGCTGCTCCTGAAGGACGCGCTCGTACTGCGCTAGAGCCTCCTGATAGCGCCCCTCGGTCTGATAGGCGAAGCCCAGGGCGAGCCTTGAGTCCGAGTCAGCGGGATCTCGCTCCACGTCTCGCTCGAGCAGCTGGATCTTGGTGCCCGTGGTAGGCCTCTCGCCGCGAGCTGAGGTGCCGCGAAGCAGGAATCCCCCCACCCCGAAGACGGCGAGGAGCAGTATAAGTACGAGCGCCGCCAGCCAGGCGGGAACCATGTCGCCTCCGGCGCTGCTGTGCGCCGGGGCTTCGTCCGACACGGTCTGTGAAAAGTCCTCTACCGGCATCTGTTCGTCAGGCCGTCCCTTGCTCGTCGCCGGTTTCCTGCCTGCTCAGGTAGAACGATAGTATCTGCAGCTCCACCGAGAGGTCCACGTGACGCGCGGTGACGCCCTCGGGTACTTCCAGACGGGTTGGAGCGAAGTTCAGGATCGCCCGCACGCCGCTGGCTACAAGCTGGTCGCAGACTTCCTGCGCCTCGGTAGCCGGGACCGCGAGCACCGCGATCTCGACCTTCTCGTCGGCCACTATCTCGTCCAGATCCTCCAGACCGCGCACGGCAAGATCGCCCACCTGCTCACCGATCTTGGCGGGATCGCTGTCGAACACCGCGACTACCGTGAAGCCCCGATCGCCAAAGCCCCCGTAGCCGAGGAGCGCTTGTCCGAGCCGCCCATACCCGACGATCGCCACGTGCCGGCTCTGCGAGAGCCCCAGCCAGCCGCAGATGTGGCCGATAAGCTCGTCTACGTCGTATCCGATCCCCCGAGTGCCGAGCTCGCCCAGGTACGAGAGATCCTTGCGCACCTGGGCCGCGTTGGTTCCGGCCATCTCGGCCAGCATGGCCGAGTTGATGAGCGGCATGCGCATGGACTGCGCGCGCATGAGGCATCGCAGGTACACCGGCAGCCTCTCTATGGTTGCGTCGGGTATTCCCGATCTGTCCTGGTTCACCGCATCTCCCCTCACTCAACCGATGTAGCGTCCGCGGCCGGAAGGGCGTCGAGGGAGTTGCGAGCGAAGGAGTCGTCCGGGTGCCTCTCGAGCCATGCCGAGAAGACGCGGCGCGCTTCATCGGGCCGACCCGCCTGCGACAGGGTCTCCCCCAACAACATGTGGGCGTCCGCGTAGTTGGGGTCCATGTCGGCTGCGACCTTGAACTGCTCTATTGCCTCGTCGAAGTCGTTGAGTCTGCGAAGACCCATCCCGAGCTGAACCCGAATCGCAGGGCCATGAGGTTCGACCTCCACGCCCTTGCGACCGACTTCGACGGCCTTCTGGCTCAAGCTCAGGTCGCCAAGGAAGTCCGAGGCGACGTTGTAATGATTGGCAAGGAAGACGTAGTTGTCGTACTCATACGGGGTGAAGTCGATGGCAGCCTGAAGTTTCCGCTCGGCCAACTCGAACGCCTCCCGAAGCTGCGCACGGAGCTGTGTGGTGTCCTCGCCCGACTGCTGGCGAGAAACGAAGTCACTGCCCATCGCTCGGAAGATGTCTTGGTAGGCCAATCCGAGTTCCGAGCGGTACATGTCGTTGTAGGGGTTGAGCCGGAGGGCCTTCTCGACCTCCTGCACGCGCTGAATCCCGGTTGTGGCAACGCGAGCCTTCAAGTAGTGGTTGTCCGCCACCAGGTAGAGTGTGTTGCCCACCGACCCCAATGCACAGAGAGCCACCAGTCCCGCAGCCACTGGCAGCCCCCATTTCGGGGGAGAGAACTCGGTGGTGCGAGCGACGGGCGTCAGCACGAGCGCCATGGTGATCCACATCAGGAAGGACGAACCCGTCACCGACAGCCCGAAGATCAGGTGCGCCACGTATGCGGCAGCTGCGGCCCACAGTCCCGCCAGGAGCAGCCGCTCGGGCCCCTTGCCCTTGGCGAACGCAGCCGGGGCAGAGCGCCAAGCGGCGTAGCCGAAGGTGCTGTACAGCCAAGCGACGCCCGGGATACCGATACCGGACGCCAGCTGCAGCGGATAGTTGTGGACGTTGTCGGCGACCGACAAGTACCCTGCGGCGGCAACGTACTCGTAAGGCTTGTACTTGGGAAAGACAAGCCGGAAGGTGTCGGGGCCGAATCCGAAGATCGGCTTGTCCTTGACCGCGTCGATGGCCGACTGCCAGATCTGGAAGCGCGTGAGCGCGCTGCCCTTATCGAACTCAAAGATCGATCGTACGCGCTTCGCGACGTTCAGGACGTCGTTGGGGTTGTTGAGGCTGCGCGCTACGATCACCGACACCAGGACAGCAGCACCTCCGACAAAGGCCCAGTCGATGTTCCTCAGTCGAATCTGCAGCCTCCACGCCGCGATCGCAAGGAAGAAGAAGCCGACGAGCCCGCCTATCCACGCACCGCGTGTGAACGCCGTCACCCAACACGCGGTCGTGAGCAGGAAGCCAACCCAGTAGACCGCCCGCCATCGATCATCGTCCTCAGACAGCGCCAAAGCGATGGAAACGGGCAGGGGGAACATCAGGAAGCCGCCGAGGAGGTCGGGGTTCCCATAGGTGGAGAAGGATCTCGTGGCCTCGAACGGCAGCTGGGGTCCCCAGTTCACCGGGTCGGCACTGAGATACTGCAGAAGGCCGTAGAAGCTGACTATGGTGCCCGAGAAGAACAGAGTGCGTGCTAGCGAACGGATCCGCGAAGGCCTGTCCACTAACTGAAGCGTGAGGAAGAAGAGTGCCGCGTAGTTCACGAACGAGATGAAGCCCTCAAAGCGGCGGTACTTGCCGAACAGGGCGGTGGGCCAGTGGATCGACAAGACCGTCGTGAGCGCGACCCAGAGCAGGAACGCGATCACCACGTAGTTCACACGCGTCCGCCTGAACTTCCCGCCTTGCGTCAGAGCGCTCCAGCCCCAGGCGGCTACTCCCACGAGCGCGAACGCTCGCTGGAAGAACACCTTGATGATGTCGAACTGGTCGTAGGTGAAGGGCATCTGGAAGCCCAGCCACGTCGCGTTCGACATGGCGACGGGCACCACGAAGACAGCTAGGTGCAGGCAGACCCAGGCGATCCGCTCCCCTGCCGTCATCTCGCCGATCACAAGCTTGCTCGAACTCGGATTGCGCTGAGGCTCCTGGGACGCGGCCTTGCCGCGACCTTTCTGCTTCCCGGAACGGGAACCTTTCGGACCCTGGGCTCTCGTCCCTTGGGGCCCGGGCTTCGAGGGACCCTTCCCGCTCTTCGGCTTGCCGCTTCCGCCCTTCGGCTTGCCGCTTCCGCCCTTCTTCGCCACTCGGCCTCCTGTCTAGCGCGCGCCTCTGCCAGTCAGCACTACGCGCAACGTCTCCATCATTATCTGCAAGTCCATAGCCAGGTCCTGATGATACATATAGATGAGGTCATACTTGAGCTTGCGTTCGGCGGTGGTGGCATACGATCCACTCACCTGCGCCAGCCCGGTCACACCGGGCTTCACCCTGAATCGCTCCCGATACCCGGGGATGTCGGCGAGGAAGCCGTCTACGAAGTGTCGGCGTTCGGGCCTCGGGCCGACGAAGCTCATGCTGCCAACAAGGATGTTCAGGAGCTGGGGGAGTTCGTCTATGCGATATCGCCTGAGAAAGCGGCCGAGCCCAGTGACGCGCGGGTCGTCCTCTGTCGCGAGCACCGGGCCGGTCTGTTCCTCGGCATCGCGGACCATCGTGCGGAACTTGTAGACGGAGAACGGCCTCATGTCCTTGCCAACCCGCTCCTGCGTGAAGAGTATCGGCCAGCCCATCGAGAGGAGGATGGCCAGCGCGGCCATCAGCAGTACCGGGCTCACGAGCATCAGGAGGATGGCCGCCCCTGCCAGGTCCACGGCACGTTTCGCAACCCGGAACCAGGGGGGAACCGTCCTGCGCGTGATCTCCATGATGGGGATGTCCGAGATCACAGCATCCACAGTGCCTATGAACACCTCGTAGAGCTCTGGAACCACGTCGACCCGCACATCGGTTTCTTCAGAGAGCGCCATGTCCTCAACGATCTCGCGGAGAGCGACCGGGGAGACAACGATGACCCGGTCGACGTCGTGCTCCGCAACGAGTGACGAGAGCTGCTGGAGAGTGCCCAGAACGGGGACACCGCCGACGGCCGGGCCTGCCTCGGTGCGCTCGGCCTCGTCTCGGGCGAGCATCCCGACGACGATCCACCCCCACCTCGCCCGGTGGGCGAGCTCGCTCGCCAGCTCCTCGGCGAGGTCGTCAACGCCCACGATGAGCACCCGCTGCACCGGCCACCTGATAGGGGTGACCCTCAGCGACAGGACGCGCCAGCCCACGAGAAGGGCGTTCTGCAGCCCCCAGGCGATAACTATGGCCAGTCGGCTGAAGGGGAAGAAGCGGGGGCCGCCGAAGAAGGAGACCGCGGCGGTGAGGACAGCTCCAAGAGTGACGGCCGGAAAGACAGCCTGCACCACCGCCCACGGGCTTTCGGTGCGCTCGGGTTCGTAGAGACCGTAGATGTGGCCGCACGCCAGGTAGACGACTGTGAGTAGCGGCGCGAGGGTTACGTACGCGCTGAAGTTGAATTCGGGGAGCTCGCCGCCGAAACGGATGAAGAAGGCTGCTACGATGCCGGCGTTGACGAGGAGCGCGTCTATCGCCAGTGACAGCGCTATGAAACGGTTGCGCGACATGCTAGCGCCCCCGCCCGCCGTGCATCGTGAGGGCTTCCTCGTAGACCCTGAGCGTGTCGTCGACCATGCGGTCGATGGTGAAGCTCTCGCGAGCGCGCACGCGGGCCTGCTCGCCGAGCTTCGCGCGAAGATCTCCGTCTTCGACGAGCTTCGTCAGGGCCGACGCCAGCGCTCTCTCGTCGCCCGGCGGCACAGTGAAGCCCGTCACGCCGTCCTGGTTGACGAACGGCACCCCCGTCGTGAGCCTGGTTGACACCACGGGCGTGCCCGAGGCGTGCGCCTCCAGCTGTACGAGCCCGAACGCCTCCGACCTGGCGACGCTCGGCAGGCAGAACACGTCGGCCGCGCGATACCAGGCGCGCAGCTCAGCGTCGTCCACAGGCGGCAGGAACGTCACCCTGTCTGCGATGCCCCTGGCTGCGGCGCTCTCACGCAGCGTGCCCTCCAGCGGACCCGTCCCGATGATCACGAGGTCCGCATCGACGTAATCCATCGCCCGCACCATGACGTCCGCACCTTTGTAGTAGATCAGGCGACCGACGAAGAGCACGATGGGGCGATGATGGCCCGAGCGCAGCGCGGCGGCGCGGGACTCCGTCTCCGGTGAAGGCGCGAACTTGTCCACATCTATGCCGAACGGCACAACTCGGCACTTGCCCGCCACGTGGCGCAGGAACTCGCTGTGCTCCACCATATCCGGAGAGCTCGCAATGATGAGATCCGCCTTGCGCAACAGACGCCTTAGCAGTGGCGAATAGGCCGCCAGCAACGTCTTCTGCCGAACGATGTCACTGTGATAGGTCACTACCGTCGGCAGTCCCGCCATCGCCCACTGCCAAGCGGTCTCCCCCCAGGGATAGGGGAAGTGGAGGTGCAGGAGGTCGGCCGGCTCGGTCCCGTTCCTCTGATGTCGTATCGCCGAGGCCATGCCGAGGGCAACTGGCGTGGAGGCGTACGCGAAGGACCGGCCGAGACGCACGACATCCACTCCCCGCACGATCCCTCGATCGGTATGCGGGCCTTCGTTGGCGACGAGTGCGCGCACGCTCACGCCGGGACGCGCAGCCAGCGCTTCCGCGAGATCCCGGAGGTGGTACTCGATCCCGCCAAGGTGAGGCGGGTAGTACTTGTTGACCATGGTGATTCGCATCGGGCGGCTCACGCGCCCCCCGCGTCAGCCATCGTTCTGCCTGCCGCGAGCAGCTCGTCCACCACGCCGGCAGACGATGCCTCGGCGTACACCCGGACGAGAGGCTCGGTTCCCGAGGCGCGCATGAGCAGCCAGGCGTCGTCGGGCAGGAGGAACTTGACTCCATCCGCCCGCACGATGTCGCGGACCTGGTAGCCGGCGATATCCGCGGGCTCAAGGGATGGCCAGGAGTCGACGAACCGCTCCTTGGCGGCGGGCTCCAGCCTCAGGTCCGACCGCCCGTACTCCATGGGGCCGGTCAGCTCGAAGAGATCTTGCACGAGCTCGTCGAGACCCATGCTCCTTTCGGCCATCATCTCGGTGAGGAAGAGCGCCATCAGAAGACCGTCGCGCTCGGGCACATGCGCGGGGAAGCCTATCCCGCCCGACTCCTCGCCACCGATGAGCACGTCGCCTTCGAGCATCTTCTCGTAGATGAACTTGAAGCCTACCGGCGTGGTCTCGCATGTCAGGTCGAAGTGAGCGCACAGCCGGTCGAGCAGGACCGATGTGGAGAGCGTCTTGACGACCCTCCCCCGCATGCCGCGCGATTCGACAAGGTTGCGCACGACCAGGGCGAAGATGCGGTGCGGGTTAACGAAGTTGCCGTGCCTGTCACACGCACCGATGCGGTCCGCATCACCGTCGGTGAAGAAGCCGGCGTCGAGGCCCCCGGCGGCAACTGCACGCCGGGCCTCGTCCACATGCGGCGGTATGGGCTCGGGGTGCAGTCCGCCAAACCCGGGATTGGGCTCGCCGTGGAGCTCTACCACGTCCACACCCATGTCACGTAGAACCTCAGCTAGATAGCCCTGGCCCGCGCCGTAAAGCGGGTCCACGAGAACACGCAGGTCCGCCGCGCGTATCTTCTCGACGTCCACCTGAGCCTTGAGCGCCGAGAGGTAGTCGGTGACTAGGTCCGCAAGCTCAACGCGACCGCCGTTGAGCTCGGAAGGCACGTGGTCGGGCAGAAGCTGCTCGACCCTGTGAGTGAAGGAGGGCGGCGCCGAACCTCCATCGGCCATCTTGATCTTGAAGCCCAGCCAGGGGGAGGGGTTGTGCGACGCGGTCAGCATCACGGCACCTGCCGCGTCCGAGTGCTGAGCGGCCCACGAGAGGGCGGGGGTTGGGAGCATCCGATCGGAAAGGCGCACTTCGAGGCCGTTGGCTGCCAGCCGCTCTGCGGCGGCCCTAGCGAAAGCTGCCGCCTCGAAGCGCGTGTCGTAGCCGACCAGGACCGCGCCGCCAGGGGTGTCTTGGGCCATGACGCGACCCGTAGCCTCAGCGAGTCTGCGCAGGTTGGCGAAGGTGAAGTCCTCGGCGATGAGAGCTCGCCAGCCGTCAGTACCGAAGCGGATATCTAGAGGAGTGTCCACGCGGGCCTCCATCGTGTGCGTCGGGGGTCCCCGGACGCCTGCTATTCTCGCACAATCCTCCAGCG
Organism: uncultured Coriobacteriaceae bacterium; assembly: GCA_964633595.1. GTDB lineage: Bacteria > Actinomycetota > Coriobacteriia > Anaerosomatales > CAZWGV01 > CAZWGV01. The sequence continues at coordinate 4,807 of CAZWGV010000037.1, read as the reverse complement.
TTGATGGTGCTGGACGGGGGTGGAGCGAGCGTCAGGCGGATGTGAGCGACCTGTAGAGGTTGAGGTGGCGGGTGACGGACACCGCCGCCGAGTATTCATCCACAGCGCGCAGTCTCGCACGCTCGCCCATGTCGGCGGCCTCATCGCCATCGGCCAGCAGTCGCCCGATTGCGGCGGCGAGCGCCGATGGGTCGCCGGGCGGCACCAAGACGATCTCGCGCCCGTTCTCGAACAGCTCCTCGACTCCCTCCACCGCCGAAGCAACTATGGGCTTGCCCAGCACCGCCGCCTCAAGAAGGGTGGTAGGCACCCCGGGGCATGTGGACGGGAAGCAGCATACGTCCAGCGCCGTCAGTGTTGCCGGCGCGTTCTCGACGGGCCCGAGCAGCTCGACATACTGGGCGAACTGCCCCCTCCGCAGAGCACCCGCTGCGGGCCCCTCGCCCGCGATCACAACCGTGGCCGGATGACCCCCTAACTGGAGCACGGGGGCAGCCGCAGCTAGGACATCCAGCCCCCGCGACGGTTCGAGCCTGCCCACGTAGCCCACCACAGGGCGGCCGTGCGCTCTGGGCACAGCGGCTGGGCGCTCCGCAGCGGCTCGCACCTCTGCGATGTCGACGCTGGGCAGGTCGATCAGGATCTTCGAGCGATCGACGCCCTCGGCAACCAGCCTGTCGGCGAGAGAAGCGCAGTCCACTACGAACAGGTCGACCGCCGGGCGCGTGCCCCTGTCCAACCTGCGTGCTATGGCCCGAGCGACGGGAGACTCGGAGCGGAGATCCGCTCGGGCACAGTGCAGCGAGTCCACCACCTTGGTGTGCAGAGAGCGCGCCGCCGTACGCACGATCAGCTCGGCCTCGAGACCCGTGCAGTGGACAACTGCAGGCTGGAACCGGCGCAGGTACTTCTTGACGCGCGAACGGGTTCGCACGTAGTTCCACCGGTCCAGCCGATATGGGGCCACCGTCGCGCCCATGGCTAGAGCGGGTTCAGTCATGGGACTGCCCGGTTGGCATATCAGGTGAACGGTCGCACCCTGGGCGATCAGTTCGCGCATGACGCGAAGCAGGCGCCGGTCTACGCGCCCCATCACCCCCGGGCGTCGATACCCGGAGACGAACACGAATGTCTTTGTCGAGAGTGGAGTCACTCGTCTTGCCTCCCGAGGGGCAGCCCGCCTGCCTGAGCCGTCACCAACTCACGGTACAGCTCCAGGTAGGCATCGGTCATCCCCCGAAGCGAGAAGTGCTCGGTCACCCTCTTGCGACCCGTCTCGCCCATGGCCGCTGCGCGAGCCGGGTCGTCCAGCAGCTCGATGACCGCTTCGGCGAGAGCCTCGGGCTCGCCCTGAGGAACAAGGAGGCCGGTCACGCCGTCTTCGACGATCTCTGGGATGCCGCCGACGCGCGTGGCGACGCAAGGTTTGCCCAGCGCCATGGCCTCGAGGAGGACGATCCCTGCGCCCTCCGAGCGAGAAGCGAGAACGGAGACGTCGAACCGCGCGACATGGGACATCGGGGAGAGCGCGCCCTCGATGAAGGCGAGACGGCCGGAAACGTTCTGGGACTCGGCGAGACGATGGAGGTGGTCCGCCCGCGATCCGTCACCCACCGCGAGAAACCGCGCGTCCGGGCGACGGTCCGCGACGATGGCAGCCATGCGCACGAAGTCATCGACTCCCTTGACTGGCTCCAGGCGAGCAACGGTCCCTACTAGCGGTCCGTCGCCAGGCCAACCCTCCGGCCATACGGATGGCAGTTCGGCACTGCGTCGCACCGCCTCCAGATCCACGCCGTTTGGGATGACGTGGATGCGGCGGCGATCGAGGCCCGCGTCCGCCAGCGCCGACGCGATGGCCTCGGAGACCGGGCACACGGCGTCAGCGCGCCTCCAGGTGAGGCGGTCTGCGGTGGTGCGCACCCTCACGGACAGCCGGCTCGCGCCTTCCCAGAACGGGGCGTCGGGCTCGCAGTGCACCGTGTTCACTAGAGCGGGCCTCTTGTCGCTGACGGCATCTGGGTTCGTGGGCGCCTGGGCGCGGACTCGGCGCGGGACCGCCATGCGCCCGACGATGTTGGTGAGCCATCCCGTGGAGTGGAGGATGGCAGCTCCTTGGCCGCGACAGTATCGGCGCACCACGCGAGCCGAGGCCAGCACGCCACGACCACTGAAACGGTGCTCGAGGACTGCGGCGCCAAGCTCACGTGAGCGCTCGGCGAGCGCACCGCCAGGCTCGCAGATCACGCGGACGTCCATCCCATCGCGAACGCAAGCCTCGATCAGGTTGAGCAGATGGACTTCGCCACCGCCCAGAGCGGAGCCCGAGAAGTTGTTGAGGAAGACGATAGTCGTGCCCTGAAGAACTCCCATCGCGCTCACGGTCATTTCATCTTGGTATCCGAGAGCGACAGGTCTCCCTTGGCCACCTTCAGAAGCCCGTGCAGGTAGCCTGCCGCCCGCAGACGGCTTGCGCGGTCGCCCCTAAGACCTGCTGCCGTCCTGCCGAGGAGCTTGCCGAGGGTCGCCCACAGCCAGCGTACGCGAGAGAAACGGTTGGGGTACTTCCTCACGAGGTAGTAGCGATTGACGGTGTCGTACACCCCGAACGGGAACTCGCGGTCCTCGGCGATAGAACGCTCGTAGTGGGCGAGCTTCGCTCCCGCGACCAAGAACATCCGCCAGCCCTTGGCGGCCACCATGCATGAGTAGTCGATGTCGTCCATGTGACCGTAGCCGGCAAACCACTCGTCGTGCTCGACGCTGTCGACAACCTCGCGGCGCCAGACGGTGGCACCGCCCGACAACCACTGGACCTCCGCGTCCCGCACGACCGGCTGGAGCACCACGTTGAAGCCCGAAGGGAGCACCGCTCCGCCTCGCCCGTCGTTGGTGCCGAAGAAGCGAGTGAATGGAGTGGCGGGTGCGAGGTGGTCCATGTTGGTGATGTTGAACTGAACTCCGCCGACGTCGGCCTCGGCCGAAGCCCAGAACGCCAGCATCCGTTCGATGGCGTCGGGCTCCAGAACGATGTCGTCGTCGAGATAGCCGACGAGCTGGATGTCTGGTCTCAACGCCGCTGTTCCCGCGTTCTTCTGCTTGGTGAAGCCCGGGGGGTAGACGCGCAGGTAGTCGATCGGGACACCGCTGTGAGCCGCGCAGACGTCCTCGATGGTGTCGTCTCCGCCATCCACGACCACCACTTGATCGGGCGTGCGTGTCTGCGCCGAGAAGCTATCGAGCAGCTTGCCGAGGTCTTCTCGGCGATCCTTGGTGGGCACGATGAAGGCGATGGACGGGCTGCTCACGCTGCGTGCTCCCGGCGTGGAGATGGACGTAGGGCGTGCGCGCTCATGATAGCCGTTGGAGATGCGCGTCGGGGTCCAGGAGAGCGCCGTGATCCACGACGGGGTGATCGAGGCCGAGGCGCGAGCGAACGGGGGCCGAGTCCACTGTGGCCGACATCCACTGGGTGAGGATTCCCGCGTCCAGTGCGTCATGGGGAATCCGGGTGGCCCCCTCCACCCCCTCCAGGTCGATGTAGGAGAAGTAGTCCGGGTGGGCCAGCTGGACGACGGGGCGATCCATCAGCAACGCTTCCTCGAGCACCGTGGTGCTCATGCCGACGACCACAGCCGAGCGCGCGAGATCGTCGGCCAGTGGGCGGCCGGAAGGGAGTTCCACTCGGCCCATGTCTGCCAGGCGACGCAGAGTGCGGGCGCTTTGGCGGGACACCTCGGCCGCCGGGTGCAGACGCACGACGAGGGGTGGAGGTTTGGGTGAGGCTCGGCGATCGCCCGAGGCGCCGCCCGAAGCGACGCGCTCGAGCGCGCCGATCAGCGTCTCGTTGTCGAAGGAAGCGAGCGCGCCAACGAACAGCGCGGCGCCTTGCTGGGGCCTGGGGGGCGGCCGGAAGTCCCTCCAGTCAGCGTAGCGGCGACTGCAGCCCAGGTAGAAGGCTGTCTTGGGCATGCCCGGCCCGAGCATCTTGGCGGCAGTGCGGTCGTAGACGATCATTGCATCCGGACACTCCGTGCCCGCCGCGATCTCCTCGGGCAGCGGGAAGTACCAGCGCTTTCCGTCCGTGATCTCGGCGTGCTGCAGAGCCACACCGCGCGCCTGGTGCCGGTGAGCCACACGCCAGACCGTGCGTGCGATGGAGTTCATCTCGTGAGGACAGCCGACGACGTGGACGTCGTTTGTGGCCAGCCGGTCACCGAGGGCCTTGGCGAGACAGAGGTCGTGCAGCCACCTCAGGGAGACAGCCCAGGCGAGCCATTCGAAGACGAGGAGCGCCCGGTCGAGCAGTGGCCCGCGCACCCTGACGGCCGCCCTGATCCCGGCGAGGGCTAGCGCGAGCGCGGTGCGAATCGCCTCCCCACGCGCCCAGGCGACCTCGGACGCCGTCTCGGGGCAAGTGCCCTCCGGTCCGAAGATCAGCGCCTCTCGGTCTGGCGAGAGCTCCAGGTAGGGCGTCTCCAGGGAACCGTCCTCAGTCGGCTTCCCAAGGACGGAGGGTACGAGCGCGAGAGCGTCTCCCCTTGGGCCAAGTGCGGCGGCCTCGAAGCGAGGTCTTCGCCTTGCGAGCTTCGCGGCACCCACCGGCAGCCCGGCCAGAGCTTCGAGCTTCAGGCCCAGCAGGAGCCGGAAACGCCGCCTGGCGCGGTGCCCGGGGTGCCACAGAAGCCTCGAGTCCGGGACCCGGACCGCTAGCGGAGACGTGGCAGCCAGCGGTTTCAGGCGCTCGGGAAGGCGGTCGGAAGCCGCCATCCAGATGCGGGCAGCGAGGTGCTCGAAGGGCTGCTGC
>CAZWGV010000036.1:6377-20421 GCA_964633595.1 uncultured Coriobacteriaceae bacterium | reverse complement strand
GCACGCGCGAGCGCTCGCACCCTGGCGATGAACGACACCCGCTCGGCTACGGCGATGGCGCCGCGCGCGTCGAGCATGTTGAACGCGTGCGAGCATTTCAGCACGAAGTCGTAAGCGGGCAGCGCCAGGCCCGCGTCAAGGACTCGCCGGCACTCCGCCTCGTAGGAGTCGAAGAGCCCGTAGAGCATCGAGACGTCGGCCGTCTCGAAGTTGTATGCCGAGTACTGCTGCTCGTTGCGATGGAACACGTCACCGTAGGTGCAGCCGTCCACCCACTCGATGTCGAAGACGCTATCGACACCCTGGATGTACATGGCGAGCCGCTCGATGCCGTACGTGATTTCGGCCGGAACGGGTCGGCAGTCGAAGCCGCCTATCTGCTGGAAGTACGTGAACTGGGTGACCTCCATGCCGTCGAGCCAGACCTCCCAGCCGAGCCCCCACGCACCCAGGGTCGGGCTCTCCCAGTCGTCTTCCACCAGCCGCACGTCGTGCTCCCTAGGCTCGATGCCGATCGCGCGAAGGCTGTCCCAGTACAGATCCAGCACGTTGTCGGGTGACGGCTTGAGTATCACCTGGTACTGGTAGTAGTGCTGCAGGCGGTTGGGGTTCTCCCCGTAGCGCCCGTCGGTGGGCCTGCGCGACGGCTGCACGTACGCTGTGCGCCAGTGCTCGGGCCCCAAGCACTTCAGCGTGGTGGCCGGGTGGAACGTGCCCGCCCCCACCTCCATGTCGTAGGGCTGCAGGACCACGCAGCCCTGGTCCGCCCAGTAGCGGGACAGGGACAAGATGATGTCCTGGAAGGACCTCGTTTCGCTCACCGGATGACCTCCCGAGGATACGGCGGGAGCAACGTAGTCCGTCCGGGGCTCCTGGCCGCCGGACGCGGGATGATGCTATCGGACGGCCCTGGCCCGGTCAACGAGCGAGGTGACACAGAACAACTCACGCGCCTGCACGAACCGACGCGACGTACGCCTCCAGCGCTCGTAGCCGTCCAGGGAGGTGGTGCGCCGCGAACAAGTGCATCACCGCCAGGCACTCAGTGACCGTCGCCCTCTCCTCCCCGCCTTTCCCTCCGGCCTGCTCGGCGATGTCCGCCATCGTGGCGCCGAGCAAATGCGCCGCCACACGCCTCGCGTTCTCACTGATGAGACCGGCCGCGGGGTCCATGTCGCGGCATCGCTCGCAGAGCACGCCTCCCGCCCCCGCGGAGAACGCCGGGGCCTGCGCGGCCGCCCCGCCGCACGCAACGCATGCCGAGAGCAGCGGGCGATAGCCCGACATGGCGAGCGCCTTGATGACGAATGCTGCCACCAGAGCGGCCACTGCCTGAGGTTGCGCCGCCTCCAGGGCGTTCAACGCAGCCTCGGCAAGCGCAAACACACGCTCTTCGGCCTGCCCCTCACACGAGACCTTGTCGAGGACGTCGAGTAAGGCTGAGGCAGCCGTTGCCCTGTCGAAATCCTCCCTAAGGCCTCGCCTGGCGGATACCGTCTGCACCTCGGCGATCACGTCGAGCGTCCGCCCCGTGTGCAAGAGCAGATCGACCGTGGCGGCCGGCTCCACGCGTCCGGACGTCCGCGAACCGCTCTTTCGGGCGCCTTTGGCCACGGCCCTGATCTGAGAGCCGTCCTCGGCGAGCAAGGTGAGGATGAGATCGGACTCGCCGAGCTTGGTCTTGCGCAGCACGACCACCCTGGCGCTGTACGGCGGCACGGAGCGGTCAGCCCCGGCGGCGTTCGGCCGATGCCACGATCTCGGCCCCCGACGATGTGCCGATCCTGTCGGCTCCCGCTTTCAGCATAGCCAGAGCGGCGTCCAGGTCGCGGATGCCCCCGGATGCCTTGACCCCCACATCGGGGCCCACAGCCGCCCGAATGGCCAGCACGTCCTCTACGGTGGCGCCGCGCGGCCCGAAGCCAGTCGACGTCTTCACGAACGCCGCCCCGGCAGCAACCGCCACGGACGCCGCGGTGGCGATCTCCTCCGGGGCGAGCCTGCCGGTCTCGATGATGACCTTCACTGCCGCCAGCCCGCCGGACGCCACACCCGCCGAGGCCACCACCGCCGAGATCTCCTCGGCTACATAGGCGGTGTCACCGTCCAGGAAGACGCCGACGTTCATCACCATGTCGATCTCCTCGCACCCGACCCCGGCAAGGAGCGCTGCTTCCGCTGCCTTGGCCTCCGTGCTCTGGTAGCCGAGGGGGAATCCGCACACGGAGCACGCCCTCGTGGGAGTGCCCGCCAAGCGTGCGACCGCCGCAGGGGCGAGGAACGGCGGGACCACGAGCGCTGCGAAGCCGCTCACCACGTGGTCGTCGAGCCACCTCGCGCCCTCGGCAAGACCCACCTCGGGAGTGAGCAGTGTCTGGTCGATACGGGCCGCGAGTTGGGCCGGTGTCCACTCGCTCATAGCCCATCTCCATATCCGAACCTGCGTATCTGCGATGCATCCCTGCGCCAGCCGCGCTTGACCTTCACCCGAAGGTCCAGGTAGACGTCGCCGCCGAGCAGCCGCTCGAGGTCCACCCGGGCCTCGGTGCCGATGCGGCGCACCATCGAGCCACCCGAGCCGATGACGATCCCCTTCTGCGACTCCGTCTCCACGAAGATCACCGCCCTGACTGTGGTCATCCCCGTCCGCTCTGAGTGCTCGATCTCGTCGATCGCAACCCCAACCGCATGCGGCACCTCGTCGCGGGTGCTTTGCACAACCTTCTCCCTCACGAACTCGGCGAGCATGACCTCCAGCGGCTGGTCGGTGGTCATGTCCCGGGGGAAGTAGCGGGGGCCGAGGGGTAAGAGCCCTGACACCGCGGCTACGAGTCCTTCGATGTTGAAGCCGGTGAGTGCCGAGAGCGCCACCTCCTCATCGAAAGAACCCAGTCTGCGCGCAGCCGCAAGCTGGCTCGCCACGGCAGCGTCATCCGTCAGGTCAACCTTCGTTATCACGAGTACGCTGGGCACGCCTGCCTCGGCCACGCGCCGTGCTACCCACTCGTCGCCGCGCCCTACCTTTGCGGACGCGTCAATGAGCAGGCATGCCACGTCCACACCCTGCAGCGCCATGAGCCCGGAACGGTTGAGCTCCTCACCCAGAGCGTCCACCGGCCGGTGCAGCCCGGGGGTGTCCACCAGAACCAGCTGCGCGTCATCCCGGTCCACCACGCCGCGAAGCCGGTGCCGCGTGGTTTGGGGTCGCTCGGAGACGATCGCTACCTTCGTGCCGACAACGGCGTTCAGCAGTGTGGACTTGCCCGAGTTGGGGCGCCCCACCAGAGCCGCGAACCCACTGCGGACCAGGGACTCAGGTGACCCCGCCAGCTCCCCTGCTCCCTTGGCGGTCACGCCACACGCCTATCGTGCCGCAGGCCGCGGATGTGACTCCCGCTCACCCGTCCTCGTCCTGATCCAGGAATCCCCTGACGAAGGGCTCGGGCAACAGCTCGTCGAGACGCATGACGCTAACGGCGTCGGCGCGCCCACCCATGACGACCCGCATCTCGGGGTTGAACTCGGCGAGCACCTGGCGGCAAGTCCCGCAGGGGACGGTGGGAGACTCGGAGTCTCCAACGATCGCTATCGCATCGATGTCGGTGTGTCCCGCCTGCACAGCCGCGGCCACGGCGGCGCGCTCGGCACAGAGCGAGGCGTCGAACGCCGCGTTCTCCACGTTGGCTCCCTCGAAGATGTCGCCTCCCGCGATGACGGCCGCACCAACTCGGAACCCCGAGTATGGGGCGTACGCACGCTCCTGCGCCTCACGGGCGAAGGCAAGAAGAGCCAGGTCGGGCTGGGTTATCTCGTGCATCACGCCTCCTCGGGGCCGTTGCCCAGGGGACCCACCAGCAGGTGCCTCACACGGGTTCCCTCGAGTTCTTCCACTACCAACCGCAGTCCCTCTATCTCCAGCTCCTCGCCCGCTGCGGGGATGCGACCCGCAAGCTCCGCGAAGAGCCCTCCTACCGTGTCCGCCTCGGTGTCGATGGCGGTTCCGAACGCCTCGTTCAGGTCGTCCACGGGCAGGCGCGCGTCCACGCGCAGGCGCCCGTCCCCAACCTCCACGATCATGGGCACCTGGCGATCGTACTCGTCGAAGATCTCCCCGACGATCTCCTCGATCAGGTCCTCGATGGTCACCAGACCGGCGGTACCACCGTGCTCGTCTACGACCACCGCGATATGCATCCGCTCCCGCATCTCCAAGAGCAGCTCTTCTACGGGCTTGGTCTCAGGCACGAAGTAGGCCTCGCGCGCGATCGAGGCCGGCGAGACATCCGTCTCACCGCGACCCACTCGCAACAAGAGGTCCTTCGCGTAGAGCACGCCCCTGATGTCGTCGACCGTCTCGTGGTAGACGGGCAGGCGCGAGTAGCCGGCGGAGCCGATCGCCTCGAGCGCCTCGTCAACGCCACCGGTGTCCGGCAGGCAAGTCATGTCCGTCCGAGGAACCATGACTTCTCTCACGACCTTACCCGTGAAGTCGGACACGGCGTCGAGGATGCGCTCCTCGGTCTCCTCGCGAGCGGCCTCCTCCTCTGGAACGGGAGCGCTGGCGCGGTACTCGTCCTCTGTGATCCACGGTGAGAGAGCAGCCCTCTCGCCCAGCACCAAGCCCATCGCGGCTCTCCAGGGCGCCGCCAGGGCGCGCGCAACCGGATAGACGAGTCTCGTCAGCGGCAGCGCGGTCCGGGCCGCTGCTAGCGCCACGCCCTCCGGGTTCTGGACGGCCACTGAACGCGGCAGCGCCTCGCCCAGAGTGAAAACGAGGATGGCCGAGACGCCCAACCCGGCGAGCAGCGCGATCCACACCCTCATCGAGTCGTACGTGCTGAGGAGAGACACGGCAACGAGACCCGCGGTGGCCGCGTAGGTGAATCCCGCCGTCAACGCGGCGCAGGTGAGCACCCGGCTCGTGCGGTCGTGGAGTTTCTCGAGCGACCTCGCTCCGGCCCGCCCCGCTTCATGGAGTCTGTGCGCCCTGCTTTTGGACAGGAGCGGAAGGGATGCGGAAACGGCCGACATGACCGCCGTCGCCGACAAGAGAGGGACTATAAGGACGAGAGCGACGAGAGGGACCACGGAGCTTGCCGAACACCTCCTCGCTACGAGAAGGATAGCTGAAAGGCCATTGTCGTGATGAGGAAGCCCAGGACAGCCCCGACAGCTACCTGGGGGATCGTGTGTATCTCGGACTCTACCCTGCTCTGAGCCACGAGCGCGGCCACGAAGAGCGCCAGCACCATCGCCGAGGCGTTGTTGGTCGCGTAGCCAACAGCTGTAGCCGCGGCGGTGGCGATGGCCGTATGCCCGGACGGCCAACCTCCGCGAAGGAACCTTCCCTCTCGGCCGAACGCCTTCAACACGAGCACGGCCAGCGCCGTCAGCATCAGCGCTAGGACGGTCACGTGCGCGGGCGTCTGCCTGACGCGCGCGAAGAGCGTCTCGGTGACCGAGGTGAGCCGGTTGAAGAACACGACGTACCCGACGATCACAGCGGTCACCGACGCCACCAGGACAGCCCCGGCCGACACATCCTTGGCGACCTTTGCCATCGGGTCGTATCGGTCGGTGGCCACGTCGACCGCCGCCTCCACGGCGGTGTTCACCAGCTCCGCGACGAACACGAGCGCGATCGCGAACGTGAGCGCGAGGAACTCGAGGCCTGACATCCGGAACCACAGCGCCACGAACATCACCAGCCCTGCTGCGAGCGCGTGCAGGCGCATGTTGCGCTGTGTCCTCAGGGCATGCACGATGCCCTGGACCGCGAAGTCGAAGCTCCAGAGCAACGAGCGGCTTCGCATGGCCCCCCGCTTACTCGGCCAGCTCGAAGGCGTCCAGGAGAGCGCGCTCCCTGGCGCGCATGGCTTCCTCGCCGACGTCGTCCTCGTGATCGTAGCCGAGCAGGTGCAGTATCCCGTGGACCAGCAGGAGGTTCAGCTCCTGCTCCACCGTCGTGCCCCCTTCGGCCGCCTGCTTCTCGGCCACCTCGGGCGCTATGACGACATCTCCCAGGGTGATGGGCTCGTCGGAGGACGCCGCGCACGGGTCGTCGCAACCGAACGCGAGCACGTCGGTGGGTCCCTCCACTCCCCTGTAGCGCTGGTTCAGGGCGGCCATCTCCTCGATGTCCACAACGGCCAGCGAGAGCTCGGCAGCCTCGGGAACCTCCTCGCGATCCATCACGAACAGCGCGAGGCGCTCGAAGGCGTCGAGGGCGAGTGGCTCAGGGTCGCGATGGCTGATGATGCTGACGTTCATGCTGCTTCCTCTTCGGTGCCGCGTCGGGGTAGGTCACCCTAGGATGATAGATGCTCGATAGCATCTTCGCGTAGACGCGTACAACCTTGTCGATGTCGCTCTCGGACAGGCGCGACTGAACCAGCTGGCCGTCGGCTCGCTTCATCTCCACCACGCGCCGCACCGTCGACTCAACCTTCGTGTAGGGCGCCGGGCCTAGGCAGCGCACGGCGGCCTCCGCGATGTCCGCCAGCATGACGAGGGCGGCCTCACGGCTCCGGGGAGAGCGGCCGTGGTATCGGAAGTCCTCCTCGGTGACCGGACCGAAGCCCACGGCCTTGTCGAAGAAGCAAGCCACGAGGGAGTCTCCGTGATGCTGCTCGATGATGTCGACTACTGCCGAGGGGAGCTTGTACTCCTCGGCGATCTGAACGCCCTCTCGCACGTGACCGGTGATGATCCTCGCCGAGGCCACCGGAGACGCCTCGTCGTGCGGATTGATGGCTCCCATCTGGTTCTCGGCGAAGAACACGGGACGGCGCATCTTGCCGATGTCGTGGTAGTACGCCCCCACCCGAGCTAGCAGCTGATCGCCTCCTATCGCGCCCGCTGCGGTCTCGGCGAGATTGCCTGCGAGCATCGAGTGGCTGTACGTTCCCGGCGCCACGTCCATGAGCTCACGCATCAGCGGGTGCGAGGGGTTAGACAGCTCCAGCAGGCGCGTTCGAGTGGTCAGCCCGGTGAAGCGTTCGACCAGCGGCAGGATCAGGTACGCGATCACCGCAACGGCCAGCGCTCCGGCCACGACACCCGCTCCGGCGATGAGTCCGGGGGCCACGTCCGCCCCCAAAGGAGCCCAAAGAGCGCCCAAGGCGGTCGAAGCGGCGCACAGGACGACTACCCCGAGAGCCACCAGCAGCTTGCGCGTCCGGACAGGGCGGGCGCGCCAGCCACGCGTGCCGTCGAAGCGCTGATCTGACCGTGCGGTCCTAGCCATCTCTCGGAAGGTCCCTAGCCCTCTCTGGCGGCGTTCTTCGCCTCCTCGAAGGCGTGGTAGGCGTTGACTATGCGTTGCACTAGCTTGTGCCGTACCACATCGCGCGAGGACAGCTCGATGAATGCAACGTCCGGGATGTCTCTGAGGATACTCCTCACCTGCTTGAGGCCCGAAGCCCCCCCGGGCAGGTCCACCTGGGTGACATCTCCCGTTACCACCACTTTCGAGCCGAATCCGAGCCTCGTGAGGAACATCTTCATCTGCTCGGGCGACGTATTCTGCGCCTCGTCGAGGATGACGAACGAGTCGTTCAGCGTGCGGCCCCTCATGAACGCCAAGGGCGCGACCTCGATGATCCCCCGCTCGGTGAGGGTCTGCGACTTCTCGATGTCCATCATGTCGAAAAGGGCGTCGTAGAGCGGCCGAAGATAGGGGTCGACCTTCTCGTAGAGGGTACCGGGCAGGTATCCGAGCCTCTCGCCGGCTTCTACGGCCGGCCGAGTAAGGATGATCCGGCCAACGTCTTTCCGATTGAGAGCGTCAACGGCCATGGCCATCGCGAGGTACGTCTTCCCCGTGCCCGCCGGTCCGATGCCAAAGGTGACGGTGCTCTCGCGGATGGCGTCAATGTAGCGCTTCTGTCCGGCCGTCTTGGGACGTATCGAACGTCCTCGGTGTGCGAGAACAACGTCCGAGAAGACGCTGGCCGGGCTGCACTCGCCGCGCTTCAGCATGTCGATGGCTGTATCGATGCTCTCGGGAGTGAGGCTCTGGCCCTTCTCGATGAGCTCGACGAGCTCGGTGAAGAGCGCCGAGACCGCCTGACCCTCTGCAGGGTCACCCTCGACGGTGATCTCGTTGCCGCGCACGGAGATCGACGACTCGAACTGGTCTTCTATCAGCCTGAGCAGGTGGTCACCGTGTCCCAGGAGCTCGAGCATGCTCAGCTCTGGAGGCACCACCAGTCGGATCTGGGTCTGCTTCGCCAACGGGTGTCCCTATCGTCACTCGGCCCGGGCACCGCGATGGCGGCCGGGCAGCCCGGCTATTCTACCACCGCGTCCAGTCCGCTGCGACGGACAGAAGCCCGCTCTGCGTATCCTCGAGTGAGGGCATTCGCCCCACGATGCGGGGGCCTTGGGCGGTCTCCACCACCAACTCGACCACGTTGCCCTGTGAGACTGCTGCTGCCGTGAAGCGCGCTCGGACGTACTCGCGAGTCACGCCCTCGGCGACGGGCACCGCGTCAGGGTGCACTCCCTCGAACTCCGCGGGTCCCGACGCGCTCTTGGAATCCTTGGTGCCTCGTCTATCCGGCGCGCCCGGTGCTTCCGGTGCGTCCGGCGCGCCCGGTGCTTCCGGCGCGCCCGGTGCTTCCGGCGCGCCCGGTGCTTCCGGTGCGCCCGGTGCGGCGACCGACTCGACGAGGACTTCCACTCGGCTCCCCACGAAACCAGCCGCGAAGCTCGCCGCCAGGCGCTCCCCCTCCTCGCGAAGCGCGGCCGCCCGCCGGGCGACGGTAGCCGAGTCCGGCCGCCCCTCCATCGACGCTGCCGGTGTCCCGGGTCTCGGCGAGTAGCGGAACACATGCAACCGCGAGAAGACCACCTCGCGCACCATGCGAAGCGTCGCTGCCGCGTCCCTGTCGGTCTCTCCCGGAAAGCCCGCCATCACGTCGGTTGTGATCGCGGCTTCAGGGAATGCTCTGCGGATCTGCGCCACGGTCGCGGCGAAGGCGGCACCGTCGTACTCGCGGCCCATTCGCGCGAGCACCGCATCGCTCCCTGACTGAAGCGGCACGTGGAAGTGGGGGCAGAACGCGGAGGTCGCTCTCGCCGCCTCGAGGAACTCGCTGGTGACGTGCTGCGGCTCCACGCTGGAGAGCCGGATCCGGCCTACTCCCGTCGCCCCAACGGCCAACACGAGGTCGGCGAGGCTCGTGCCGTCGTCGTAGTAGGTGCCGAGGTTCACACCGGTCAGCACCACCTCGGCGACTCCACCGCTTGCCAGCCTACTCACCTGCCGGAGTACCTCTTCGCAAGGCACCGACCTCGACGCGCCTCTTGCCTGGGGCACCACGCAGTACGCGCAACGGCAGTCGCAGCCGTCCTGTACCTTCACGAGCGCCCGGGTGCGCCCGCCTTGCCTGCTGACCGGTGACGGGAGGGCAGCCGCCTTGCTATCGGCGTTCTCGGCGCCCAGAAGTTCCGTGCGCGCCACGGACTCCGCTACCCCCGCGCGTCCCACCGAATCCACGCCTTCCGCTACGGCCGCAACCGCCCCTGCGGCCGAGACCGCATCCACCGCGACGGACACGCGCGGGTCCAGCCCGCGCACCCCCTTCGGATCCCTAGCGGCCAGGCAGCCCGTCACCACCACCCCGCGCGAGCCCTCGCTCCCGAGCGCGTGACGGATGGCTTTGCGCGCCTTGCGGTCGGCCTCGGCCGTCACAGTACACGTATTCACAACGACAACGTCCGCATCTTGCTCGTCCACGAGTGTCACCCCGCGCCGGACCAGCTCGGTTGCCAAGGCATCCCCGTCGGCCTGGTTGACCTTGCACCCGAGGGTGAGAATGGCCGCCCGGATGGGCCGCATAGAGTGCTCACCCATCGCTGCAGCCTCTCACCGCCCCAGTCCACCGAGCTCGTACATCGACAAGGTCACGGCCACGATCCCGGCCGACTCGCTCCGCAGCACATTCCCCCCCAGGGTTGCTACGGCAGCTCCCCGGACGACGAGCGACGACACCTCTTGGCTGGTCAGTCCGCCTTCGGGACCCACGAGCACGGCGACCCCTTGCTCGGGTTCGGACTCGAGAGCTTCCAGCGCGGCACCGATGCTCCCACCCTGAGCGTCCTCCCACATCACGATCAGATCCCTCGCTCCTCCGGGGCTTTCGGGAAGCTTGGAGAGGTCGATGGGGTCGAACACCCGGGGGATCGAAGCGCGCTGCGCCTGCTTCGCCGCCTCAGCCGCGATCTTCCGCCACCGCTCTCCCTTGGCGAACCGCTTCTCCCCATCCAGGCGGACAACGCTGCGCTCGGTGAGAACCGGCACCACCGCGCTCACACCGATCTCCACGGACTTCTGGATGGCGAGGTCCATCCTGGCACCCTTCGCCACACCCTGCACGAGAACGACCAGCGGCTCACGCTCGGTCTCGAGGACGCCAACCGCCTCGCCACCGAGCGCCTCTCGGCCAACATCAGTGAGGCGCACCAACAGCTGTTCTCCGCTCGGCGACACGGCCACGATCTCGTTCCCGGCCGCGAGGCGCAGCACCGACACCGCATGGTGCAAGTCGGACACTGAGAGGGGAAGTGGACCCTCCCGCCAATCAGCGGTAAGGAAGAACCGGTGTCGCGACATCAGCCGTGCAGCCAGTCCTTGAGGCGATGCAGCGCCGAGGGCTTGTGCGGATCGCCGAAGGTCTCGCCCAGTTCATGCAGCAGCTCGCGCTGACGCTTCGACAGCCGCTTGGGCACCTCAACGTGCAGGTGGGCGACCAGATCACCTCGGCCGGCTCCGCGCAGACGAGGCATGCCGCGGCCCCGAAGGCGCACGACGTCACCGTATTGAGAGCCTTCCGGGATCCTCAGTTCTTCGGCACCCTCGATGCCGTCGATCTCGATCTCATCCCCGAGCGCGGCCTGGCTGAACGTGACGCCCACTCGGACGTGCAGGTCGTCGCCCTCGCGATGCAAGAACTCGTGGGGGGCGACGCGCACCGTGACCAGAAGGTCACCCGGCTTCGCGCCGCGCACGCCCGCCTCGCCCATGCCGCCAACCCGCAATGTCATGCCGTCCACCACGCCCGCAGGGATGTCGACAGACACCTGCTCGGTCTTTCGCGCCCGCCCCGTGCCCGAGCAGGCTGGGCACGGGTTGTCCACAACCGACCCCGAGCCCGCGCAGCGATCACAGGTGGTCACCGTCTCCACGACGCCCAGGAACGTTCTCCGGCCGACCCTCTTCTGCCCGGTGCCGCGGCAATCAGGGCAGGTGCTCACGAAGCCGCCCTCTGCGGTTCCGGAGCCCTCACACTCCTCGCAAGGCGCGTCTCGGGTGACGTCCACCTCCTTGACGACTCCCGAGGCGGCCTCCTGGAGAGTCACACCTAGGTGGGCGCCCATGTCGCGGCCCTCGGTGCGCACGCGAGCGTTCGCGGCCGCCCCTCCGAAGAAGCTCGTGAAGACCTCGTCCATGCCCATCCCGAAGATGTCCGAGATGTCGAAGCCGAAGCCCTGGCCGCCAAGGTCACCCGCGCCCGGCGTGGTCGTCCCGAAGCGATCGTACATCTCCCGCCTTCTCGGGTCCGAGAGAACTTCGTACGCCTCGTTGACCTCCTTGAAGGCCTCCTCGGCGCCGTCGTGAGACGCCACATCGGGATGCGTCTCACGCGCCTTCTTGCGAAACGCGCGCTTGATCTCATCGTCTGTCGCGCCGCGCTCCACACCCAGGATCTCGTAGTAGTCCTTCGTTCCCGATGCCATCGCTTGGCCTCAGCCGCCCACCACGTCCGACAGGCTCTCCGACACACACCGAACCGCAGCGATAGCGCGCGGGTAGTCCATCCTCGTTGGCCCGATGACCCCCACCATGCCCTCCCCCGCGCCAGACCCGAAGCTAGCAGCCACGACGCTCATGTTCTCCAGCGCCGCCGAGCGATTCTCGTGGCCTATTCGGACCACAACGTCTTGCTCATCGATCACCGAGTCGAGAGCCTCGAGCATGGCCAGTCCGTCCTCTAACAGTCTCAGCAGCGGCTGGGCGCGCTCCGACGCGGCAAACTCGGGCTGCCGGAGCAGTGCCGACGCGCCGCCGTGGTAGAGCCTCTCCCGGTCGGCCTCGAGCAGGCACTGGGCGACGCCCTCCATGACAAGACGCTGCAAACCCCCTTCGGCGTCTGGCTGCTCTCCCGCCAGAGCGCTGACCTCGTCCGCGCGCTTCCCTGCGAGCAGCTGCCCGACTCGGCGCTCCATCGCCAACAGCTCCTCAGGGAGCACGTCTTCTGGCAGGTCGAGCACCAGATCGGCCACCTGGCCGCTGTCTGTGATCACCACCACGAGCGCGCGGCGGGGCGCGAGGGAGACGAGGTCCGTCCGCGTGATAGTAGCCCGGACGACAGCGGGCGCCAGCGCAACAGCGACGTAGCTCGTCAGCCGCGAGAGGAGCGCGGACGTCTCCCGCATGAGATCGTCGATCTCGTCACCGTAGGTTCCGTAGTGGGAATGCACAGCGTCCACGTCGGCCTCGGGCAGCTCCGTGTCGCGCACTCCGTCCTGCTCAACGAAGACCCTGTAGCCGGTGTCGGTGGGCACGCGTCCAGCCGAGACGTGCGGCTGGAAGACGTGACCGGTGTCCTCGAGTGCCGATAGCTCGTTTCGCACGGTGGCCGAGCTGCATCCAAGGTCGTACCGGTCGCACAGCGACTTAGACGCAACCGGGTGCGCGCTCTGCACGTACTCCTCTACCAGCGCCGACAGGATATAGCGCCGACGTTCGCTCAGCATGGCTCCCACCTTTCAGCACTCAAGTATAGCGAGTGCTAGACCCCGCCGTCGCCGGTCCAGGCCGCCTCGAACACCACGTTCCCCAGCAGCCAGCCTCGCTCCGTGGTGCGCCATCGGCTGGCCAAGCCCGTCCCCGTCCGCTCCAGGAGACCCTCGGCTACCAGCGGCTCGAGGGCCGCGGCTAGGCCAGCCGCTTCGACAGCCGCGTCGGTCACCCCGCGAGTCATCCGGAGGCCGAGCATCACGTCTTCCCGCTTGGCCTCCGCCGCAGTGAGCACCTCGCACAATGCCGCTGCTGCGGCAGGGCTCGCGCTCGGCTCCTCGCTTGGCGGCGTTTGGTTTGCGTATCGCACCCGAGCGTCCTCGGCCACCTCATCCCCCACCAGTCCAGCCGTCCTGGCCTGGGCCGCCGACAGCATCCCATGACCACCCAGGCCCACCGCCAGATAGGAGCGTCCCGTCCAGTACGCGGTGTTGTGGCGCGACTCGTGGCCGGTAGCGGCGTAGTTCGCTACCTCGTATCGCAGCAGGCCAGCCCAAGGGAGAAGCTCGGCCGCCTCCAGCATCATCGCCGCCGCAGCGTCCGGATCCGGCTCGGCGATCGCGCCACGCGACACCTCGGCCGCCAGGGGCGTCCCTTCTTCGAGGGTGAGCGGGTAGACCGACACGTGAGCAGGGCCAACGCCCAGCGCCGCCTCAAGAGTCCGCCGCCAGGAGTCCGCCGTCTGTCCGGGCACCCCGCAGATCAGGTCGAGGGCCAGCGCCAAGCGCGCGTCGCGAGCTGCGGCGCATGCCTCCAGGGCCTGCGCCCCATCGTGCGGACGGCCCAAGACACGCGAAACCTCGTCGTCGAGGGATTGCACGCCCAGACTCACCCGAGTGACCCCTGCCTCGGCGAGCCTGCGTGCGCCGGCATGGTCGAGTGACTCGGGATTCGCCTCTGCGGTGACCTCCGCGTCCGCCGTCCAGCCGAAGTGCCGCCGGGTAGCCTCGAGGACATCAAGCAGGCGTTCACCCAGCACGGTCGGCGTACCGCCGCCGAGGTAGACGGTTGTCAACGGAGGTGAGCTCAGCCACGGCATCGAGGCCCACTCGGCGATGCCTTTGATGAGGAGATCGGAGACGGCGGTGACATCAGCGGCGGATCGGATCGGCGCCGAGTGGAAGTCGCAGTACGAGCACTTGGAGGCGCAGAGGGGAACGTGGACGTAGAGGTGCTCAGGACGAGCCGCCTCGCCAGGGCGCGCCGCCTCGCCAGGGCGCGCCGTCTCGCCCGGGCACG
>CAZWGV010000036.1:0-6277 GCA_964633595.1 uncultured Coriobacteriaceae bacterium | reverse complement strand
GCCGCCTCGCCAGGGCGCGCCGCCTCGCCAGGGCGCGCCGTCTCGCCCGGGCACGCCTTCCCGCCAGGGCGCGCCGTCTCGCCCGGGCACGCCACGACTAGCCCTCGTCCACCTTGAGGATCGCCATGAAGGCCTCCTGCGGGACCTCCACGTTGCCAACTGCCTTCATGCGCTTCTTGCCGGCCCGCTGCTTCTCCAGAAGCTTGCGCTTGCGAGTCACGTCACCGCCGTAGCACTTGGCGACGACATCCTTGCGCTTCGCGCGGATCGTCTCGCGAGCGATGATCCTCCCGCCGATCGCCGCCTGTATGGGCACCTCGAACATCTGCCGAGGGATGATCTCGCGCAACCTCTCGGTGAGAAGGCGCCCCCTGTAGTACGCCTTGTCCCGGTGAACAATGAATGAGAGCGCGTCTACAGGCTTACCGGCCAGCAGGATGTCGAGCTTCACAAGCTGGCTCTGCCGATAGCCGATGTACTCGTAGTCCAGCGAGGCGAACCCCTTAGTGCGGCTCTTCAGCTGATCGAAGAAGTCCAGGATCAGTTCCGACAGAGGAACCTCGTAGTGCAGCTCGACGGTTGTAGCAGTCAGGTACTGCATGTCCTTGAATGTCGCCCGCCTGCTCTCGGACAGCTCCATTACCCCGCCGACATGCTCGGGAGGGACGAGGATGGTGGCGAGCAGGTAGGGTTCCTCGATGTGGGCTATGACTCCCGGATCGGGCATGTCTTGCGGCGAGTGGATGGCGGACATCTCACCGTTGGTGCGATGCACGTGGTACTCCACGCTCGGTGCCGTCGCCAGCAGGTCGAGGTCGTACTCGCGCTCGAGACGCTCCTTGATGACTTCCATGTGCAGCAGGCCGAGGAACCCACACCTGAAGCCGAATCCCAGCGCGTGGCTGCTCTCGGGTTCGTAGACGAGGGCCGGGTCGTTCAGTTGCAGCTTATCCAGCGCCTCTCGCAGTTCGGGGTACTGGTCTCCGTCGATCGGGTACAGGCCCGTGAAGACCATCGGCTTGGCTTCCCGGTACCCCGGCAGGGCCTCGGTCGCGCCGCCCTTTGAGAGCGTGACTGTGTCCCCGACCTTCACCAGCGCCGGGTCCTTCAGCCCGGTGAAGACGTAGCCCACCTCGCCCATGCCCAGCTCGTCAACGGGGGTGTTCGCGGGCCGTCTGACACCCACTTCTTCGACGTCGGTCACGACTCCGGTCGCCATCATGCGCACCTTCATGCCTTTGGATATCGCCCCATCCACAACGCGGACGAGCGCGACCACACCTCGGTAAGTGTCGAAGTAGGAATCGAAGATCAGCGCCCGCAGGGGCGCATCCGGGTCACCCGATGGTGGCGGTACCCGGGCTACAACTGCTTCGAGAGCTTCGCGAACCCCTTCGCCGGTCTTGCCCGATGTCAGGACCGCTTCCTCTGAGGGGATCGCGAGTGACTCCTCGATCTCACGGCGAACCCGGTCGACATCGGCTGCAGGCAGGTCGATCTTGTTGATCACCGGGATGATGAGCACGTTCGCGCTCATGGCGAGCAGTGCGTTCGCCACCGTCTGGGCCTCAACACCCTGGGCTGCGTCAACCACGAGGAGCACTCCCTCGCATGCCTGGAGCGACCTGCTCACTTCGTACGTGAAGTCCACATGCCCCGGGGTGTCGATGAGATCGAGGGCGTAGGTGAACCCGTCGTCCGCCTGGTAGTAGACGCGCACCGCCTGGGCCTTGATGGTGATGCCTCGCTCGCGCTCGATGTCCATCGAGTCGAGCACCTGGTCCACCATCTCGCGCTCAGAGATCGTCTGCGTCAGCTCCAGGATGCGATCGGCGAGGGTCGACTTCCCGTGGTCGATGTGAGCGATGATCGAGAAGTTGCGTATGAGGTGGGGATTGGTCATGTCTCCGCAGGTCAGAGGGCGATTGCCTGGCGTAGCATAGCACACGCGAGAGAGGGCCTGTGGCCCTCGGCGATCGCCCGGCAACGAAGGACGTGAGGGATGCCCGATCGCGCTGAAGTGCCTGCGGCACCGCCTCTTAGGTTGCGCAACGAGCGACCTGCCGTTAACATTCTTCAGTCGGCGCCTGCCCTCGGAATGCTTCACGCCCTGAGGCGAGCGCCCGAGATCCACCCGAGGAAGGACCCAGCACTTTGGCGAACATCAAGAGTCAGAAGAAGCGTGTGATCACCAACGCGAAGCGCGCCGAGCGCAACAAGTCTGTACGCTCAGCGGTCAAGACCGCCGTCCGTCGCGTCGATGAAGCCGTCACCGCTGGTGACAAGGCTCTCGCGACCGAGAAGGCGCAAGAGGCGTGCCGTGCGCTCGACAAAGCAGCCGGTAAGGGCGTCATCCACAAGAACCAAGCGGCGAACCGCAAGTCCGGCGTGATGCGTCGCGTTAACAGTCTCGAGGGCTAGCCGTCCTCGCCGCAGACTCCCACTAGCCACCGTTCGAAGGCGAGCCGGGCTTCCTGGCTCGTCTTCATCTTCTCCTCGGCCCCCGCTGCGGCGCGCAGAGCGTCCATGAGTTCGCCTGCCTCGAAGCGATCGGCCTGCCTCACCAGATTGCGGCCCTGCCACTCCTGCAGGCCCAACAGGCTCGATACGTCGCGCGTAGAGGATCCTCGATCGAGCAGGGACCGGGCGCTGAGGAGGTTCCGGACGTGCCGGAGGCTCATTGCATGGATCCCCAGCAAGGACTCGCCCTCCCCCAGGAGAGAAGCCAGCATTCGCAGCGCTCCTCGGCAGTCGCGAAAGCCCAGTGCGTCGAGGAAGTCGAAGATGGACGTGGGTGCCGTGGTGGACATCACGCTCTCAATGTCCTCCTTGGAGATGGTCTCCACGTCTCCGACGAAGGAGCAGACCTTCGCGATCTCGATAGCCAGCCGTCTGAGGTCGGTGCCCACGGCCCTGACCAGCGCTTCGGCCGCGTCTGCACCAACAGCCTTCCCATGCTCGCGAAACAGCCCGATCACCCACTTGGGGTACTCACCGCGCTTTGGGGCCGCATACTCAGCAACCCCTTTCAGTGCGCTCACGGCCTTGAAGAGCTTCGAGGAGCGCGAGAGCTTGGCGGCGGTGAGGACCAGACACGCGTGGGGCGCAGGATCAGCGGCGTAGTCTGCCAGGGCAGCCTGCCCCGCGGAGTTCATGCGATCCACCTCCCACACGACGATGAGCCGGCGGTCCGACATGAACGGCAGCGTGTTGGCGGCCGCGACGATCTCCTCCGCATCCGCCGTGGCTCCGTCGAAGGCATCGAAGTTGAAGTCGATGTCGGCCTCGCTGGCGAGCTTCTCCCGAAGGCGGTGGACTGCGCGCTGGAGCAGCAGGTCTTCCCCGCCATGTATCAGGTAGACGGGCCTGAGCTCTGACAGGCTGTCGAGCGGCATGGCTGCGAGAACCTCCCGTTGACGCCTTGGGCGGGACCGAGGCGGGCGCAAGGACAGCCCTTCGGACGCCGAGGATTGTCGCACACGCCTGGTGAGACCCGCTATCTCGCCCCAGTCTCACCCTCAGCGGCCCGCCGGTCACCTCTATCCGCACATCGCCGTCGCGATCGGTCCGAAAGACAGCGCACCCCGCCTCCTTAAGCTCTGCCAAAGTGCTCGCCGCAGGATGCCCGAACTTGTTGCCGGCTCCGACGCTCACCACCGCGATTCCGGGCGCGATCGCGGCCAGGCTCTCGGCATCGATCCCTTCAGGGCTTCCGTGGTGGGCGACCTTCAGCACGTCCACCCGCTCGAGCTCCCCGGCCGCCCTCACCTCTGCGAGCGGTCTCGCCTCCGCATCCCCGGTGAGCAGTGCGCGAAAGCTCCCACGCCGCACCATGAGGACGATGCTGGTGTCGTTCGTCTCTTCGCACGGTCCGTCGTCGTCGGGCCACAGGACCTCCAGCTCCGTCCCGCCGATGGACACTTCGTCCCCGTCGAGAACCCAGCGCCACTCAACGCGGCCTCGGGGAGTCAGGCGCTCGGCCAGCTCTCGCTCAGCCTCGAACGCCGATGGGTCGGCGGTGGCTGGTGCGTACACGGCACCGACGCTCGCAACGCCGACCAGTCCCTCCAGACCTCCCACGTGATCGTCATGGTCGTGTGTGAGTACGACGGCCGCTAGGCGGCGCGCCCCTTGACGTGCAAGAGCACGCCGCAGCGCGCCAGCGCTCGGGCCCGTGTCCACCAGAACCGCCCCAGCTCCGTCGCGTATGAGGATCGCGTCTCCCTGACCGACATCCATCACCGTCAGCGAGCAGCCACTATTAGGCGGACCGAGAGCCACCAACATGCAGGCAGCAACCACGCCGAGCAGGACTCCGCGCGCTTTCGCCCGGGTGCCCGGCATTGGCCACCGAACCCAAAGGGCGACTCCGAGCGCAATGGACGCCGCAGCCAGCCACCCCACCGCGCCGGTCACCATCACAGCCGCTCCGGGAGTCCCCGACAGGACCGCGGCGGCCCGAGTGGCAGCGCCCATGCCAGCGCATCCCGCCCGCATGACGATCTCCCCGAGCGGGGCCCACACACCGTGCAGCAGCGCACCCGCCACCCCGATCACCAGCGACGGTGACACTATCGGTACAACCACGGCGTTGGCGAGCGGCGCCGCCAGAGACAGCATCCCGAACGCCGGGAGTATCACGGGAGCGGTCGTCGCTTGTGCGACGCACGTCAGAGCGACCAGCTTCGCGGGTGTTCGTGCCGCCGGAGGAAGTGCGGCCACACTCCAGGCGGAGGCGAGTGAACCGAAGAGGGCCAGCCCTCCGACCGCCAGTACCGACAGCTGTAGCCCGAAGTCGAAGATGGCCCACGGGTCGGCGATGAGGATCACCCACACGGCCGCGCTGAGGGCGGCCAGAGGATCGGACCGCCTCCCGGTCACAAAGGCGCCGGTGAGGATCGCGAGCATCCCCAGCGCCCGCAGCGCCGACATCTGGAGACCCGTCAGGAAGGCGAACGTCCATCCGCCAGCTAGAGTGAGCACTACACGCACGCGCCACGAGAAGCGCGCCCGAGCAGCAGCTGCCGCCACCGCGGCGCACACGATCCCCAGATGGTCCCCCGACACGGCGAGAAGATGCGACAGGCCGAGGGTCCGGAACTCCGACTCGGTCGGCGACTTGGCGATCGGTCGCCTGTCGCCGAGCAGTATCCCCGACATCAACGCGGCGCCGGGACCCCCCGCACGCGCGAGGACCCGGCCGACGCTAGCCCTCGCGCGCGAGATGACGCCGAGCAGCCCGGGCCGCCAGTCCCCCACGCTCGCCCTCCAGGCGCGACCCTGCGCGCACACGCCCTTGCGCGCACCGGCGCGGCTCCACGGTTGGGAGGGCTCCTCGGCACGCAGCAGGCATCGAAAGCCGACTGAGCGGCCTCGCTCCGGAACAGGCGCCTCCCTTGGCCACCACACACGCACGAGAGAACTGGCAGCTGGACCTCGCCCAAGCCTGACTAGCAGGGTGCGGCCAAAGCGACCCTCGTCCGGGTCGGAGACGACGACGCCGCTCCAATCGCGCGCTCCGGCAGCCTGGCATTCCAGCGAGGCCTCTCGCAACACAACACCTTGCGCCACAGACAGGATCAACCCCGCTGCAACTCCGAGCGAGAGCAAGGAGACCGCAGGCCAGGGCACAGCGCCGCAAGAGGCGGCGTCGCCCGTGTCCGCTCGCCTTGTCAGCCATGCCCACGCCGCCACGACGACGATCGCCACACCCGCGACAGCGATCGCGAGAGCCGTGGCGCTCGAGGGCACTCGCCCCACCCGCACGGCCCACGCCAGGCCCTCGCCCACCCAAACACCAACCCAAAGCCCCACGGTCGCCCAGACGAGTGGTGGCACACCCGGTCTCTGTGGCGCGAGCGGCTGGCCGTCGCGCATCCTTCACCCGCAAGTGACCAGATCACGCAGCGCCTCGAGCTTCTTCGGCCCGATGCCCGGGACGCGCATCAGATCGTCTACGCTGGTGAACGGCCCGTTGGCTTCGCGATCCCGGATGATCTTCTGGGCGGTGGAGGGGCCTATCCCTGGCAGCGCATCGAGCGCCGCTTCATCTGCACGGTTGATGTCCACGAGGGCCCCGCCCGGGCCTCCGGACTGCGATGCCCCCAGGCCTTGCCCACCGGATCCCCCCTGCGCCGGCGCCCCGATCGTTCCGGCCCCGACCTCTCCGGCAGTGGGGATGAAGACCTGCTCGCCGTCGGTCACGGCGCGAGCCAGGTTCACGGCGCTCAGAGCGGCATCGCCCACCGCTCCTCCGGCTGCCTCAAGAGCATCGTGC
>CAZWGV010000035.1:19578-20944 GCA_964633595.1 uncultured Coriobacteriaceae bacterium | reverse complement strand
GCTCCACCAACGCCGTCCAACCCGCGCGATCGTAGTCCGCCTCATCCACCCGGTCAGCGTGTGACACCGTACGCACTTGGACCTCACAAGCGTCCTGCCATCCGGCGGTGCCGAGCAGGACGCTTGTGCGATCGACGCGCGGCGATCGTGAACGCCAGCATCGTAGCGGAGCGCCTGGCCCCCCACGTCCGGTCCCTCATCGGCTCACCCTTTCATGGACCGCGCTTCCGGCGGCCAACCCGCGCTGGTGCTACCTGGGCCTCGGCTAGTTCCTGTGTTGGTTGTCGGATATGTATCGCCGACCCTCGGCGAAGTCACGGTAGCCCGACATCGGCTCCGGTCTCATGGGCAGTCCGTGCCTGGTGATCCTGAAGTGCAGGTGCGGCTGCGCGGAATAACCGCTGTCGCCGGCCGTCCCCAGCTGTTGCGCCCTTCGCACCTCATCTCCGAGGTCAACCTGGACGTCTCTCAGGTGCGCGTACAGGCTGCGCACTCCCCCCTCGTGCAGCACTTCGACGAAGTTCCCCGGGACTCTAGGACCCCCTGGGTAGGTGTTGCCCCAGCCTGTCCCTGTGTCGACCACGACGCCGTCCCCGGCCGAGAGCACACGTTCGCCCGTCTTCATGGCGAAGTCCATGGCGTAGCGCTCGTACCCGTCGTGCGTGAAGTCTGTCTCGTACGCTCGGATAACCGTTCGAGCCTCGCCCGCACTGAAAGGCAACCTGAGCGACAAAGGGCTGGCACTGACGCTATGACTGTCTGCAAGCCGTCGCTCGGAAACCCGGGGCGTCCCCGCCCGGCACCGGTGCCCGCCGCCAGGAGCACCATGGTCGCCGCTGCGAGCAGTCCCATCCTCCGCCGACGGCGCATCCGCTCAGCGCGCTCTAGCGCAACCGGATCTCCGATGAGTATCGGCCCTTACACCGCTCGTCCCTCTTGACGGATCGCGCACCCTGGTGCGAGCAAGGTTCACGCCGTCCGCGTTCGCGCCCCGGTCATCCCGCGTATCTACCACTTACCCAGCCGTGCAGGGGGCATCCCGACTCGCGTGGCCGTGCAACTGGGCTGGCCGCGAGCTACTCGCCTTTCAGTTCTCGGACGAGCCGCCCCGCGTTGCGGTCCACACTGTCTGGACGCTTGAGCGATCCGACGTACGCCACGATCTCCTTGCGGCTCGACGGGGTGAGGCCGAGCCATGCCTGCTCGAGAGCCTTGTCTTTCGCGATGGCCTCAGCGAGCCTCTCCGGGATGTCGAGCGCCCGGGGCTCCGGGTCGTACTCGATGGTCACCCGCACAGTGTCTCCGGTCTCGACTCCTGCGGCCTTTCTCGTCGAGCCGTTCACGAACAGCCTATGTCGCCCACCGC
>CAZWGV010000035.1:13284-19478 GCA_964633595.1 uncultured Coriobacteriaceae bacterium | reverse complement strand
CCACCGCGGGGTCGACGCCCACCTTCCCTACCCTCGCGCTGAAGCGTTCAGGCATGCTCGCTCCGACTCCCATTGGGCGGACAGAGAACCCCAGCGTGCGATGCGAAGTCGGGAGGCCTACTTCGGCGGCAATGAAGCTGCGAACTCCCTGGCCTTTGCGAGCCAGCGAGAGAGCGCTGCACCCTCCACTCCGCGCGGGTCCACCATTACCCACCCAGTCATCGGTCGCCCTGTGATGTCGAACGGCGAGACGAAGGGCTGCTTCAGCGCGATCTCGGCCCCTTCGGTACCTAGGCGAAGGACAAGACTGTCCTTGTACACCCCTGCCATCATGTTCCCGTTCAGCAGGTGGCACGTCCCGCCGAACACTTGTAGAGCGAACCCGCAGTGCGTCACCAAGTAGAGACGCCCCTCACCGGGAAGCCGGTCAGGCTCGCGCCGAAGGGCGCAAGAAACGGGTCGTCATCGTCCTTTGCCGATGCTACGGTGCAAGAGTCCTCCCGCTAGCCGAGGAACGCCTCTTGGACTCGGACTTTGAACGCGCGAAGCGCGCCATTATCTTCATAGCGGAGAATGCCGACCGGCAGCCGACGCTCACCGATGTCGCGGCCCATGTCGGTCTCAGTCCGCATCACTTCCAGCGCCTCTTCGCGCGCTGGGCTGGGGTAAGCCCGAAGCGGTTTCTGCAACACCTGACTGCGGCGCGTGCGAAAGTACTGCTCAGAGAGTCGCGAACGGTGCTCGATACGGCGTTCGCGGTTGGACTGAGCAGTACTAGCCGGCTTCATGACCTCTTGGTCACCACCGAGGCCGTCACACCCGGTGAGTTTGCCTCGTTCGGCGATGGCGTCCGGCTGCGCTACGGGATACATGAAACGCCGTTCGGCGGCTGTCTGATAGCTGCGACCGACCGGGGAGTGTGCGCCCTCCGCTTCGTGGACGAGGGCACGGCCGATGTCGCGTTGGACGAACTGCACCGCGAGTGGATTAATGCCAGCCTCATTCGAGAGTCGACGCTCACCGCAGACCTCGCGGCTCGGATCTTTGAGCGCCAAGTGGTCCCCGGAGACCCCCTGCATGTACTGCTGCGAGGCACCAACTTCCAGCTCAGAGTCTGGGAGGGGCTGTTGCGCGTCCCGGAAGGGTGTCTTGTTTCATACGGAGATCTTGCGAGGCGCATCGGGGTGCCGAGGGCGTCTCGGGCGGTCGCCAGCGCCGTCGGAGCCAATCCCGTGGCATACCTCATCCCCTGCCACAGGGTCCTTCGATCCAGCGGGGCGCTCGGCGGCTACCGCTGGGGAATCGATCGCAAGCTCGTGATGCTCGAGCGCGAGCTTGTCTGACGCGCCTGGCTTCGGCCCAGATCCGCTCACGGATCCGCGAAGCCGAGCGCTCCTTGATCAGCTCCCGGCCTTCCGCCCTACCTCGTCAACCCTGAACTCGACGATTCGCCTGATTAGGTCTCTCGGCAGCGGTTGACCGAGAGGGAACTGACCGAGCCCTTGCCGCTCTTGTAGGGACTGAGGTCGTCCTTGAACGCCTCCAACCCGCTCGGGGCAGGATACAGCCCCACGTGCTTGGCATAGCCTGCGAAGTGCAGCAGGTGCTTGCCGTGGAGAATCCAGCCGAGCGTCAAGTTCCCGCCGAATACCGCCCACACGAGAACGACGTCCACGGCGACCTGCTAGAAGAGCCCGTCCTGCCCCGGGACCGCACCCTTCCTACTCCTCGCACCACCCGCGCTGCCGCCCGCCTCTGCTGGCGCCTCCATCCCCAGATGCTCGTACGCCCTCGGCGTCGCCTGGCGCCCCTTCGGCGTGCGCATGAGGAAGCCCAGTTGCAGAAGGTAGGGCTCGTAGACGTCCTCGAGCGTGTCGGGCTCCTCCCCCACCGCCGACGCCAGCGTGCCCAGCCCCACCGGCCGCCCGCTGAACTTGGCAGCGAGCGTCTCCAGGATGAGCAGGTCCATCCTGTCGAGCCCAACGTGGTCCACCTCGAAGAACGCAAGTGCCTCGGCCGCGATGTCCTCGGTCACCGAGCCCTCATGTCGCACCTGCGCGTAGTCGCGCACGCGCTTAAGCAACCGGTTGGCGAGCCTCGGGGTCCCTCGCGAACGCCTGGCGATCTCGGCGGCGCCGTCGTCGTCGATCGGCACCTCCAGGATGCCAGCCGAGCGCCGCACGATGGCCTCCAGCTCTTCGGCGGAGTAGTAATCGAGCCGGAATGCCATCCCGAATCGGTCGCGCAGCGGACCAGTAAGTAGTCCAGTGCGCGTGGTCGCGCCAACGAGTGTGAAGCGAGGCAGATCGAGTCGCAGACTTCGCGCCGCCGGCCCTTTGCCGATCACGATGTCGATGTTGAAGTCCTCCATCGCCGGATACAGAACTTCTTCAACGACGCGGTCGAGGCGATGGATCTCATCTATGAACAGGACGTCGCGCGGCTCAAGGTTGGTGAGGATGGCTGCTAGGTCCCCCGCGCGCTCCACAGCCGGCCCCGACGTGGTGCGTATCTGAACGCCCATCTCGTTGGCGATGACCCCAGCTAGCGTCGTCTTCCCTAGCCCCGGCGGACCGGACAGCAGGATGTGGTCGAGCGGTTCGTCGCGACCCTGCGCCGCCTCGATGAGAACACCAAGGTTCTCCTTCACGCGAACCTGTCCGAGGTACTCGCCGAGCCTCTTCGGCCTGAGCGAGCGATCTATCTCGAGGTCGTCTTCGGTGTACTCGGCCGAGACAAGACGCTCACCCTCGTCGACACCGGCGGAGAGTCCTTCCCCGCCGGAGCCACCTGGCGCCGCCTCGCGCACGCGGTCGCTGTCCCCGGCACTCACACGCCACCTCCGAGCCTTCTCAGCGCGTGGTGGAGCATGTCCTCGGGCCCGCCATCGCCCTCGTATCCCTTGAGGGCGCTGGCTATCTCAGCCGCCGAGAACCCCATGCCGCCGAGCGCTCGCCTGGCCGCATCGAGCGCCGCGGGCTCGGCTGACACCGCCGACATCCCCAGCTCCTCGGGCACCCCGAGTTTGTCCTTCAGCTCCAGGATGATGCGCTGCGCGGTCTTCTTGCCCACGCCCGGAACCGACGAGACCAGCGCGACGTCCTCGCGCGCTATCGCCTCGGCCAGAGCCGGAGGCCTGAACGACGACAGCACCGCCAGCGCCAGCTTGGGCCCCACGCTACCTACGCCGATCAACTTCTCGAAGAGCTCCTTTTCCTCCTCGGACTCGAAGCCGAAGAGCGACATCTCATCCTCGCGCACGTGCATGTGGGTGAGCACGGTGACCTCGTCGCCCTCGCTGGGGAGCGCTGCGAGAGAACCTGACGACATCGCGAGCCGATAGCCCACGCCGCCCACTTCGATGAGCGCGAAGCCGTCGCCTTTGCGGGCGACCCGGCCGGTGAGAAAGGCTATCACCGAGCACCCCCGGTCGAGCGGCTTGCCGCCGAGCGACTCGCCGTCGAGCGTGCGACGCTCTTCGTTCGGGCGGTGTCCCGCGTGTGGGCCTCGGCGGCACGAGCGCTCGCCCGCGCCTCTCGCTCTCGCGCCCGGGCGACTCTGTTGTGTGCGTGACATATCGCCAGAGCGAGTGCGTCGGCCGCGTGTTCCGGCCTGGGCTCCTCGGCCAGGCCGAGGATCGCTCGCACCATGTACTGCACCTGCTTCTTGTCGGCGTTGCCGTTACCGACCACGGCGAGCTTCACCTCACCGGGACCGTATTCCTCCACCGGGATACCGGCGTCCGCAGTGGCCAGCAACGCCGCCCCGCGCGCCTGACCCGTGGCGAACGCCGTGCGCACGTTGACGTTGAAATAGAGGCTCTCGATGGCGCATTCGTCCGGCGAATGTCGGCCTATCAGCCCGGCGATCTCGTCGTGGACGCTCTTCAGGCGCCCGGCCACCGCCTCCGAAGGAGCGGTCGACACGCAACCGTACGCAAGGCAGCGAAAGTGATTTCCCTCGCAGGCCACCACGCCCCAGCCGGTGTCAGCGAGTCCGGGATCGATGCCGAGGATGATCATGCAAATGCCCCCGCGCCTGTCCGACTATCGAACATATGTTCAGGATAGCGGTACGTCACCTGGGCGTCCACAGAGGGCGGATCGTACGCTGACCGGCACCCCGCCAGCGTCAGCGGGCTACCCCTCTTCCAGCGCTGCCGCGATCTCGTCAGTGAACTCCATGTTGTGGTAGACGCTCTGGACGTCGTCGTTGTCCTCGAGGGTGTCCACTAGCCTGAGTACCTTCTTGGCGTCGGCTGCGTCCACCTGCACAGCGTTGAGCGGTTCCATCACGAGCTCGGCGCCCTTCACGGGAAGGCCAGCTACCTCCAGAGCCCGCTTGACGGCCATGAGTTCGGTGGCCGCCGTGGTGACCACCCACTCCGAGTCGCCCTCATCGAGGTCCTCCCCGCCCGCCTCCATCACAGCAAGCATCAGTTCGTCATCACCGGGAGCGCCATCCTTCTCAACCACTACTTCGCCCTTGCGCTCGAACTGGAACGCCACCGCACCGCTTGCGGCCAGGTTGCCGCCCGCACGAGTGAAGGCGCTGCGAACGTCGGCCGTAGTCCGGTTGCGGTTATCGGTGAGCGCCTCCACGTAAACGGCGACACCCGCAGGACCGTAGCCCTCGTAGACTGTCTCCTCGAACGCCTCGCCTTGCCCGGCGCCGAACGCCTTGGCGATCGCCGCTTCGATCTTGTCCTTGGGCATCGAGTACGAGCGGGCCTTGTCCACCGCTGCGGCGAGTGTGGCGTTGTTCTCGGGATTGGGGTCCCCGCCCTGCTTGGCCGCTACGGTCACCATGCGCGAGAGCTTGCTGAAGAGCGCCCCTCGCTTGGCGTCCTGCGCTGCCTTACGGTGCTTGGTGGTGGCCCACTTCGAGTGTCCGGACACGCTGTTCTCCTCCGCCCTCCTTCGACCGCCCTGCCACGGCCGCCCTGCTCCATCGGCCGAGCTATAGCCGCCGCGCTCTGCCGGCCCCAGGGCGCCACGGCGCCACCGTCGCCTGCCAGCCGCCAGAGCCCGCCTCTACGCCTTGCCCGTCACCTCGTCGACGAAGTACCGGTGGATGCGAGGGTCGCCGGTGAGCTCCGGGTGGAACGTCGTCGCGAGCAGATCGCCCTCGCGCGCCGCAACCACCACGCCCTCATGCTCCGCGAGAACTTCCACGCGCTCGCCGACGCGCTCTATCCAGGGAGCGCGGATGAAGACACCCTGAAAGGGTCCACCATCCAAGTCCGAGAAGTGCAGGTCGGCTTCGAACGACTCGGCCTGTCTCCCATACACGTTGCGCCGCACCGAGATGTCCATCAACCCGAGAGGCTCCTGGCCCAGGGCCGCGTCCAGTATCTCGGCCGCCACGAGTATGGCGCCCGCGCACGTACCCCACACCGCCATGCCCTCCGAGTGGCGCTCGCGGATGGCATCGTAGAAGCCATACGCGCGCATCAGCTT
Source organism: uncultured Coriobacteriaceae bacterium (assembly GCA_964633595.1). Lineage (GTDB taxonomy): Bacteria > Actinomycetota > Coriobacteriia > Anaerosomatales > CAZWGV01 > CAZWGV01. Next base: position 14,019 of record CAZWGV010000035.1, on the reverse strand, counting down.
GCCGATGGCCGTCGACTCGCCGCCGGGCACGATGAGTCCCGCAACGTCCTCGAGCTGCTCGGGCAGGCGAACCGCGACCGCCAGGACGCCGAGCGCCTCCAGAGTCATGATGTGCTCCCGAAACGCCCCCTGCAGCGCGAGGACGCCTAGCTTCACTCGCCTACCAGCCCCTCGTCTGCATCAGCTCGGTCTCGGGGATATCGGAGATGTTGATGCCCACCATCGGCTCGCCGAGGTCCTTGGACACCTTCGCCACGATCTCGGGGTCGTCGAAGTGGGTTGTGGCCTCCACGACAGCTCGCGCGCGTCGAGCCGGATCGCCGCTCTTGAAGATGCCCGACCCCACGAAGATGCCGTCGCAGCCTAACTGCATCATCAGGGCGGCATCAGCGGGCGTGGCGATGCCGCCCGCGGCGAAGTTCACCTCCGGGAGCTTGCCGTTCTCGGCCACCCACCGCACGAGCTCCAGTGGCGCCCCCAGCTCCTTTGCGGCGTCGTAGAGCTGGTCCGGCCGAATCCCTGAGAGGCGAGCGATCCCATCGGTCATCTTGCGCATGTGACGGACCGCCTCGACCACGTTGCCGGTCCCCGGCTCGCCTTTCGTGCGGATCATCGCCGCCCCCTCGCCAATGCGACGGAGCGCCTCCCCGAGGTCCCTCGCGCCGCACACGAAAGGAACGGTGAAGCCCCACTTGTCCACGTGATACTGCTCGTCGGCGGGCGTGAGCACCTCGG
>CAZWGV010000035.1:12994-13228 GCA_964633595.1 uncultured Coriobacteriaceae bacterium | reverse complement strand
CCTGCGCCTCGGCGAAGTGGCCGATGCGGCACTTGGCCATCACGGGGATCGAAACCGCGGCCATGATCTCGCGCACGATCGTGGGGTCGGCCATGCGGGCCACACCGCCTGCGGCGCGGATGTCGGCGGGGACACGCTCGAGCGCCATGACTGCCACGGCGCCCGCATCCTCGGCGACGCGCGCCTGCTCGGCCGTGACCACATCCATGATCACGCCGCCCTTCAGCATCTCTG
>CAZWGV010000035.1:0-12984 GCA_964633595.1 uncultured Coriobacteriaceae bacterium | reverse complement strand
CCCGCAGAGTGCCGGTAGCCGTATTCGCGTCTTCGCTCATCAAAACCACGACCCTCCTGCGCCTCGACGACCCCGCTCGGCGCGCTGAGCCGTCAGGGCTGGTTGTGACTGAACGATTCTACCCGCGCGAACGGGGCCGCACAACAGCGCGGGCCCGTTTGCGGGCAGCGCTTCCGCAGGTCAGCGTGCGGATATCTTCACGCCGCCGGGCACGACCTGGAACCAGGTGTTGCCCGGGGCGAGCTTGATGAGGCGACCTTTCGAACCGCGGAACGAAGGCAAGGATCCGGCCTCTGCGGTCCAGGTACCGTTGTACCGTCGCCCGCCGCGGAAGATGGCCACTTTGTTCTCGCCGATGAGCACTATGTCCAGCGTTGACCCGTAGCGGCCGCGCATGCCCCGGCCGGTCGTCGCCCATAGCACGACCACGTTGCGCGCCGAGATCTGCTTGCCCGTGACCGCATCGCGGTGAACCGCTCCGTTGTTGACCCGCAGATACCGCCCGGTCTTGGCGTCGTACGTCCAAGTGACCCGGTTGGCCGACGAGAACGGGATCGATATCTCCGTGATCGTTGGTGTGGCGTCCGATCGCCCGCGCTCGAACAGGAACGGCTCTATCGCCTTCGACGTGGGCCACTTGCGCGCCTTCAGCGAGGGGAGCAACCGCTCGGACCTGATGAACAGGTTGTGAGGAGCACGCTTGGCCCGATTCCGGAAGAACGGCCCCGTGCCTCCCGCGTCCTCGCTCATGCTCTGTATCTTCGCTCTCCGGATGCCACGGAGCACCTGCTTGTTCGCGCCAGAGTAGAGGAACACAGCCCCGTACTGCGGCACAACGTACGTGTCCGAGAGCCTCGCACTCCTCACCGGGCCTATCATCGCTGGTAGGGACGAGTGGTACATGGCGTTGAAGCGCGAGATGCCTCCCTCGGCCAGGGACTCGTAGACGACGTCGGCCGCCTGGATTCCGGTCTGAGGCCGAGCGGCAGGCGAGTTCTCGATCTTCACGGAGTAGACGCGGCGCAGGATGGTGGCGGCGTCCGGGGCGGCCATGCCCGAGAGCGGCCACCTCGGGGGCTCGGGCGGCTTGGGCACTACGCGTTCTGAATCGGCACGTGGCCACGCCGAAGTGATCCTCGGCTCCGTCTTGCCCTTGGCACATCCTGCTATCGCAACAGCGGTCAGGACGAGCAGTGTCGCCATCGCGGCACGAGCCGCGGGCGCATTTCGCATGAAACCTCCTTCGCCAACCCCGCGGAAGGATACCCACCCTCGGCGGGTCGGTCAAACCGCTCTCGGGGCGACAAGAACCCAACCCCTGCACTCTCCATGCCGGGCCGGCGTCTGCCGACATAGAAGCAGTAGGAGTATCGTTGGAGAGGCTCGAGGAGACGGATACGTGCCCTGCCGAATGCTGCACACTATCGAGGAACCTGATCGGGACGCCTACACCGACCCCGAGATGAAGGATGTCGTCGGCGACTTCCCCAGGTTCTTCTGTGCGCAGTGCACGCCTCTGAGGACCCTGAAGCCCAGCGAGACGGTCTTGTGTCTCGACCGGGACGAACCGTGCTGGAACCCCGAGGTGCTCGCCTGCAGCAGCTAGGGCCGCACGTCCTGTCCTCCGGTCTTCGAGGTACGCCTCCTTGCCCGCCAGATCACCCAAGCGCCTGCGGCTATCATAGGCAGTGAGAGCAGCTGCCCGGTGGTGAGCGGGCCCAGAACAAACCCCAAAGCTCTGTCAGGCTCCCGGAAGAACTCCATGCTCGAGCGGGCCACCCCATAGAGAACTAGGAACCAGCCGAGCATCTCCCCGTCGGGACGCAGACGACGCGAGAGCAGGAGCATGATCACGAAGAGCAGCAGCCCCTCGGTCAGAGCTTCGTAGAGCTGACTTGGATGTCTCGGATTGGGGCCTGCAGCAGGGAATACCACCGCCCAGGGCACGTCGGAGGTTCTTCCCCAGAGTTCCCCATTGACGAAGTTCGCCACTCGGCCGAAGAAGAGGCCCACAGGCGCGCCAACCGCTCCGGCGTCGGCGAGGCGGGTGAACGGGAGGCCGAGCCGCCTGGAAACCACCATCCCGGCTAAGAGGATGCCGACAAGACCTCCGTGGAAGGACATGCCGCCCTCCCACACGCGCAAGACATCGAGCGGCCTGCGCAGATAGTCGGCGCCGCCGTAGACGAGCACCCACCCGACCCTCGAGCCGACCAGCACGCCGAGCACGCCGCCCAACATGATCTCAAGGATGTCGTCGGCGTCCAGGCCCAGCGCCCACCTGCCATTGAGTCTGCGCAAGACGAACCACGCCACGCCAAAGCCAGCCAAGTAGGCCAGCCCGTACCACCGGATCTGCACAGGCCCCAACGCGAAGGCAACAGGGTCGGGCACCGAGAGCGTCCAGGCGCCCATCACATCGCCTCAAGGCGCCGGATGCGCTCCTCGATCGGCGGGTGGGTGTCGAAGAGCCTGCTCATCGGACCGCCGTAGTCCTTCAGGGGGTTGAATATGTACAGGGGTTCCGTGGCCTTGTTGGCAACGCGCAGGCGGTCCCCATCGCCCGCTATCTTGCGTAGCGCTTCGGCGAGTCCTTGCGGATACCGCGTGAGCAAGGCACCGTTCGCGTCGGCAAGATACTCACGACGCCTTGAGAGCGCCGACCGGATCAGCGCCGCGAACAGAGGGGCCACCACCGCAACCGCGAGTGCCAGGACTCCCGCCCCCGCACGCGATGACTTCCCTCGGCCACCGCCCGAGCCACCCCACCAGAGCGACCTCATCAGCCAGTCGGACGCGAGCACGACAGTTCCGGCGAGCACCGCGGTTAGCGTCTGAAGCCGAGTGTCGAAGTTCTTGATGTGAGCGAGCTCATGCGCGATAACGCCCTCCAGCTCCAGGCGATCCAGCTTCTCCACCAGACCGCGCGTGAGCGCGATCGCGGCGTGCTCTGGGTCTCGACCAGTCGCGAAGGCGTTGGGCGCAGTGTCCTCGATGATGTAGGCGCGAGGCGTGGGCAGTCCGGCCGCGATGGCCAACCCCTCCACCGTGTTCACGATGTAGGGCTCCGTCTCCCTGCTAACGAGCCTGGCGCGGCTCAGTCCCAGAACGATCTTGTCCGAGTGCCAGTACGAGGCGAAGGAACCTGCCACCGCGACGATGAACGCCAAGATCGTGGTGGCGTAACCCAACCCGCTCACCTGATCGAACGCCCAGCCCACCGCAACCACCAGGAGCATGAAGACGACGATGAGAACGCCGCTCCGGAGCTTGTTCGCGGCTATCTGATCGTACACGGTATTCGGAGGCCGATGTGCCGGCGGCGGTTGATGTCGACGGCTAGAACGAGACCTTGACCGGCTCTGCGGCCCCCGGCTCGATCTCGAAGTAGTCGCGAGCCGCAAAACCGAATACGCCCGCCACGATGTTGGTCGGGAACGTCTGCGTAGTCGTGTTGTAGCTCATGACCGAGTCGTTGTAGAACTGGCGGGCGTACGCGATCTTGGACTCGGTTCCCGAGAGCTCCTCCTGCAACATCATGAAGTTCTCGTTGGCCTTCAGCTCCGGGTACGCCTCGGCAACCGCGAACAGGCTCTTCAGCGTGCCGGTCAGCATGTTCTCGGCCTCGCCCTGCTCCTTGACCGTCTGAGCCGACATCGCCATGCTGCGGGCCTGCGTGACCTTCTCGAAGACTTCCTTCTCGTGCGTGGCGTACCCCTTCACCGTCTCCACAAGATTCGGGATCAGGTCATAGCGGCGCCGAAGCTGGACGTCGATCTGCGACCAAGCGTTGTCGACCCGATTCCGCAACACGACGAGGCGGTTGTAGAGCGCCACGACGAGCACGGCCAGCACAAGGGCGAACACGAATAGGCAACCCGCCCCGCCCAAGATCCACATGGTCTTCTCCCCTCTCGGTCAGTGGGCCGAAGTCATCAGGAGGGATGCGCCCAGACACCTCAAACCCTCGGGCATCGTAGCAGAAATGCGCCCTCGCCGGTCTTGACCGAGGGGCCAGCGGCAGCGGAGTCGGCTACTCCATCTCCTGGAGTGCTTCCTCCACACAGCCGACGGTAGACAGTTGGCGGCGGAAGTATTCGCAGTAGGAGTCGATGTGCTCGGGGTCGTCGATCTCGGGTGAGTCCGCCAGCTGCCCATCCACGGACTCGGCGCTCACTACCACGAAGCTGGCGAACCCTCGGCCCGATTCGGCCGCCTCCTCGAGCGACTCGAGAGCGCTCATCAGCAGGTTTGGGAGGCGCAGCGACACACTAATAGAAGCGCCGCACACCGGGCAGTCGAAGACGATGTCCACGATCTCGGGATTACGGAGGATGACGGTGGAGACGTCCTCAAGCGAGACTCCTACCTGGCCGTCTTCGGGGCAGATGACCTTGAACTCCATGTCTCTCGCCTCCTCGACACCTCCCCCTCAGTCTCATTGTACCGCGCCTGTCGAGCCCCCTACCGCGCCGCATCGGCCTGCTTGAAGTGCTACCCTGGCGCGGGCTGGGTCGCTCGGCTAGACTGCTCCCCGCAACTAGCCCCAATGTCGAGCCGCTTCCAGCGGCCCCGAGGAGACGCGTGGCGCGAGTACAGCCGTTTGTGGCGATCACCTACGCGAGGCAGGGGACCGACATCTCGCCCCTGGTCGCTCCCCCCTATGACGTCATAGGAGCCGAGCTCCGCGAGCGCCTTCTGGCGCGCGACCCTCACAACGTGGTCGCGCTCGAGCTCGCCGAGGGCCCACTGGACCCTGCCCTGCCCGGCAACCGGTACAACACCGCCGGCACGCGCTGGGAGGAGTGGCTGCGGAGCGGAGTCTTGGTGCGCGAGCCAGAGCCGGCTCTCTACGTCGTGGAGCAGCGATTCGAGCTCTCCGGCAAGCAGCGTAGGCGACGCGCGCTGGTCGTCGCGGTCGGCTTGGAGCCGTTCGACGCGGGCGTGATCCTGCCGCACGAGAGAACCTTGCCCAAGGCTCTCGATGACCGCCTCAATCTGATCCACACGACACGGGCGAACCTCAGCCCGGTACTGGCCCTCTACAGCGACCCGACGGGCGAAGTCGGCTCGCTGGTGGACGACTCTGCAACGGGCGAGCCGCTGCTCACCGCGACCGACGACGATGGTGTTGCCTGCTCGGTCTGGGCCGTCTCGGACCCGGACATCCATGCCGCCGTCGCCGAACGCCTGGCGGTCGAACGCATCTTCATCGCCGACGGTCACCATCGGTACTCAGTCGCCCTTGCCTACCGGGATGAGCAGCGAGAGCAACATCCGGAAAGAGCGGACTCGGATCAATCCTATGACTTCGTGATGATGGCCCTGATGGCGATGGAGGACCCGGAACTGCTAGTGCTCCCCACACATCGAGTGGCTGACGGTCTGCCTGGGTTCGACACGGAAGCGTTCCTCGAGGCCCTGGGTGAGCACTTCACCGTCGAGCCCGCCGACTTTGGCGATCTTGACGTCCTGCTGGACGGGAGCGCTCAGACATCCCATTACCTCATCAAGGTCCGGGATTCGGATCAGGTGTGGTTGGCCGCACTGCGTCCCGACATCGACCTGGACGCCGCCATAGCCGCGCAACGCTCTCCCGCCTGGAAGCGGCTGGACGTGGCGGTCCTGCAGGAGCTGGTCCTGGAGCCTCTACTCGGCATACATCCGGACAGGCCGGACACGCTGGAGCGGCTGAGCTTCGTCAAGGATCCTGACGAAGCTCTCGCCCTCGTCGGCACTCGTGACGTGGCATTCCTGATGAGACCGACGCTTCTCGACCAGCTGCGCGAGGTGTCGCTCGCTGGCGAAACGATGCCTCAGAAGTCCACGTACTTCCACCCGAAGCTGCTGTCGGGCCTCCTCTTCAACCCTCTCGACTAGCCGGGCGGCTTTCGCGCCCCCACTCCCTCGACGTTCAGCCACGTCCTGCGGGGACACACCTCGCCCAACCGGCAGCGGTCGCAGTCGGGACTGCGTGGCCGGCACCATTCGCGCCCGACGAGCCAGGCGGCCAGGTCCAGGCTCCCAGGCGCCTCCGGACATGCGATCCCGGCCGCTCGGGAGACCTCCTCGGGAGTGTCCCGCTCCACTAGCCCGGAGCGCAGGAAGACTCGGCGCACATGGACGTCGTATGCGACGTCACCGCACTCGGTACCGACTAGCCTAGCGCCGAAGTGTCTCCGCACGATCTCGACGGTCATGGCCGCCTTCTTGCGCCCGATGCCGTCGAAGGCCGACAGTCGCTCAGTCACCTCAGTGACGTGCGAGCCCGGAGTCCATACTCTCGCGGCATCACCACCATAGTCGGCCAGAAGGCGCGAGGCGGCCGAGCTGATCCACCTGGGCAACGTATCCTTGAACCTGTGGAGCATCGGAGGTTGTTGCAGCGCTTCCCTTACGGCCTCGTGCTCGTTCGCCAGCCGCGACAAGTCGAAATGCCCAAGACGTTGTGCCAGAAGCCAAGGGGCCGCCCAGGCCCGCTCGGCGGGAATACCCTGGGTGAAGAGGACGCCAATGAGGAAGATCTCTGGGCGGGACTTCAGGAAGGCATCTGCATCCGGATCGTCAGTGAAGGCATCGCCCACCTGTGCCGCCGCTGCCGCCTCCAGCTCGGCGCCGAGGACAGCGAGTTCTCGCGCGACCTCGTCCTGCGACGGGCTCACCCCTGAAGAGTCCGGACCTTGATCTTGTGCACCAGCGCCTCGCGCTCCTCAACGGTGAAGACGTCCTGGAGCTCTTCGTACGCCTCCACTCTCGCACGCAGCTTCAGCGATGCCGCGACCCTGTGCAGCGCCATGAGAGCACAGCACACGGAGCCCAGGATGAAGAAATCCCAGAACAGCGCGTAGAACATGCCCTCCGCCGACGTCGACCACCTACGCCCTGATCCATCGTGGTACATCGCCGCCCCCTTCAGAGACAAGAACGAGACCCTGCTGGAGTCCCGACGCGCGCCGGCACTCTCTTCCGGCTCAGTCGTCCCCGCCCGCCCGTGGTCCATGCCTCAGGAAGAACCCACAGTACAAGCACTCGTCGCGCACGACCGATGAGCGGTCGATAGCTGCGTCGAACACCAGCTCCGGATCGGTCGTGAGTTCGTGTGCCACACTGTCACACCTTGCGAATGCGCACTTCGTCGGACATCGATCCATCAACTCGTTGGGATGTGGGCACGCGGACAGCATCTCCTCGTCGCATCCACGCTTCTCCCAGCATTTCGCCATGTAGGTCTCCTCTCGGTGTTGGCCATCATACCTGCAAGTGCGATGCCGCGCTCCCGTTCGGAGTAGACTGGTTCGGGGCGGCCGGCACGCCCAAACAACGCGCAGTTGCCGTGGGGGCGAGCCGGTGAAACACGACTACGGGGCAGTGATAGCAGGCGCGGGCCCGGCTGGAGCGAGCGCCGCACTGGGGGCAAGCAGCCGGGGTGCTCGTGTGCTCGTCCTGGAGCGAGCCCGCATCCCGCGGGAGAAGAGCTGCGGCGGGATGCTCAACGCAGACTCCCAGAAGCTCGCAAGCGCCTTCGGGGTCATCCCTGAACGTGCGATCCTCGCCCCTCGCGAAGTCACCTTCCGTTACGTGGACTTCGACCGCGACCTGCGAAAGCCCACCAGCCTGCGCTTCCTCAACGTTGACCGAAGCACCTTCGACGCTTGGCTGATCGCCCAGCTACCTGACTCGGTCGAGGTGGCCGAGGGGGCCGAAGTGCAGGGCATCGAGCAACTGCCGGATCGGGTGCTAGTGAGAGTCCGAACTCAGCTAGGTGAGACGAAGGTCTCATGTGAGACGCTCGTCGGGGCCGACGGCGCCCGATCGGTTGTCCGCTCCCGTCTCACTACCCGCTCACCCGGGCTCTATGTGACTCTGCAAGACCAGGTAGAACTGCTCGGCCCTCTTCCCGAGACGTTCGACTGCATCCACGTTCGAGGCATCGGTGATGGTCACGCGTACACCTACGTGGTTCCCAAGGGGGACTTCGCCGCCGTGGGCTCGGTTCTCTACCCGCGTACGATCCGTCCGCACGAGGACCATGAGCGGGTCCTCGCCATACTGCGCTCGGCGAATCCCTCACTTGGCCGCACCGTTCGCCGCGAGGCGGCCGCCGCCCTTGCGGTGCGCAGGCCCAGCGACGTGATGCCCGGAGCGGGACGGGTGCTCCTGGCGGGAGAGGCTGGCGGGTTCATCTCGCCTACGTCCGGCGAGGGGATCTCATACGCCCTGCGGACGGGCACCATGGCTGGCGCGGCCATCGCCGAGCACGAACAGCCCGACCGGCTATCGGTCTACGCCGAGAACACGCTGCCGATGGCTCGGGACATCGCGAGGCGTCTGCGATGGCTCCCTTTGATGGAGTCCCGTCTGGGCAGGTACGCGGCGGGCTTCGTGCCGACCTCGATGATCAGCCGGATCACCGAGGGCCTCTAGTCGGCCCTAAGGGCCTTTCGCGACAGGAACACCGGCACGCCATCCGTCTCGATCACGAGGGTGTCGACTGGCCCCCCAACGGTCGGCATCATGGGCTCGAACCGCATCTCATCGATCGTGGTCCTGATGAGATGCCGCGAGTAGTCGACGGCATCCTGCAGGTTCATGAGATGGAACGGGGGGAGCAGCTGCTCGTTGCTGAGAAGCCGGTTCGCGATGTCCGTGTCACCGCCGCGCAGGATGCCGAACACAGCCTCACCTGCGGCGTTGCGACTTGGCGACTCAGTTCTGCCACTGGCCACATCCACCGTGAGAAGGTGTGGTTCTGCCGCCTCGTAGCCAGCCACCAGGAAGTAGACCTTTGGCACGGGGTCGAAGCTGGCGAAGTAGCCCATGAGGCTGTCTGCGAGGGTGGGAGCGCTCGCGGCGGGAGGCGAGGTGAGTTCGTGTCGCCGGATGTGGTGTGCTATGGGCCGGTCTCCCACGTAGGCCTCGCCCCAGGTCGCCACAGCGAAGCGCTCGCTCACAACGAGCACCTTCTCGGTAGCGTCAGAGAGCACGACTCGCGAGACGTCCTTGCGCGCCTCTCCACCGACGACGCCCTCGACCGTCCGCGTCACCACAGTGCGGCTGTCCGCCGAGATGGCGATCCCCGTTGGGACGTACACGGCCACGGTCAGCGACATGCTAGGCTCCGCCTCCCTCGGCCGGACGGCCGAGGCCCGAACGACTGGGAGTGGGATCGAGCTGCCCTTGGTATCTGCTGCCCAGCCCGGGAGTGCCGTACGGCCGATCGACTGCTGTCGTCATCCGCATGAACGATATCTGGCCTATCGCCATCCCCGGAGTGAGAACAATGGGCAGATTCGAGACGTTGCTGAGCTCAAGAGTGAGGGTGCCGTCCCACCCAGGATCCACGTAGCCCGCGGTCGAGTGAATGAGCAGTCCAAGCCTGCCGAGTGAGCTCTTGCCCTCGAGGCGTGCGACGACGTCCTCGGGCAAAACGACCCGCTCGATGGTTGCGCCGAGAACGAACTCACCTGGGTGCAACACGAAGGGCTCCTCGGCCGAAGCCTCAACCGGCTCCATGAGACCCGCCTGTTCCCTGGACGGGTCGATGTAGGGATACCGGGAGTTCCGGAAGACCAGAAACCGCTCGGCTAGGTGTAGGTCCACGCTCGAGGGTTGAACGTCATCAGGATCCAGCGGCTCGATCCTGATGCGGCCGGAAGCGAGTTCCTCCTTGATGGAGTGATCGGAAAGGACCATGCGAGTCACCTGTCCTCGAGCGCGAGTGTCATCACGCGCACTTGCTGTACCCGCACGCGCGGCACACGTCACAGCCCGACTCATGCTCCAGCGCGCCCCCGCACTCGGGACAGGCGCCAGACCTGTACACCCGGGTGTCTGCTGACTTCGTCACGGTCGTGGCGTTCTGGCCGGTCTGCATGAACTCGAGCGTCTGCTCGAGAACGATGCCGACTGCGTCAGCGCAGGAGAGCACCTTGCCGCCCTCGGCCCACGCCGGACTCGGGCACCTGATGCCACGCAGCTGCTTCACGATCGCGCTGGGGTCCACGCCAGCCCGCAAGGCCATCGAGACGATGCGCGAGAGCGCCTCCGACTGCGATGCCGCACAGCCGCCCGACTTGCCCATGGAAGTGAAGACTTCGCAAAGCCCCTCTTCGTCCCAGTTCATGGTGACGTAGAGGTTGCCGCACCCTGTTTGGATCTTCTGGGTGCGCCCGACCGTGACCGCCGGGCGTGGGCGCGGCTCGATCGGACCGGACGCCTGCGCGCCGGCCTCCACCGGAGCCTGCCCGGTCCTCCCTGTGGTCAGGACCTGGCCTTCCTTTGAGCCATCCCGGTAGATCGTGACGCCCTTGGCCCCGAGCTGATGCGCGAGGTCGTACACGCGGCGAACATCGTCTGGGGTCGCCTCTGTGGGGAAGTTCACCGTCTTGGACACAGCGTTATCCGTGTGCTTCTGGAATGCCGCCTGCATCCTGATGTGCCACACGGGATCGATGTCGTGAGCGGTAGCGAAGACGTGCTGCACGTCGCTCGGCACGTCGTCCATACCTCTAACCGAGCCGTGCTCGGCGATGACCTGCATCAGCTCCCGGCTGTAGAAGCCCCTCCTCACAGCCTCTTCTTCGAAGGCGGGGTTCACTTCGATGAGGCGATCGTTGTCCATGACGGTTCGGACGTAGGAGACCGCGAACAGCGGCTCTACGCCGCTGGACGAGTTGGAGATGATCGAGAGCGTTCCTGTGGGGGCGATGGTCGTGACCGTAGCGTTGCGGATCGGCCTGCCCTCTGAGGTGTCGAATACAGAGCCGCTGAAGTTGGGGAACGCCCCTCTCTCCTCGGCCAGAGTCTGGGAAGCCTGCCTGGCCTCGGCCCGGATGAAGCCCATCACTTTCTCGCCGAGGGCAACAGCCTCTTCCGAGTCGTATGCCAGACCCATCTTGACGAGCATGTCCGCCCAGCCCATGACGCCGAGGCCGACCTTGCGGTTTCCCCTGGCCAGCTCGGCAATCTTCGCGATGGGATACGCGTTCACCTCGATAACGTCGTCGAGGAAGCGAACCGCCCTGTGGACCACCTCACCCAGCCGGTCCCAGTCAACGGCTGGCCCGTCATCCTTGTAGGCAACGAAGCGAGAGAGGTTCACGGACCCTAGGTTGCAGGCCTCGTATGGCAGGAGCGGCTGCTCGCCACAAGGGTTAGTGGATTCGATCTCCCCGAGCTGAGGCGTTGGATTGTCCCTGTTCATCCGGTCAATGAAGATGATGCCGGGGTCGCCGGTCACCCAGGCCATCTGAATGATGAGGTCGTAGACCTCGGCGGCGTCTAGTTCGCCGGCGACTGCCCCGGTGCGAGGATTGCGGAGTTCGTAGGTGGTCCCTGCCACTACTGCGTCCATGAACTCCTCGGTGAGCGCCACCGAGATATTGAAGTTCGCGAAGTCTCCCTGCTCCTTGCACCGGATGAAGTCGAGGATGTCGGGGTGATCGATGCGCAGGACTCCCATATTCGCTCCGCGCCTCGTCCCACCCTGCTTCACGGCCTCCGTGGCCTGGTTGAAGACGCGCATGAAGGAAACCGGTCCGCTAGAGACGCCGTGGGTGGACTTCACCGTGTCACCCGCCGGCCTCAGGCTCGAGAAGGAGAACCCCGTGCCTCCGCCCGACTTGTGGATGAGCGCGGTGTCCCGCACGGCTTCGAAGATGGACTCCATCGAGTCCCCCACCGGCAGGACGAAGCATGCCGACAGCTGCTGCAGCTCACGACCCGCGTTCATCAGCGTCGGCGAATTAGGCAGGAAGTCGAGTGAGGTCATGAGCTCATAGAAGTCGCGAGCGGTCTCGGCGACCGATGTTGCGTCTGCGCCGAACAGTGCCTCGGCGGACGCAATGTTCTCGGCCACCCGCGCGAACATGTCCGACGGCTTCTCAACAACGTTGCCGTCGTCGTCCTTCTTCAGGTAACGCTTCTCAAGAACTCTCACCGCATTCGGTGAGAGAGTGTCGTCGATCGTGCGCGCGTGGGTCGTCGATTGCGCAGCGTCCGTCATTGCCTTGCCTTCCTCGGAGGTGAAGACGTCACCGGAGTCAGCCGAGAAGGCCCAAACCCCCGTCCGCCTCGCCACTAGATATTGAGTCCGTACAGTCTAGCCTACCCATATATTGTACGCCACCCGCCCCAGCGCACGTAGCAGCGACCGCGGCGGACCGCGCAGTCCATTCTACCCACCCAACGGATTCCCGCTACCTGTCATCGGGATTCCTTCGCATTAACGCCGAGCGCCGCCAGCAGGCGGCGCTCGATCAGCGTGTTGTTGGCGCTGCAGCTCCTAGACAGGCTCCACCCGAACGACGTCGGGCACCTCCTCGCGAACCACGCGCTCCACGCCGTTCGCGAGAGTCATCTGCGACATCGGGCATCCCGCACAGGCGCCCACCAGCCGCACCTTCACCACACCATCGACAACGTCAACTAGCTCGACATCGCCGCCATCTGCCTGCAGCGCCGGCCGGATCTTGTCTAGCGCAGCCTGGACCTGCTCCTTCATCGCTCCTCGCTCTCCTCGATCGTCCGCCCGCGACTTGCGCCGCGGCGAGCGCGGACCAGCATACCACACAATGTTGACCATAGAGGTAGGAATACCCCGAGCAAGCGCCACGCCAGCCGACAGGGACCCGCATGTCGCCACTCGCCACCAGATACGCGAAAGAGCCGTCGGGTGTGTTCAGCAGCGTCCTACTCTCCCACGGCCTTCCGCCGCAGTACCATCGGCGCTGGAGGGCTTAACTGCCGAGTTCGGAATGGGATCGGGTGTACCCCCTCCGCCATAACCACTGAACACAGCCGACGGCTCTCGTCGTCGGTCGTTCCGTATTCGCTTGTCAACGCGACCAGCTGCGGGTTTGCACGCCCGCACCCTGAGAGCTGCATAGCGCTTGAAAGAGGCTAGAGATAGAAGATCAAGACCTCGGCCGATTAGTACTGCTCGGCTGAACACATTGCTGTGCGTACACCTGCAGCCTATCAACC
>CAZWGV010000034.1:0-22036 GCA_964633595.1 uncultured Coriobacteriaceae bacterium | reverse complement strand
GGGTCGAGCTTGCCCTCGTTCGCCTGACGGGTGAGGTTGCGTCCGAACTCATCGAGCAGCTGACTGCTGCCCCCACGCTCCCGCCCCTCGGCGCCGGGCTCTCCCTGCTTGCCGTAGTAGCCCGAAAGGAGCTGGATAACCGCGGACCGCACCTTCTCCAAGTCCGCGCCGAGGTTCAGGAGGACCTGAGCCGCCACACCTTCCCCTTCACGGATGAGCCCCAGGAGGATGTGCTCCGTGCCTATGTAGTTGTGGCCGAGCTGGAGCGCTTCGCGCAACGACAGCTCGAGCACCTTCTTCGCCCTGGGCGTGAACGGGATGTGACCCGTGGGGACGTAGGTTCCTCTGCCAATGAGTTCCTCAACCTGGCTGTGAACATCCTCTAGCGAGATGTTCAAGCTCTCTAGGGCCTTGGCGGCTATCCCATCCTGCTCGCGGATGAGGCCCAGGAGCAGGTGCTCTGTGCCGATGTAGTTCTGATTCAGCATGCGCGCCTCTTCTTGGGCATAGACGACGACCCGACGCGCCTTCTCTGTGAATCTCTCGAACATCGACCCTGTTCAACTCCCCTTGATATGGCGGCGGCACTCGACGTGCCACCTCGATTATACCGCCCCTGCGCGTTCTGCCTGCGAGTCGGGGTCCAGCCCGCCCGCGCTGCACCATCCGAGAGCAAGCGGGGTGCCACCGGATATGAGCGTCAACGACTCAGATTGGTGTGACTTGCTCCCCGTTCCCTGTGGAGAGTATCGGTCTGGCGGGAAGTCTCGATAAGCCCGGTGACCCCCCGACCCGCTCTTGCGGCGGTGGAAGCTCTCGCGACCCGCGCGAGACTGAGGTCTCAGGACTCCGGACGCATGTGCGGAAAGAGCAGGACGTCCCTGATGGAAGCCGAGTCCGTCAGCAGCATCACCAGGCGATCTATGCCGATGCCGAGCCCTCCGCACGGAGGCAGTCCGTACTCCATGGCCCGCAGGTAGTCCTCGTCGAATCCCATGCTCTCTTCATCGCCCGCAGCCCGAGCGCTCTCTTGTGCCTCGAACCTCTCCCTCTGATCGATCGGATCGGTCAGCTCGGAGAAGGCGTTGGCGATCTCCCTACCGCATATGATGAGTTCGAAGCGGTCGGTCAGCTCCTGATTCCCGGCCTTCTTCCTGGCAAGCGGCGACGTTTCGAGCGGATAGTCGAGCACGAAGGTGGGCTGAACGAGCTTCGGCTCGGCTAGCTTCTCGAAGAGCTCGTTTACCAGTTTGCCCCTACCCCACAAAGCCTCGTGTGGGATCTCGTGCCTGTCGCACAGGGCTCTGAGCCCCTCTGGCGCCAGATCGAACGATACCTTCTCACCCACTTGCTCGCTCACCAGTTCGAGCATCGTCCGCCTCGGCCAAGGAGGTGCGAGGTCGATCGACGTCCCCTGGTACAGAATGGAGGTCGACCCGAGCACCGCACCGGCCACGCTCGAGATGAGCGCTTCTGTGAGAGCGATCATGTCCTCCAGATTCGAGAAGGCCTGGTAGGCCTCGAGCATCGTGAACTCGGGGTTGTGTCTGGGGGACATGCCCTCGTTTCGGAAGCTGCGGTTCAGTTCGAAAACCCTCTCGAAACCCCCGACGAGCAGGCGTTTGAGGTATAGCTCGGGGGCGATGCGCAGGTATAGGTCCATTCCCAGCGCGTTGTGCTGCGTCACGAACGGCCGCGCCGCCGCGCCGCCGGGTATCGGGTGGAGCATCGGTGTCTCCACCTCGAGGAAGCCGCGTGAGTCCATATGGCGCCGGATCTCAGAGATGATGCGGAATCGCTGATCGAATACGGCGCGAACATCCGGGTTGGCGATCAGGTCCACGTAGCGTTGCCGGTACCGGGTCTCTGTGTCGCTGAGTCCATGGTACTTCTCGGGCAAAGGGCGGAGCGACTTGGACAGCAGGGTCACCTCGGCGGGCTCAACCGACAACTCGCCTCTCCTGGTACGCAGCACGCGCCCCAAAGCACCGACCCAATCACCCAGATCTAGTTCCAGAGCGGCGTCGAAGGCCGCCTGGCCCAGAACGTTCTGCCTGCAAAAGGCCTGGATGTCGCCGGTCGCGTCCCGCAAGACCAAGAAGGCCGCCTTGCCCTGATCCCGCTTGGCCACAAGCCGCCCGGCTACGGAAACGACATCCTGCGTCTCCTCCCCGGGAGCGAGGTCCGCCCAGCCGCCTTGGACCCTGGTGGCAGATGCCATCTCGCCAGCACGGTGGGTGACCTCGAAGCGGTCACGAAACGCCTCTATCCCGGCGGCGCGGAGCTTCTCGAGCTTGGCGCGACGTGACGAGAACGGATCCTCGCTGGCTTCCAGCCGGTCCTCGGTGGGGTCGGGTTCCCGGCCGGACATGACGTCTAGCGGGTGATCGCTAGGACCTTGTAGGCGATCGTCCGGCCCGAAGGGGTCTTGACCTTTACCACATCGCCCTTCTTCGCACCTACGATCGCCTGGCCGACGGGAGACTCGTTGGAGATCTTGTCGTTCATCGGGTCCGCCTCGGCTGAACCGACCAGCTGATAGAGGTGCTTCTCGCCGGTCTCGGTATCCTTGATCTCGACCTTGGCGCCCAAGGTGACCTTGTCGCTGCTCTTGGGCGACTCGATGATCGTCGCGCACGACAGTATCTGGTTGATCTCGGCGATGCGACTCTCGACCCACGCCTGCTCGTTCTTCGCGTCGTCGTACTCTGAGTTCTCAGAGATGTCGCCGAACTCCTTGGCCTCCTTGATGCGCTGGCCTACCTCGCGGCGCCTCACGGTCTCCAGATGGCGCAGCTCGTCTTCGAGGCGTGCTCGGCCTTCGTTGGTGAGTATGACTTCCCTGTTCATGACTTCTCCCGTAGAAGTGGAGAGCGGGTGCCGGCACACCGCCTTATCCAGCCTAGAAACGGGTGCCCTGAACGCCTTGTCGGCGCCAGGGCCCCAAATATCCCGAGCAAGTATACCCTATGGTGCGGCGTGCGCAAGATGGGTTGACGTGCGCGACACGCCCGGTGATAAATCCTCCCGCCTCGGCAGGATGCTCACACGCGACCGAAAGTAGTCCTTACTCTTTCTTGTCGGCAGACGTCCGATCCGCTGCCTTTGGCTTCGGCGCGGGGAGCTCGTCCTCCTCTTCGCCTTCTTCGAGGTCCTTGCCCTCGACACCTTCGCGGATCCCTCGGATCGTCTTGCCGATGGACTTGCCCAGCCGGGGCAGGTTCCTCGGACCGAAGAGAAGGAGCACTATGACCAGGATTATCAGCCACTCTGATCCGCCTGGCAGACCCAGTATCGCCATCGTCGCCTACCTCCTCGTATCGGGTGTTATCTCCCAAGAGCACCCGGGTAAGTGCCGAGCGCTAGGTTAGCATCTGGCCTAGCCTGTCGCCACGCCTTCGGTGTGAGACAGATAGTACAGCGTGTGCAGCAGTTCGCGCACGGGATCGGTGTTGTGGATGGTCACTGTGTCGGGAACACGCACCATCTCTGGAGTGTAGTTCAGTATCACCTTTATCCCCGCGCTGACCATCAGGTCGGCAACCTGCTGCGCCGACTCTGAGGGCACTGCGATCACACCCATCTGTATTCCCTGAGCACGAACTATCTTCCTGAGATCGTCGGAGTGCCTCACGATCAGGTCTCCGATACGGCGCCCGACCTTCTTGGGGTCGGAGTCGAACACCGCCGAGACAGTGAAACCGTGGGCGCGCAGTCCATCATAGCCGGTGATGGCCGAGCCCAGATTCCCAGCCCCGACGATCATGATGCGATGAGCGTGATCCGAGCCGAGGATGCTCTGGATGCGTCCGCTCAGCGAGACGATGTCGTACCCTACGCCCCGCTTGCCGAAGGTCCCGAAATGGGTGAGGTCCCTTCTGATCTGAGCGGGATTGACGTCTGTCAGCTCCCCTAGTCTCCTCGAAGATACTGTGTCCTCTCCATCGCGCCGAAGCTGCAGCAGAACGCTCAGGTAGATGGGAAGACGCTCGATCACGCCCTGAGGAATGTGGTCTGTGCGCTGCCCTTCCACTGTAGCCCCTGTTCGTCGGACAGATGGCGGTCTGAAGCTATCGTAACGAGTGTTACAAAGTCGCACAAGGCGCTGCCGCGCAGCCGGCGCGACCGCCGACCAGGACTACGGGCCGGCCACCTCCAGAGCGTGCATCACGTCTGACCGAGTGAGCACTCCAACCAACCGGCCCTCGTCTACCACCAGGACCGCTCCGCTATCGTCCGGACCCAGACGCGCGACGATCGAGTCCACCGTAGCGTCGGCAGACACGATCAAGCGGCCCAGATCACGTTCGGTGACGTCCGATACCGGCGTGTCCGGCCACCGGTCACGCGGCACCTGCTTCGCAGCGGCCAGGGTGACGAGACCCACGACCTCGCCGCCCACCGCAACCGGATAGCGGCTGTGCCGCTGGCCCAGGAAGTAGGAGTGGGCGAGCTCCTCCAGCGACATCTCGCCCGGTACAACAACCGGCGACGTGGACATGATGCTCCTGACCGGGACCGAAGCGAGCACTGTGCGGGCGACTTGCTGCCTGTAGGCGGACTCGGCCAACCCCGAGAGGAACCAGCCGATCAGACCGAGCCAAATGAGGCCGAGCTGACCGTTGACGACTCCGAGAACCGCTATGGCCACCAATCCCCAGCCGATGAACTGGCCGACCCTGCTCGCCCATCGAGTCGCCTTCAGGATATCCCCGCTGCTCCACCACAGGAACGAGCGGAGAACTCTGCCGCCGTCCAGCGGAAAGCCGGGAAGGAGATTGAAGATCGCCACCGAGAGGTTGATGGCCGCCAGGTACATCATCGGCCCCCAGACCGTGCTCGGCGCCCCGACCATCTGGGCCACCACATAGCCGAAGGCGAACAGCACCGAGAGGAGCACGCTTGCGGCCGGACCTGCGGCCGCCATGACGAACTCGCGACCCGGACTGCCCGGCTCACCTTCCATCTGCGCCACGCCGCCGAAGAGGAAGAGCGTCACACGTGAGATACGCAACCCTCCCGCTCGGGCCACGAGGGAGTGACTAAGCTCGTGGAGCACGACTGAGGCGAAGAACAAGATCGCCGTGAGTACTCCGGCGACGAGATACTCGGCCGATGACCAGCCGCCGAACTCACTGGGGAAGTAGCTGAAGGCGAGGCTCGAAGCAACGAGCGCGAAGATGAGAAGCCACGATACGTTGACCTCGAGGGGGATGCCGAAGATGCGGCCTATCTGTATCGATGGCGAGCTGAACATCGCTTTCGCCGCACTCCCCTCTGGGCAGTGTCCCTAGAAACGTGCCCCGTCGAGCGCCGTGGCACACGGGCAGGACCTTTCCGCCGACAGTGCGGGGATCATCTCGAACAGCAGCTCCCTCACCTTCGCGTTGTTCTCGGTGAACACCCGAACGACTTCTTCGTTCGTCACGGGCGGAACGTCCACGGTGCCGACGTCGTAGTCCGTTATCAGCGAGATGTTGCAGTAGCAGATCTCGAGTTCCCTCGCGAGGTAGCACTCCGGGTACTGCGTCATGTTGATGACTTCCCATCCCTGGGACGCGAACCACCTCGACTCGGCTCTTGTCGAGAACCGTGGACCCTGGATGACCACAACCGTCCCGGTTGGATGAGACGTTATTCCCAGCTTGGAGGACGCAGCAATCGCTGCGTCTCTCATCGTGGGACAGTACGGGTCCGCCGAGGAGACGTGCGTGGTCACCGGTCCGTCGTAGAAGGTGTCCTTGCGCCCGCTCGTGCGGTCGACGAACTGATCGCAGATGACGAAGTCGCCTGGGGCAACGTGCGGCTGCAGGGAGCCGCACGCGTTCGGGCCGATGATGCGCCTGACGCCAAGCTCCTTCATCGCCCAGAGATTGGCCCTGTACGGTATGGCGTGGGGCGGCAGCTCGTGCGATCGTCCATGCCTCGGGAGGAAGGCTACCCTCCGACCGCCGATCTCGCCGATCGTCACGGGCGCCGATGGTGCTCCGTAGGGAGTCTCGACGCGCGCTTCCTCCGTGTCCTCCAACAGAGAGTAGAAGCCGCTGCCGCCAAAGACACCTATCTCCGCTCGTGGGTAAGCCATTCGTCTCTTCCTCCATGCTCGGTGATCTTGATGCCTGAGCGGCATCGTCGGCGAACCGTCGACAATCGGATGGTACCCGATGCGGGTTTGCACCCGCTCCGGCGTCGTGCCACGTCACGACCTAGCTAACTCGCGACAGCTGTGAGCGGCATGTCCTCCGAAGGTCGCGCCGGGCGGTCGTCCTCGGCTGGCCTTGGCGCGTAGAGGGGCCGACGGAACAGGTTCGTCGAGTCCGTCCACCGCTCGTCCATCGTACTGGCAGCGAGGGTCGCCTCGATGAAGCCCGTCACCTTGGCGTCCAGGTTGTCGAGGTGGTGGAGGATGAGTGCCTCCACCATGCATGGCCTCTTGGGTGCCCCCCACTCCAGTTCCCCGTGATGAGAGAGGACTACGTGCGAGAGTTCGGCCATTCTGGGTCCGGACAGCTTGGGTCTGGACGCCTCGGCCACGCGGCGGATCCGCCTCTCACCCAAGACTACGTGCCCCAGCAGCCGACCTTCGTCCGTGTAGCCAATGGCGACGTCGTACTCGAGCTCGTCCACCTTGCCCACGTCGTGCAAGAGAGCCGCAGCGAGCAGAAGGTCGGCGTCCGCTTCCGGATACTGACTGCGCGCCCTGGCCGCCATCGTCCCTACCGCGACTGTATGGTCGAGAAGACCGCCGACGTGGGCGTGATGATACGACTGACTTGCCGGGCAGGACAGGAAACGGCTGATGAATCCGGGCTCGCCGAAGACGGCCCGGGCAAGACCCCTGAGTTCGGGGTCTCGCACCGCCGTCACGAGACGCCGAAGCCGTGCCAGCGCTCGAGTCCTGTCGGTACGCCCTTGGGGCACCAGGTCAGCGACGTCGTATGTGCCCGACGGGGCGATGCGGTCTATAGTGACCCTTCTTGCGCCCCGGTACGACGTGACTCGGCCAGTCGCCCGCACGACTGTTCCGCTGGGGATCGCCGCGCCCTCGCTGTCGGGTCCGAACCAGATGGCGCCGATGCGGCCGCTACGATCGGATAGCTCCATGGCCAAGTAGGGTTCCCCGGAGCGAGCAGTTCGCAGTTCCTTGGAGCGCAGGGCGAAGAGGCTGTCTACCCTGGAACCTTCGGTAAGACCGCTGACATACTGCTTCTTCACGCGCCTGCCTCCACTCGCCACCGATTCCGTCGTACGAGTGGAGCGTAGGCTAGGGCACTGACATCACTCGATGATGCGCACTCTCGCCACATCTCCGGGCTCGATACCGTACCGCTCGGACGCGCTTCCCTGACGCACAGCCAAGGTGAGCCACCCTGACGAGTCGATAAGTGCGACCGGCTCCCCCTCCGGGACCTGCGAGAACGCCGAGACGAAGGGTGCCTCGATCATCCGGTGCCCGAAGCTCAGCTCGATGTGCTTCCCGCGTATCTCGTACTCGTCCGCCTCCTCGTCAGTGATCCCCACTCGGACTGAGCCGAACCGATCGACATCGAGCACCTCAGCAACCACATGGCCGGACTCGCGCCGACTCCGCGAGAACGGCGCGTCGACCAGGGCAGAGGGATCCATGGCTCTTCCGAGCTCCTTGGGCTCCACGCCGCAGGCCAGGGCCGCCGCCGCCGGGCCGAGTACGTCGCGCGCGTGGAAGGTCGGAAGTGGTGCGCGGCGTTCCATCTGGGGCGGCTCGATGGCGAACGCTTCGGCTACGCCGCCCGTTCTCCACGCCGCCGGAATGAGAACCCCGTTGTCTGGGCCGACGAGCCGAGTTCCTCGCTCCGTCACTATGCACAGATCGGAGCGCTCGCTGCCGA
Organism: uncultured Coriobacteriaceae bacterium; assembly: GCA_964633595.1. Classification (GTDB taxonomy): domain Bacteria; phylum Actinomycetota; class Coriobacteriia; order Anaerosomatales; family CAZWGV01; genus CAZWGV01. The sequence continues at coordinate 14,168 of CAZWGV010000034.1, read as the reverse complement.
CTGTGGGGTCCACGACCACCAGATGGATGGCATCAGGCAACTGCCAGGCGCTCGCCGCGGCAACCACGGCCCCCTTCCGCGTATCGTAGGGGGGGACCATGTGCGACATGTTCACGATCCGTGCTTGAGGACACGCCTGGTGGATCACCGCGTGGCAAACCCCCACCCAGGCGTCGTCGAGCCCGAAGTCCGAGATGAAGCAGATGATCGTCTGCACCCGTTGCCCCCTTCGTCGGCCTCCAGCTCACTATACGCTCCGCTGCATGACCCGTCCCTCGCGGGACTTGCTTGCACTAACATGTGAGGTACCCGACGTTCAAACTGGGGGATGGTTTGCTCAGAACCAGCGACGCTCAGAACGGGTCGCATCGCGTCACCTCGATGCTCGCCGCGATTATCGCAGTGCCGCTTCTCGCCTGTTGCCTCTTCGCATGCTCCGGGCAGCCGAAACTCGACTACATCGAGGGCGACGCCGTCTACACCTCTACACAGGCGCTGGACTCGGCGAAGGGCACCGACGTATCAGCATTCGAATCGCTACCCGTCACTGAGGCTGCTGTCCTGAGGGCCAGGCTGCTCGGCCCATTGAGGTCGCGCGGCGACACGGCAACTGACTTCGTGGACCTCTATACGAGGCTGTTTCGAGGCCAGTCCCGCGCTGTCCCGGTCCGCGTCGAGACGGCGATCGTCGACGGAGCCGAGTCATGGGTCATCGTGGAAGTCTGGGGGCAACCAGGCGGAATGCTCGAGCACACGCGGCTCTGGCTCATCGACCGAAGGTCGGGCGACGTCATTTCGTCAACCAGTTTCCGCTGAGAGCGCCGACCGGTGGCGGCAACTTCGAAGCTCTACTCGAGCGGAAATATCGCGTTGATCGACAGCCTGTTTATCGCCAGGTAGGACGGCTCGTAGAGGAGGCGACCGTCAGCCAGTTCCCAGACCTTGGCGTCCGTGAAGGCGAGGAAGTCCTTGGCCTTGGAGTTCAGGGCATCGGTTAGCCTGCTGCCCGGCAGAACGAAGATGTTTCCCTCTATGCGGTGATACGCCGTGATCACGACGACGCGGACGGTTTCCTTCTCGGTGTACAAGCGGCTCCCCTTCCGACCGACACGCTTTCACACTCTAATGCATACCACCCGGCCTGCATACCACCGGCCGAAGCCGGTTGACAGTGTCCGGCGTCACTGGACCGACCCCGCCACTCCAGTAAGCAGTGTCTTCAACCAGGCGCTGGCAGCCAGCTCTGCGATAGAGAACAGCAGGGCGAGCGTAGCTCCCGGCCAGACGTCACGCAGCCGTCTCGCACGACGCTCGAACCACGGCAGGAGGGAAACGAGGGCCAGGTTCACGCAGGCGAAGGTGAACACTATGGCGCCTGCAACGGCGAGGGCGAAGAACCTGCCTGTGAGCGGCATGACCCACCCTGCGATGCCAAAGGCGACAGGTATCGACACCAACCACCAGGCCAGTTCACCCGCCCCACCCAGCACCCTGCCCCTTCCAGGCCGAGACCACAGCTGCCCATTGAGGATCGGCAGCAGGAAGAGCCCGATCGCGTAGCCCGCCAAGATCCCGGTGATCAAGCGCAGACTGTTCGTGGTCTCCCGCCATCCGACGTTCGACGTGAGCCCGTCCCAAGCCATCAAGGAGATGAATGCGAGGCTCAGCAGGATGGCCACGCGCGAGGGGGACTCCGACGGACGCTCGCCCCGGTAGAGCAACGCCAACACGGCAACGGACGATACGAATCCCAGGTAGATGCCGGTGTCCCGTGCGCACACAGGCACCTGCAGCCCGCCAGCAGCGAAGGAGTGCCCCGGCAGCTGGTGGCAGAGCCCGAAGCCCAACCAGCGCAGGCCTTCTTCGATCATCTCGGCACCGCCTGCGAAACGACGGCGGACCGACCACAGGCCGGCCCGCCGGATGCGAACATGGTCGGGATGGCGGGATTTGAACCCACGACCTCTCGGTCCCGAACCGAGCGCTCTACCAAGCTGAGCCACATCCCGTCGGCAGGCATGATACATGTTCGTGAACTGCCGCCGCAATGAGCGAACGACGGACCATTCGCAGCTAGAAGGGCATACAGGGGTTCCGCCACATCCAGGAGCGGAACCCTTGTCTAGGCCGAGCCTTCCGCTTGGCTAGTGGATGAGCCGCACGTGGCAATGGGAGCAATACGTCGGCTTGTGGCACTCAAAGCAGGGCTCCGCACCCTTCTGCTTGACGACGAACTGATGTTCCATCATCCATGTCTGCTTGCCCGTGTAGCCCTCGTGGTGGCACTTGTTGCAGAAGACCACGTTGTGGCATTTGACACACGTAGTCTTGTTCAGCTTCTTCTCGGCGAACTGATCCTTGTGCGTGTCCTTGAACTCGCCCGGATGCGGCATAGGCAGCTTGTGGCAGTTCAAGCAGAACTTGTTGTCCTCGGACCCGCCCTTGCCATGACAGAACGCACAGGAGCTCGCCTGCTTGTCGTATGCGGTGGTGTGCAGAGCTGCCTTGGTAGAGGCGTCCCGAGTCCAGGTCTTCGCCTTGTGGGAAGTAGGAACCACCTTGCTCGTGGTGTGGCACTTCACGCAGAAGTCCACCTTGTGGCACTTCTCGAAGCAGCCATCGGCACCCTTCGACGAGACCGTCTTCGGATGCTGCTTGAGCCACGGCACGGTGTTGGACGCGCCCTCGTGATGACAGTTGCCACAGACCTCGCGGAACGTGTGGCAGAAGCCGCACTGCGCGGTATTCGCGCGACCGGTCTTGGCGTGGAACTTCTTGAACTCATCCGGGTGCGGCATGTCGTACTTGTGACAGCTCTTGCAGAACTTGCTGTTCGGGCCTCCCTTGCCATGGCATATCTCGCACGACTGGATTTCCCCCTTGGAAGACTCGGCGTGAGCGCCTATCGCCGCGCCGCCCTTTCGCAGCCAGTCCTTCGCCCTGTGTGAGGTGGGGATCGGCTTCTCACGAGTGTGGCACGCGCTGCAGTAGGGAGCCTCATGGCACCGCTCGAGGCACGGCTTGATCGACGTCTTCTTGGTCGCGGGCGCGTGCTGCGTGCGCCAGGGGCTCTCAGCGCTGTACGTCCACTCGACGGCGGAGCCGTGGTGGCATGCATCGCAGAACTGCGTCTTGCTCTGCTTGTGGCAGAACTCGCACTTGTCGAGCTTCGTCTTCACGATCTCAGGGTGCGACTTCGTGGTGAACTCCTCGGTGTGCGGCATCTCCATGCCGTGGCAGTTCAGGCAGAATTGCTCGAGGTGACAGGTGGTGCAGTAGTTGACCTCGCCGACTTGCGGAAGGTGCAGCTCGCCTTCGGCCTCGCCCTCAGCTGGCTTCTCTTCGCTCGCAGCGAAGGCGGTGCCAAGGATGAGTTCACCCAGACTACTTTGGCCGTCGCCCTCCTCAGCCTTCTCGCCCTTACCGGCCTCGTCTTGCGCGGCCAGAGCCTTCTCGCGGTGTTCCTTGGCCAGCTTTGCGTGCCCCTGGGGGTAGAAGTCCTTCGCGAGATGGCTCTCCGGCTTCAGCGGGAAGTCGAGTGTGTGGCACTTGGCGCACTCGCCGGGGGCCTTGGCATCGGGCGTGAGACCGTGACAGCGGAAGCACGCTGTCATCTTCATGAAGTCGTCGTGCGGCCTGTTGGGTTCGCCCGTGTTGGGGTCCTTCAGGGTGAGAGTGAAGTTCTCGGGGTGTGCCACACGGTTGTGGCACAGCGTGCACTGGACGTGGTTCTCCTCATGGATCTCATGGTCGATGATGATCCCCTCGCTGGGGGTGACCACCCGGTTCGCCGAGTGACACTGCGTGCACTGGCCCGAGCCCATCTCATAGGATTGCGCCAAGTGAGAAGTGGCGTTGAGCGGGAGATGGTAGTTGTTGGTGACCGTGAGGTAGAGTTCGCCGAGAGCTTTGGCCTTGTGGAGAAGGAAGGTTACTGGGTCCGCGCCAACAGGCATGTGACACGCCATGCAAGAAATCTCGGAGTGACTGGACAGCTCGTAGGCGATGATGGTGTCGCCCTGCACTTTGTGACAAGCGTTCGCGCAGAACCAGCGGGTGGAGCTCGCCCCTAGAGCGACCACGAGGAACACGCCCGCGAGGATGACCAGAGCGCCCGTCCATAGGATGTATCGCGGTCGCCGAACGGGGTCCTTGAACCCTGCGATGGAGATCTTCGGCATTCTCATCTGCTCCTTGTCACGACAAGCGCCTACGTTGGGAACGTGAAGCAGGTCACATGCAGACCCGCACTCCCGGTAAAGATATCTGAACCGCTCGAGGCAGGGCAACAAACCTGCGGGCTGCTGCACGGCTTTTTATTACTTCGCCGCAGCAGCCCCCTATCCTGCCCGAGGCGCAGCGGCTCATGGGGGCTTGTGCGCTGCACAATGGCCACCCACACATGATCCGGCCGTTCACCCTACACTCAGAACTAGCGAGAGCTCCACAGGGGCGCCCAGAGGCAGGACTGCGACGCCTACCGCCTCGCGAGAGTGCCTGCCCGCATCCTTGCCGAATGCGGCAGTGAGCACTTCGCTCGCGGCGTCCGCTACCTTGGGCTGCTCTGTGAAGCCGGGGGCCGACGCTACGTACACAGTGAGTCGCACCACCGACTCAACGGAGTCCAGATCGCACACTCCGGATGCCGCTGCTAGGGCGTTCAATGCCGCTCTCTCAGCACAGGACCGCGCAGTGTCCAGAGTGACCTCGCCCCCTACCAGCCCCGAACTGACAAGCGCACCCGCCTCGATGGGCAGCTGACCGGCTGTGAACACAAGTCCCGCCGCTCGCGACGCCGGGCAGTATGCGCCCAGGGTGCTCGGAGCTTCCGGCAACGCCAATCCCGCTGCGGCCAGGCGCTCGGTCACCCTGCTCACTCGACCACCCTACCTCCCGGGTAGCGACTCGGTAAGGCGATCGAGTTCCGTGATGGCCTCTGAGATCTTCCGCGATGTCTCGGCCGCCTGCCTGCTCACCTGAGCGACTTCCTTCATCGAGACCACTACCTGGTCAGACGCTGTCCGCTGCTGCTGTGTGGCGATGGATATCTGCTTGGCGGCATCCGTGGTCTCCTCGACCTGGTTGACGATCCGATCGAGAGCCTCCGCCGTCCTGTGAGCCAACTCCTTGCCCTCGTCCACCTTCTTCGCCGTTCGTTCCGTAGACATGACGAGCGAGGAAGCGGACGCCTGGATCTCCCTCACCACCCTACCGATCTCCTGCGTGGAGTCCGTCACCGACTCCGCGAGTTTGCGAATCTCCTCGGCAACTACGGCAAAGCCTTTGCCTGCCTCGCCCGCCCTTGCAGCCTCGATCGCGGCGTTAAGAGCGAGGATCTTCGTCTGCTCGGCGATCTCATCGATGATCTCCAGCACGCGCCCGATCTCTTGGCTGCGCTCTCCGAGCGCGAGAATACGATCGGACGCAGCCTGGCTGGTCTCCTTGATCTCGTCGATCCCGGCGGAGGTATCCTGGACAGCCGTCATGCCCTCCTCGGCGCTGGCCAGCGTGCGCTCTGCGATTCGCACAACGGCCTCCGAGTTCTCGGCGATCTGGCGGGAGGTCTGCGCGAGCTCCTCTAGCGTCGCTGATGTCTGGGTCACTGCGGCGGCCTGCTCGGCCGAACCCGACGCCTGATCCTCAGTCGCCGTCAGCACGCTCGTGCTGATACTGCGAACCCGAGTGGCCACCTGCATCGAGCGGACCCCGATGTCGTTCGCCCGCGCGAAGACATTCTCGAGTTCATCCGCGGTGTTCTCAATGCCTCGCACGCTCTGGAACTCCACGCCAAGGACCGCACCCGCGTCAGCGAGTATCGTCAAAAGAAGGCCCTCCGAGGTCTTTCGGGCGACGACGTAGCAGAGAACGCCGAGCGCGACACCCGCCGCGATGCACAGAACCCAGAACGTCGCCCAGCTCGCTGCGCTCTTCGGCGTGACAAAGACCTGGGCTATCAAGGGAAAGGCGACACCGATGCCGACGCCGGCAGCCAGCATGACGGCCAGGAGCTTTCGGCTGATCGTCTTCCGCACGCGAGCCTTCGCCACCCAGTGGACTCCGTTCGCCTTGACAGTCGGCGCCCGTCGGACATTCTAGCAGAGTACATCGGCTCTTCCTCCTTGCGCGCGTGATACCCCTATGGGTATAATCAACGACAGACGTGTTCCGTCCGAAGGCGGGGAAGATGCTCCAGGTAACTATCGATCGAGAACGCTGCGACCGCTCACCCTCATGTCCGGCGGTTCGCTCTTGCCCGAAGGGTGCGATACTGCCCGTCCCGGGAGGCGCATATCCGGGAGCCAATGGATACACTATTGACCAGGATGCCTGCGCTGGCTGCGCCGTTTGCGTACGAGCTTGCCCCGGCGGGGCTGTTCAGTTGGGCGTGTGACGAGAGGATCCCGGCGGTCATGGTCAACGTTCATGTATTCGATATGCCGACGCCAGCGTCTTGCTTCATCGGCGGTTGAGGTCCGAGCTGGTCTCCGGAGGAGATCACCGCGATCATCCGCGCCGAGCTGGCCCAGTGCTTCGGCGACTCCGCCTCGATCGACTACCACGACGTCCGCAGACAGGACGTTAAGGAGGCTCACTCGGAGCTCCTGACGCGCATCGAGCAACAGGGCCTCTTGTACCCGGTCACCGTGATAGACGGGAATCCAGTTCACGACGGCTCCGTGTCGTACCCCGCTATCCTGCGCGCAGTACAAAGGCGCATGGAGGGTCTGGCCTAGGTCGTCAGGCGCGCCGCGCGTACCAGTCCCAGAACAGGCCCACCAGACCGCGGTCGAGGAACTGCTCCCAGGCGCTCGCGTCGTCGCTGAGATCACGAAGGCCAGCGTCGTAGAGAGCCCGACTGCGCGAATCTCGGAGCACCCCATACGCCACATTGATGCGTTGCATCCGGCGGGTGGCACCCTGGCGCTCAGTCGGCGCTGCCCGGTCTGGATGGTACTTCATGCTGAGCGCCTTGTAGGCCTTCTCAATGACCTCCGGCTCGGCGTCCCGGCGTACCTGTAGGACTTCGTAGTGATCCAAGTGTCGCCCCCCCTAGTGCCGCGGGCAGACGCCCGTGGGAACCAGCGCCGACTCCAGGTAGAGATCTATCGGCTGAGGGCACCGCTTGTTCGCAAGCACCAGCGTGTCGGAACACAAGGTGACCACAGTCCCTTCCGTGGTGGTGCGCTTGGATTCGCTGGGTTCGGTCACCGGGGAGTTCTCGTGCTCCAGCGCTCGCTCCGTGTACGTGCGCCATATGCGCGCGGGAAAACTGCCCCCGCTCACCTTGATGCCGCGAACAGAGGTCATGTCGACTTGCGCTTCCCGGAAGCCCACCCAGACAGACGTGCACAGGTCGCCTGCGAAGCCAACGAACCACGCGTCGCGATAGGACTGCGTCGTCCCGGTCTTGCCAGCCGTCCAGACTCCAGGAATGCGGGCCGCAGTACCGGTACCGTGTTCAACCACATCGTGGAGCATGAGGGCAGTCTTCACCGCGACATCCTGCGACACCGCGCGCTCAGATGCTGCCTCGGGCTCGAGCACGACCTCCCCGGTGTCGTTCTCGACCCGGTCGACGGCGATCGGCGGCAGATGCATCCCGCCGTGCGCTATCGTGCCGTACGCGGATGCCATCTCGAGTGGCGACACACCGTGCTTCAGGCCGCCGAGGGCAATAGCGGGGTTCGACTCGAGAGGGCTCGTGATCCCCATCCTCTCCGCTGTGTGAACCACCTGATCGGAACCGACTTCCATGATGAGCCTCGCGTAGACCGCGTTCACCGACCAGTTCGTGGCGGCCCGCAGCGTCATCGATCCGGAGGTCTTGTCATTCTCGTAGTTCTGCACGCTCCAAGTACCGTCCTTGACTGGAGTCGTGTAGGGCGTGGCCGCGTAGACGGTGTCGGGTCCGATACCCTTCTGCAAGGCGGTGACAAGAACGAACGGCTTGAAAGCCGACCCTGGTTGCCTTCGCCCCTGCGCAGCCAGGTTGAACTGGTTGGCGCGAAAGTCACGTCCCCCCACCATCGCCAGCACCCGCCCAGTACGGTAGTCGAGAGATACCACAGCCACGTCAGGATCATCTGCCCTGCCCAGGTGTGCGCGAACTGCGCGCTCGGCCTCGGCTTGCAGCTTGCGGTCGAGAGTCGTGTACACCCGCAGCCCGCCCGTGAACACTCTGTCGGCTCCAAGTTTGCGGATGAGGTCCTGCTTCACGTGCTCGACGAAGTACGGGGCCACAGCCACACCCCTACTTGCGGGAGCGATGGTGTGAGTAGTCGCGAGCGCTCTTCGCTCCTCTTCTGTGGAGATGAACCCCTGTTCGCGCATCTTCCTAATGACGAGATCGCGCCGCGCCACAGCCGCTCCGGGATCTTCAGCGGGTGAGTAGGTCGAGGGCGCCCGGATGACGCCCGCAAGCAGCGCCGACTCGGCGAGAGACAGATCGCCCACCGATTTCCGGAAGTAGGCCTGGGACGCGCTCTCCACCCCATATCGGCCGTTGCCGAGGTAGACCAGGTTCAGGTACGACTCCAGAACGGCTTCCTTGTCTGTCCTGTACTCGACCTGGAATGCCAGCAATGCCTCCCGGAGCTTGCGTGTGAACGTGCGGTCACCCTCAGTGAACAGCATCTTCACAAGCTGCTGAGTTATCGTACTGCCACCCTGCGCGTACTCTTTCTGCTCAGCGTTCACCCTGAGCGCACGGGCGATGGCTTGGATGTCCACTCCGTGATGCTCGTAGAACCTCTCGTCCTCAATGGCAACCACCGCATCCAGCAGGTAGCGCGGCATGACCTCGTAGTCGACGACCTTCCGGTCCTGCTCTCCGTGCCATTCGGCCAGCACAGAGCCGTCGCCCGCGTAGATGACAGAGGTACGGGCAGCTTCGACCGCAGTTGGGTCCGATCCGAGTTGCGGCAAGGTGAGCGATATTCGATAGAGGTACAGGCCTGCCGCCATGAACCCGAGGAACAGCAGGCCCAAGGACCAAAGCATCGTCTTGAGGAAGAAGATGAAGCGATCCGAGCGCAACGGGTCCTACTCTCCGCACTCGCGACGGCACATCGCACCGACGATCCGCGAGCACTCAAGCGAAAGTCGGGCCGCTCCCCGAAGGCCACTCCGGCACCGCGAAACACCTACCGTGACCAGCGAGTCCGAACCCGTCTACAATCAATCAGATGGTACCACGGTTCACACGCAGGGACGGCTCCAGCAGGCCCACTGGCCTCAGCGCCTTCCTCCTGTCGGTCTTCGCCTGGTGGAGGCGAGCACTGGGCTTTCTCTCGACAGCGCCCTCATCCGCACCCACGGGACACGGTAAGCGCTCCTCAATCCCACTCCTGTTCATCCGCTACCTGCGAAACCCCGCCGACGCCATCGCGGGCACGCCTCGCGCCGATATTCGCGCTCTTGGCGCGCTCGGGCTGATGGCACTCCTGCTAGGAACGGCGCTCGGCGCCGCATTGGAGGTGAGATCGAGCGGCCTGGCCACGCCCGCCCTGCTCGGTGCCGCAGCTACGCTGATGTGGGCGCTGGTGCGCCTTGGCATCATGCTGGCGCTCACTCGCAGCGGCCCTGGGCGTCGCGAGATGATAGCCGGCGCGTGGGGCGCAGGGTTGCTCCCCTACGTCGCCAGCTTCTCCGTCCCGCTGAGCATAGTCGCGTTCGGCGCATCGGCACTGCTCACATACTCAGGACTCGTCGGAGCTCTGAGTGGTCAAAGACGAGCCGCCCTGCGACTTGTCGCGTGGGCATTCGGAGGACAGAGCTCTGTGGTCTTCTTCGGATGGGTACTTCGAAACGCTGCTGTGTTCCTGCTCTGGTTCGAAACGCAGTGATCACACCGACGGGATCTCGGTCACTCGCCGCCTGCCCAGTTCCGCTGAGAGCACGCCAACGAGGACCAGCACCGCTCCAACCGCCTGAGCCTTGGTGAGCCGCTCACCCAGCAAGGCAGCAGCCAGCGCGATCGTGAAGACAGGCTCGAAGGTTGACACGACCGCGGCCTGTTGCGCACCCAGTCCGCGAATTCCTCCCAGGTAGAGCAACATCGCGGCGAACGTCGGTACGGCCACGATCGCGAGGAGTAGCGCCCATAGCCGCAACGTCCATCCCTCCGGTGACAGCGACTCCCCCGCCGCAAGTGCGACGAACGAGACCAGGATCGCCGAGGTGGCGAACATGTAGGTCATCATGACGAGGCGCGACTTCCCGGGCAGCCAGCGCCCGGAGAGAACGCTGAACGCCGCGTAGCCCGCCGCCGCACCCAACCCGAGAAGCACGCCCAGCCCGTCCGCCCTCCACTCGCCCGAGAGCGGATCCAGCACGAGCACGCAGCCTGCGAAGGTGACCGCCACCCCCGCTATCGCCGAGAGACCGAGGCGCTCGCCGAGCAACCCCGCGCTTGCGAGAGCGACCATGGCCGGGAACGTGTACAACAGCACCGCCACCACCGATGCGGGCAGGCGCTGGAGGGCGAAGAAGAAGCACATTGAGGCCGCCCCGTAGCCAATAGTGGCAAGGACCGCGAAGCGGATCAGGTCGCGCCCGCTAACGCGCAGGGCTGCGGGCGAGCGGAACGCAAGAAGGCTCCCCATGAGGACAGCTGCCAGCGCGAACCTCCATGCGAGAAGGGGTAGCGGGCGGGCTCCAGAGCGATATGCGAGCTCGGCCAGGACGGCCAGCGTGCCGAAACATGCTGCGGATGCGACAACCGCCAACAGCGAGGCGCTCCTGCGCACCTGCTCCTCCTCCCCAGATCGCTCCAACGGATGGGATGCTGGCCGGAACGCAAGCTCTCACGCCATGGCCCCGGCGTCAAACGGGTCTTGCGCTGTGGCAGGTATGCCGCATGCTAGACTGCGGCGACCAGCAGGGCGAGAGACCGACGCGAAGACGGTCCTCCCTACGCCTCGAGACGGGGAGTGCACTGCGGTGCTGCTCAATGGAGTGGTCGGCGGCGTAGTGCGTTGGACGGCGACTGCCCTCTGGATGGCCGTCATCTTCGCGCTCTCGTCGGTTCCCGGATCCGCCGTGCCTGGGCGCTTCGGCCCACTAGCCCACGCTGTGGAGTATGCGATCCTGGGATCACTGCTACTGTGGGCGATCGGGAAGCATCGGCCCGGCCTCAAAGACGTCCAGGCTTCCACCCTGGTCGCATCTCTCTACGCCGTCACAGACGAGGTACACCAGGCGTTCGTGCCGGGTCGTACCCCCGATGTAGTCGACTGGGGAGTCGACACACTGGGCGCACTCGTGGGCGCCCTGGCCCTTGCCTACATCATTCGGAAGGCCGCCTCTCGGCGGCCTTCCAGTACCTACACGGAGCCGCCCGAACGATGAGTGGCCTCCTCGCCCCTCGTTCGGGTCCGGCCCGGCAGGAACCCCAGAGCGCCGAGTGTGAACTGGCGCTGGTCTGACGGCAGGGCGGACAGCAAACGGCTTCCTCCACCCAAGAGGAGAAACGATCCAGACCAGGTTGTGGTTACGTTTCCGAGGCCCTTCGCGTGCTACTCGGCGCTCTCGTCGCCCTTTGGCGCTATCCGAGTCACTGGGTTCCCTTCGCCAGGGAGCTCCGATCCACCAGAGCGTGGATCGGGGTCTTGCGCCGGGGCATCCTGTGAAGTGGGTGTCCTCGCCGACGGCTTGGCCGGAGCACCTCCTCGCACGGGCGCGCCGTTCGTACTGGCAGGCTTGCCGGACGCCCGATCCGAGCGGGGCGGCACGCTCGACTCTCTAGCCTCCTGAGCTCTCTTCTGACCGGGCGGCTGTGCAGGCTTCGTCCCCAGAGCAGGTGCGACACCTGACGGTGTGCTGCTCGTGATGCTCGATCCCACTCCCGCAGTTCCGACCGCTCTCACGGCTTCTTGGAGTTCGTTTCGAGCCTCGAGGAGCTGCTCGGGCTCGGCGCCGCGACGCATCAGCTTCTCCAGCTCCTTCTCGCGACGATGGGCCTGGCTGCGCAGCGCGGCCTGCCTGGCAGGGCCTTCAGGGAGCGCAGCAAGTCTTGCCTCCTCAACCGCACGCTTCAGCTCGTACAGGGGATCCCCGGGGAGGGACATGGCCGAGGCGGTGGCAACACCCGTCAACCCCGCGGCGAGCACGGTGAACGCGATGGCAGCACGAATGAAGGCGCGACGCGGCCGGAAGGCCTCTCGGGCACAAGTCACGGAAGCTAGTACGCGTTCGCGAAGCCGCGTCTTGGACTGGATGGGCATCCCGGCCTCCACAGCACGGCGGAGACACGCCTCTACATCCTTCTCCAGGCCATCGGAGTTGGCCAAGGCCCTCGCGCGGTCCTCTCTGTCACTCATCGATATCTTCCTCCGCCAGCATCCTCATCATGTTGCGCACGGCCCTGTGTTGCAGAGCCTTCACGGCGCCCTCGGTGCGACCCATCGCCTCTGCGGTCTCTCTGACGCTCAGACCGAACAGGAAACGGGCCGTGAGCACTGCGGCCTGATCCGCGCCGAGCCTTCCAACGCATTCGCGGACCCTACCGGCTTCAGCCCTGCGCAACACCTCCACATCCACTCCGGGAACCCACGTATCTTCACCCGCATGCGCCGGGTCCACCGGCTCGGCTATGCGCTTTTGCTGTCTTGCCCAGTCCACCACACAGTTGCGAGACACCCGGAAGACCCATGCTCCGAAAGGGATACCACGCCTGTCGTACCCGCCTATGGCTTCAAAGAGCTTGATGAATATCGTCCCGGTGACGTCCTCGGCATCCTGGCCGTCCCCGATCCTCGATCGCACGTAGCCATATACGCGATCCACGTACACATCGTAGAGCGCCCCGAAAGCTCCGGCGTCTCCTCGGATCGCTCGGCCTACCAGCTTATCTATCCCTCTTTCGTCCATCTGATCGCCGCGCTGTCTCCACTCGGGTTAACGTCGCTGAAGCGGGTGAGGATACGCCCGCTCCCCCGGAACATCGTCAGCTGCTTGAGTTCGAACCCGTGCAGTTGGGAGTTAGTAGATGCCGCTCTCCGCCGCCTGCTGGGGGGTAATGCCGAGCTGGCGGACCTTGATCTTGAAGTCGTGGGCATTAGCGGCCATCGCCATCGCATCATCCAGGGTTATCTGGCGCTCCTGGTAGAGCCGCAGGAGGCTCTGGTCGAACGTCTGCATGCCGTAGTACTCGCCCTCATTCATGGCGTCGCGGATCTTGAACGTCTGCTCGGGGTCGGTGATGTACTCGCGGATGGTCCCAGTAGTCACCATGATCTCGACAGCCGGCACGAGGCCGCCCTGTATGGAGGGGATCAGACGCAAGGAGACTATGCCCTTGAGTGTGGCCGCCATCATCAGACGCACCTGCTTCTGCTGGTAGGGCGGGAAGAAGTCGATGATGCGGTTCACGGTTTCGGTGGCATCGATGGTGTGAAGAGTGGAGAGGACGAGGTTGCCGATCTCTGCGGCCGTGAGCGCAGCGGACACAGTCTCGTGGTCGCGCATCTCGCCGATCAGGATGATATCCGGATCTTGTCGCACCACATGGCGCAGAGCATCGGCATAGCTGTCGGTGTCTATGCCTATCTCTCGCTGGTTGACGATGCAGTTCTTGTCGTGGTGCAGCACCTCGATCGGGTCCTCGATCGTCACGATATGGCCCGAACGAGAGCTGTTGATGTGATCGATCATCGCGGCCAGCGTCGTGGTCTTGCCCGAACCCGCTGTGCCGGTCACCAGCACTAGCCCGCGCGGCTCGTCGGCCAGCTGTCTGATGACCGAAGGCAACCCTAGCTCCTCGATCGACGCCAGCTCACTCGCCACTCGGCGCATGGTGATACCCACACTGCCGCGCTGATGAAAGACATTGACCCTGAAGCGGCCGGTCCCCGCCACGGAGTAGGCGAAATCCACCTCTCGGTGGTTCTCGAACGTGAGCCGCTGCCGGTCATCCATCATGCCCATGGCCAAGGCGCGTGTCTGGTCAGGACCCAGGGCAGGCAGCTCGGAGAGCACGTGCAGTCTGCCGTTGAGGCGCACCGCCGGGGGACTGCCCACTTTGATGTGGAGGTCCGAGCTTCCGCGCTCGGCCATGTGCTTGAGGAGGGGATCTATCTCGGCCACAGCCACCGCCACCAGGAGGAATCCCTAATCACGCAACAAAGGATACCGCACTCGTCACGCTCAGAGCGAGTGGTCCATGGCCG
>CAZWGV010000033.1:6890-22826 GCA_964633595.1 uncultured Coriobacteriaceae bacterium | reverse complement strand
GGTCGCGTGAGTGGTTTCGTCGAACAACACGAAGCTGACATCCCCAACGTGCTCAGCCCTCTCCAGCGCAGCAGCCACCGCCTTCAGGGCCACGGGGGCCGCAGCGGCCACAGGGTAGCCGTAGATGCCCGTTGAGATGGAGGGGAAGGCTACGCTCATGGCGCCCGCTTCGTCGGCCAGTTGGACGCTCCGCTTGTAGGCGCTGGTCAGCGCTTCGGCCTCCCCCTGCCCTCCGCCGCGCCAGACCGGACCGACCGCGTGTACAACAAGACGGGCCTTCAACTGCCCCGCGCCCGTCAGGGCAGCATCACCTGTCGGCACCGGCCTGTGCTCGCGAACGTATGCCGCGCACTCGGCGGCGATCGTGGGCCCTCCCGCCCGATGGATGGCGCCGCAAACGCCTCCCCCAACAGCGAGTTGCGAGTTCGCAGCGTTGACCACAGCGTCTGCCCGCACCTTCGTGATGTCCCCGCGCTCCAGGCGGACAGTCCGCCCGCTACTGCTCATCCAGCTCATGCCGAACATCCTCCTCGATCGAGCTTGCCGAGTCCGCGCAGGCAGTCGGCGCACATGCCGCTACAAGCCCCATCAGCGTCTCGGCGTTTCGAACCGCCCAGCCCCCGAAGTCGTTGTTGAAGAACGCATACACATCGCAGCCCTTCTCGGACCATGAGTGGATGCGCTCGGCCCAGCTCTGGAGTTCCCGCTCGCCATAGGCCCCATTTGGACCCTCCTCCCCCTGGTGCAGCCTCAGATAGACGAAGTCGGTGGCGGTGCTCTCGCGCGGCGGCTGCGCTGGCGAGTGCGCGACGCAGATGGCGTAGCTACGCTCCGCGAGCAGGACAGAGATCTCCTCCGAGAACCACGATCCGTGCCGGAACTCGAACGCATGGTGAACGGAGGCCATACGACGCGAGAGCTCGTCGCAGAACCCCTCCAGCAGCATACGGTCGCATCTCAGCGTCGGCGGCAGTTGCCAAAGGACGACCTCGGCCTTCTCCTTCAGCATCCCCATCCCCTCGGCCAACCTCGACAGGAGTGCCTCACACTCCCTCAATCGCCGATAGTGCGTGATAGCCCTCCAGCCCTTGATCGCGAACCGGAATCCGGCCGGCGTGCCCGTCCGCCACGCGGACCATGCCCTCTGCTCGGGCAGACGATAGAAGGTCACGTTCAGCTCAACGATGGGAAAGCGCGTCGCATATGCCTCCAGCCACCGCGCCCGCGACAGGCCCGATGGGTAGAGCACCCCTCGCCAGTGCGGATAGCTGTAGCCGCTCGTCCCGATGAGGACGCGCGCCATGCACCCACCTCCCGCGCATTGCCCGACCTCGCCGCCCGACCTCGCCGCCCGACCTCGGGTATGTACCCTTCGGTCAGCGGTCGGAAGGAGGGTGTCTTGAGCACAGTGGTGCGCAAGCACGTGGTGGTGATCGGCCTCGTGCAGGGCGTCTTCTTCCGCGCCGAGACGGCCCGGATGGCCGAGTCGATGAGGCTGGCGGGCTGGGTTCGAAACCTGCCCGACGGCAGCGTGGAGGCCGTCTTCGAGGGAGCGGCGGGGCCGGTAGACGAGGCGGTGGCATGGTGCGCCAGGGGACCGTCGAGAGCAATGGTGACCAGCGTTCGAGCCACGGACGAGCCACCCGAGGGGCTGACGGGATTCCGAGTGCTCCATTGATCCACGAGCAGACCCTGGCGTCGCACCGCGAGGGCTCGGACACCGGCACTTGCAGCGTCCGAGAGCGACATCGCTACAGGTCAGCCGCCATGTACGCAATCTCCTCCAGAGGACTGTCGTTGTACGGGCGCACTTCGCTAAACCACACGGACCGATAGAGAGCCACGGCCGCCCCCATACGATCGGGCAGAGTGTCCAGGAACATACGTGTGTAGCCTGCGGCTCGGGCCTCGGCCATCACGGCGTCGACGAGTATCCTCCCGATCCCCTCTCCCTGATGGCTCGGCCTCACCCACAGCCGCTTCATCTCACACGCCGTGCGGTCCAGAGGCCGCACCCCCACGCATCCCGCCGGCAAGCCGTCCACCAGCGCGAGGAGCAGCCTGCCTCGCGGCGGCGCGTACTCCCCGGGAAGCGTGATGAGTTCGCCGTCGAAGCCCTGGAAGTCCAGACTGAGGCCCAGCCACTCCGCATACTCCTCGAACAACGAATGTGCCTGCTCAAGCCGCCTTGCCGAGTCGGCCACAACCACTTCGATCATCTTAGGCCGCCTCGGTCGTTGGACGACCCCTCGTGTTCACGAGCACCACTCCCGCGAACGCGACCGTTCCGCCCAGGAGCGTGAGCAGACTCGGCACCTCGCCGATCCATATCCAGGCTATGACGATAGCGTTGGCAGGCTGCAGGTACAGGAAGCTCGCCAGGCGGGATGCGGGCATCCTGGCCAGGGCGTACGACCACAGCAAGTACGACACTGCCCCAGGGAACACTCCCAGGAATAGCGCGGCGGCGGTGGCCTCGGGGGCGGCGTTTGGCACCACCCTCAGAAGTCCAGGCAAGAACACGAGCATCGGAGCCGTGCCCAACCAGACCGCCCAGGCAGTGAACTCGAATGCGTCGTAGCGACGGAGCGGCCTCTTGGAGACTATGAAGTATCCCGCCGTGGACATGGCTGCCAACAGAACAAGAACGGTACGCGGCTCGAACCCGAATCCCTCGCCCTCGCCAAAGGTGATCAGCGCCACCCCCGAGAAGGCGACGATGATGCCCGCCCAGCCCCAGGTGTTCAGTCGCTCATGGAGCAGCATCACCGCAAGCAAAGCGGTGAAGATGGGCCCGGCGGAGATCAGCAGGCTGGCAGCCCCAGCCGAGACCTTCACTTCGCCGTAGTTCAGCGCCAGGTGATAGAAGGTGATGCCGAGGAGGCCGGCCAGCAGTATCTCGCGTAAGTCCCGGCGGTGAGGCTTTCTCACTCGCCTCACCAGCGAAAAGGCGCCGAGCGTGAGCGAGGCCGCAAGGAAGCGGAAGAGCGCCAGTTGACCGGGGGAGTAGGACGCGAACCCCGGATAGGCGGCGAGGCCCGCGCGTATGCCCGCGAAAGCGGCGGCCCAGAGGAGCAGCGCAATTGCGACCGCGACCCATGTGCGGATGCCGACTTGTTCTTCCACGACCCGCCATGCTACGCGATGCCCCCTGCCCCGCGCCACGGCTTCCGCGGGGTCCGACCCCCCTCAGTCCAGACCGAGCCGCTCTCGGACGGGAGCGCTCTTCAGTTCCTTCATCGCGCGACGGCCTACCCATGCTGCCCCACGTGAGTCGCTGGCGGCGAGAAGCTCAGCTACCCGGAGCGCCTCCCCGTTCAACCCAACGCTCCGCTTCCTGATCTGCCTAAGCGCCCAACCTAGCGCCCGGATCGGGCCGCAGGTCACGTACGGCCTTGCGCGCGAGACGCCGGACCACTGGCATCGGCACGCCGAGGGTGCCGGATGGGCTGATGCCGTACCTGACCATGCCGGCAACGTTGTCTTGGTCAGCGCTGGCCGCGAGCTCGGAGAGCACGTGCTCCGCGACCTCTCCAGGAGAAGGACGGGCTTCGGGTGCCGGAGGCTCAGCCACCGTACCGGATGGCCGCGTAGGCTGCGGCGAGGGCAGCGACTAGGGCGGCATACGCATACATCTCCCCGGTCCGCACCTCTGCCGCCTCGGGGTCGAAGAAGACGATGATGCGCCTGGCTAGCGCCACTAGAGCGGCACCGATGGCACCGGCCAGATACGCCTCGGAGTCCTCTCTGTCGAGGAACGCGACGAGCGTCTCGAGCAGCTCTATTCCGACGACAACCATGAGTACATCGGCAAGAAGGTGCAGGTAGGCATAGCCGGAGATGAAGCCAGTTGGCGGTCTGTTGTGCTGCTGATCATCATCGAGTCGCGAGGCGCGCGACCTCAGGGTGAGAGCCACGACGTAGAAGGCGTTGGCGAGACCGATCAGCACGAGGGCGGCCAGTAGGACCATGAGAGCGGCGACCGCGAGAGTTGCGAAGTCGGTCACCGCGCTCTTTAGCAGAGCCGAGTCCACCGCTCCGCTCACCCCCCGCTATCGCCGCCTGGCTGACTTGGCGACGAGGCCGCCAGCTATCGCGCGGCGGCCTCGATGATCGATCTGGTGGAGACGATGGGGCTCGAACCCACGACCTCAGGCTTGCAAAGCCCGCGCTCTCCCAACTGAGCTACGTCCCCGCGCTACGGCAGTATAGCATGGTCTACCTGTGGTTCCACGCAGCACCGCTAGTTGCAGGAAGGCCACTTGCGACCACCCGCGAGCTTCCTCGAAAACAAAGCGACCGGGACGGCCTTCGCACCGCTCGAGGCTCCCCTGCGGGGGTGTTTGTGGTGAGGTCTTGGCCGAGAGAGAGGCCTTCCCTCTCGGCTTCACTCAAGCCGAACCCAGGAGCTTATGCCCGGGCTTCTGGCGCCTACGCCGAACGGAACAGGAACCTGCACGTGCGGACTGTGAACCGAACCTGACAGTTTCTTCAACCGATCAACAACCGGCGCTCGCCAGAACCCTTTATCTGCCATCCCGGTCTATGGTTGTCGCTTCTGCGCTGAATCAGGTGCAGCCACCTCGCTCAACGCTCCCGAGACCTCTGCCGTCCGTTCCGACCGGCTTTCGGCCTTCATAGTTAGATATACCCCGGCCGCCTAGCGCAGTAGCGCATCCAGTCGATCGCGGAACTGCTCCTCGGTCATGCCTCCCAGCCAGCGATCCCGCTCTGTCCCATCAGCGCCTGCGAAGACGAACGTGGGCACGGCGCGGATCCCGAATGCGTCGGCCTGCTCGCCGGCGACTCTGTCAGTACTTACGTTCAGTACGCGGATGTCGACTCTGCCCTTGTACTCCTCACGGAGCCTGTCGACCACAGGCTTCATCTCGATGCAGGTAGCTCAACCGTCAGATGAGAACTCCAGGACCGTCGGCATCCCGTTGGTCTCTACGGTCGCCTTGGAGACCGTGCCGGTGCCGCGCTCGAGATCGCCGTCCCACTGCACGATCCCAGCGGTCAGATCGTAGACGCTCGTGAAGCCGTTGCCCGTCAGCCATTGGGCAGCATTCATGGACCTCGCGCCGGTTGCACAGTAGACGACGATGGCCTGGTCCCTGCCCCATCCCGCGGCAACCTGCGCAAGCTCATCTACGGGCACGTTCTCGGCGCCCGGGATATGCCCCAGCTCGAACTCCTCGACCGTCCGAACGTCAACCAGGCGTGCGCCGTTCTCTACGGACCGCCGGAGAGCATCGTTGTCTACGGCACCGCTCGGCGGAGCCGCACTGCGGCTAACGGCAAAGGCGACGGCCCCGATAGCTACCGCCACTGCCGCCCATATCAACACCCTTGAACTCTTCAACGCACACCCCTCGGCTCTCTCGGGTCCTCTCTTGGCGGCCCGTTGTCTGTCCGAGATGCCGAGTATACCCCGGCGGGTATGCTCGGCTCAAACGCCCTGCCTTTGTGCCGCCGCAACGGGTATCGCATACGTGTCAGAATGAAGCCGCGCCAGTCTGAGCAAGCGGCTGGCCAAATCAGCCTGACGGCAAGTGCCGGTTCGGGCGGATCGATCGACGGGGGGGCGATGACCGCTCGCAGGCCCAGTGAGGACCCGCACTCCGCAGACGCTCCTCCGCACGCCAGGGCGTTCGTCGACGCAAGACCGCTGCGAGCCGAGATCCTTGGCCCCGAGCGCCTGGCTGCACTTGCTTCGAGCATTGCGGCGTCCCAGGAGTGGACATCTGAGCCCGGCCGAGCGACTCCTCTCATCGGAATGGTACGGCAGGCCGGCACGGACCTGGCCGCGTACAACGGCGTACTGGCCACTGCGGCCCGAGAGCAGCGCGCGATCTCCCCGGCTTCCGAGTGGCTGCTGGACAACTACTACCTGATCGAGGATCAAGTCCGAACCGTCCAAGAGGACTTGCCTGGCGACTACGGCGTCGAGCTGCCCAGGCTCACGTCTGGAGCGTTCCTCGACCATCCGAGGGTTTTCGAAGCGGTTGTCGCACTCACATCGCACACCGACGCCCGCTTCGACGAGGACTACCTGCTCCGGTTCATCGACGGCATCCAGGACGTCTCTCCGTTGTCGATCGGAGAGGTTTGGGCTATCCCGATCATGCTGCGCATCGTGCTCGTCGAGAACCTCCGCCGTCTGGCCGCGCGCGTGGTGCAAGCCCAGGAAGACGAGTATGCGGCCGATGACTGGGCGAACCGTCTGCTGGAACAGAGCGCCCTGGAGGACGAGGCCGCGCTGCTGCGACTGCTGGAAGGCCTGGACGCCGAGCGCCCCGCAGTCGATGCGGTGTTCATGGTGAGACTGGCCCAGCGCGTCCAGGGCGAGATCGCCGGCCTGGAAACGGTCAACGAGTGGATCGGGGAGCGTCTGGCCGCTTCGGGCATCGTCCTGGAAGCACTAGCTCTGGAGCTGCAGCAGGAGCAGGCCGCAAACCAGGTTTCCATCGCAAACGCGATCACCAGCATCCGCTTCCTCGAGGCCTTCGACTGGAAGACGTTCTTCGAGCGGACCAGCTTAGTCGAGCAGATACTCCGCGAGGATCCCGCTGACGTCTACGGCCGAATGGGATTCCGCAGCAGGGACCGGTACAGGCATGCGCTCGAGTCCATGGCCAAGCGCTGTCCCCTTTCCGAGATCGAGCTGGCCGAGGCCCTCATAAGCACCTCCCTCGACGCTATGTCCAGAGACGCAACTGACGGCCTGAAGGGCCACGTCGGATACCACCTGATATCCGCCGGAAGGTACCCGTTCGAGAAGGCGGTGCGCTATCAGAGGCATCTGCGTGAGGCGTGGTATAGGGGGCCGCTCCGCCACCGGGGTCCGCTCTACTGGGGTTCGTTGGGAGCCCTCACGCTCTTTGCCGAGCTCGCACTTGCCCTCTTCGCGCGCGCATTGGGCGTGGAGGTCTGGGCGGTAGTGGCGCTCATGGCAGCAGGGGCCGTGCCGCTGAGCGAGTTGGCGATGAGCACGGTGACGCGCGTCGCCGCGAGCATCTGGCCCCCTCGGCCGCTCCCAAAACTCGATCATGGCAAGCCGGTCGCAGCAGCCAACAAGACCCTGGTTGTCGTGCCCGCGCTGATGTCCTCGGTTGAGGCCACGCAGTCGGTCTTCGACAACATGGAGGTCGCATTCCTGGCCAACGTGGATCGCAACGTCCACTTTGCGCTGCTCGGCGACCTCAAGGGCTCGTCCACTGAGCATGCCGAGGGCGATCAGGAACTCATATCTGCGGCAACGCTCGCAGTCAGAGAGCTCAATGAGCGCTACGCCGCTGAGTACGGCTTCGCGCCGTTCCACCTGTTCGTGAGAGGCAGGTCTTTCTCCCGCACCGAGAACCGCTGGATGGGGTGGGAGCGAAAGAGAGGGGCGCTGGCCGAGCTCAGCCGTGTCATTCGGGGCTCGGCGGACACGACCTTCACCCACCAGCTCGGCGACACCGAGTTCGTTCGGGACGCTGCTTTCATCCTGACACTCGACGCTGACACAGTGCTCCCGCGTGACGGGGCTCGGAAGCTCATCAGCACCATCGCCCATCCGCTGAATCGGGCCCAGTACAACCCGAGGCAGCGCAGGGTCGGCCGCGGGTACGGCTTGATACAACCCCGAGTCGGGATGTCGCTGCCGGCCGCGAACAGGTCATCCTACGCTCGTCTCCACTCCGGGGTCACAGGGATGGACCCCTATGCGGGGGCTGTTTCCGACACCTACCAGGACGTCTTCGGCGAAGGCAGCTTCACGGGCAAGGGCATCTACGAGATAGACGTTTACAACGCCGTGCTGCAGGAGCGATTCCCTGAGGGCCTGCTCCTCTCGCACGATCTCCTCGAAGGCTGCCTGCTCCGCACGGGGCTGGTCTCTGACATCGAGGTGCTCGATGCGTACCCGTCCAGCTACCTCTCGCAGTCCGCACGCCTCCACCGATGGGTCAGGGGGGACTGGCAGACAGCGTCGTGGCTCCTGCCGCGCACTCCCAGCGCCAGCGGTGTCGAGACGAACCCGCTTACCCTCCTGCACCGGTGGAAGGTCGCCGACAATCTCAGGCGCTCGCTCTTCGCGCCGAGCCTGATGGTCCTCGTCGCGCTGGGTTGGGCGGTTGTCCCCGGTGCGGCACCCCTGTGGACCTTGGTCCTCCCGCTCATCGTGCTGTTCCCGGCCCTGATCGAGCTCGCGAGCGCGCTCCTGGTGCGCCCCAAGGGAGTGGGGCTCGGGGTGTCCTTCGCTTCCGCTCGAGACGACTTCACGCGGGGGCTGAACAGGGGTTGGCTAACGCTGGTGACGCTGCCGCATCAGGCGTGGCTGATGGGGGACGCCATCCTGCGCGCAACGTACCGCGCGCGGATCTCCCGGAGGCTGACGCTGGAATGGGAAACGGCCGCGGATGTGGAAGCGACCCTCAAGGGAACCCTCGTCGCTTTCGTGCGCGCCATGTGGCCCTCGTCCATCCTGGGGGTAATGCTGCTGCTGCCCGGGGCCGTTCCGTCCATTCCCCGAGCAGCGCTAACAGTGCCGCTGGCACTCGCGTGGGCAGGAGCCCCCTTCCTAGCCTGGCTGGTCTCGCGGCCGATCTCTGCGGCAAGACCGCCGATGACCGAGGCCCACCGCCTCCACGTTAGGCGCATCGCGCGCAAGACCTGGCGCTTCTTCGAGACTTTCGTTACCGCTGAGGGCCACTGGCTGGCGCCGGACAACTACCAAGAAGACCCGAAGGACGAGGTGGCCCATCGCACTTCGCCCACTAACATGGGTCTTCAGCTGCTGACCTACCTGTCCGCCGCGGACCTGGGCTACGTGAGCCTATCCGGGCTCGTAGACCGAGTGTCGCTCACATTGACCACGATGGTCGGAATGGAGCGTTTCAGGGGCCACTTCTATAACTGGTACGACACCTTGACGCTACAGCCACTACGGCCCGGCTATGTATCCACTGTGGACAGCGGCAACCTCGCTGGGCACCTGGTAGCCCTGCGTGTTGGGCTGCTCGAGTACTCTGAGCGCCCTCTCATCGGGGATCAGGTGCTCGATGGAGTGGAAGACACCGCGAGGATGGCGCTGGCCGACCTGAACGCCGATCGCGACCGGCTTGGGGAGTTCCCCGGATTCAGCGAACTCCGAACAGCGCTGGATGGGCTTCTGCGCCGAGCGTCCCTGGAGGAGCCGCCCAGAGGACTCGGCGGCTGGAGCGCGCTGCTGCGCGGTCTGGCCGAGTCCACGGAGCCACTGCTGTCGGCCCTCGTCGAACTGTCAGCCGCGCCGGGAGCCAACCCGGGGGCCGCCGACAGAGTGACGCGCGCCATCACGGACACGGTCTCCCGGGTGAGAGAGCCTCTTGACGACATACAGACCTTCGCGCGATGGGCACGGTACGTCGAGGAGATCCCCGTATCCCTGCGCTCTACCGAGACGGCTGCGGCCCTGGGTCCCATCCTCGACCACGTGCCCAGTTTGGTGGGCCTGGCCGAGGGCCTCGAGGGCACACTCAGGACCCTCGACTCGATAGCCCAGTCGCCCCTTGGCGACACACCCGAAGAGCAGCGAGCCGCCGCTGAATGGGCACAGCGGGTGGCGGAGGGCATCCGCTCGGGACGCAGCGACTGCGAGACACTGCTCGCGCGTCTGCGCTTGCAGGCGGACATCGCGCGTGAGATGTGGGAGCACACCGACTTCCGAGTGCTCTTCGATCGCAGCCGATTGCTGTTCTCGATCGGCTTCAATACGGCCGAGGGCCGCCTGGATGGCTCCTTCTACGACATGCTCGCATCCGAGTGCCGCCTGGCTAGCTTCGTCGCCATAGCCAAGGGTGATGTCCCCCAGGAGCATTGGTTCCGCTTGGGACGGCTGTTGACCGCCACGGAGGGCGGGAGGGCGCTGATCTCCTGGAGCGCCTCGATGTTCGAGTACCTGATGCCCCTCCTGGTGATGAAGAGCTGGCCCGATACCGTACTCGACCTCACGTACCAGTCCGTGGTGCGGCGTCAGATCCAGTACGGTCGACAGCGAGGTGTCCCGTGGGGGGTTTCGGAGTCGGCGTTCAACGCCAAGGACGTCGATCTCACATATCAGTACCAGGCATTCGGTGTCCCCGGCCTCGGCTTGAAGCGGGGTCTCTCGGAGGACGTTGTGGTTGCGCCGTACGCGGCCGTCCTGGCTCTCCCGGTGGATCCGGGCGCCGTTCTCGCCAACCTCGACGCGCTCTCGGAGCGCCGCGCGGAAGGCCGCTTCGGCTACTACGAAGCGATCGACTACACGCCGGGTAGAGTTCCCGCCGGCTCGGAGCGAGCGATCGTCCGAGCCTACTTCGCCCACCACCAGGGAATGAGCTTCATCGCTCTCGCGAACGCGGTCACCGAAGACCCCATGCAGCATCGCTTCCACTCCGACCCTGTGATCCGCTCGGCCGAGCTGCTCCTCCAGGAGCGCGTACCCCGTCACGTGGAACTCGCCCACCCGCACGTCGAGGAGGTGCTCTTCGTCCGCTCGGTACGCGAGCTTCCGCCCCCGATGACGCGCGCATACCCGCTCGCCAATACACCCACACCCGCAACCCACTTCCTCTCGAACGGTCACTACTCCGTGATGGTCACCAATGCGGGAGGCGGCTACAGCAGGTGGGGGGATGTGGCGATCTCGCGCTACCGCGAGGACATCACGAGGGACTGCTGGGGCTCGTTCATCTACGTGCGACACCTCGAGACTGGCGACGTGTGGTCTGCGGCACACCAGCCCACCGGGAAGCCGGCGGACGACTACCACGTCACCTTCTCGGCTGACCGCGCCGAGTTCCGCCGCTCCGACGGCAATCTCGACACGCACACCGAGGTCCTCGTCTCGCCCGAAGACGACGTTGAGATCCGCCGGGTCACGGTCACCAACCATGGGCGCGAGGCGGCAACCATCGAGCTCACAACCTACTTCGAAGTGGCGCTGGCCTCGCAGGCAGCCGACCAGACACACAAGGTGTTCTCAAACCTCTTCGTGGGCACTGAGGTGCTGCCCGAACTCCGGGCACTGCTCTTCACTCGCAGACCGCGCTCGGCGGACGAGCCAACACACTGGGGGCTGCACGTGCTCGCATGCGAGACCACCGAGGCCTGCGAGTGGAGCTACGAGACGGACCGCGAAGCGTTCCTCGGGCGTCTCGGTGAGATCGCCCGCCCCGCTGCGCTCCAGACCCCGGCCCGGCCTCTCACAGGAAGGGTGGGTGCGGTTCTCGACCCCATATGCTCGCTCCGCCTCACCGTGCGCGTGCCGGCGAGCGAGACCGTGCGGGCCGTGTTCTGCACAGGAGTGGCCGAAGAGCGGGAGTCCGCGGTCAAGCTCGCCGAGAAGTACAGTGACATACGCGCGGCGCAGCGCGCGGCAGACCTCGCCTGGACGGCGGCGCAAATCGAGCTGCGTGACCTAGGCATATCCGCCGAGGAAGCGGTCACCTATCAGCGGCTGGCCTCCCGGCTGCTGCTGACCGACCCCCACTCCCCTCTGAAGGTCAAGACACCAGTGGAGAACGGGCTGCCCCTTTCGGGGCTGTGGCCTCTGGGCATCTCGGGCGACCTGCCGATACTGCTCGTCCGCATCGAGCGCCTGGAGGACACGCCCCTTGTCAGGCAGGCCCTGCTCGCACATCAGTACTGGAGGCACTCGGGCCTCGTGGCCGACCTGGTCATCCTCAACACGAAGCCAACCGGATACGCGGACGAGCTTGACCAGCGTCTGCACTTGCTTGTCCGAACGGGACACGCGCTGCAGCTTATGGACAAGCCGGGCGGCGTGTTCATCCGGCGAGCGGACCAGATGCACCCCGACGCGATGAACCTGCTCCTCACCGTGGCGAGGGCCACGCTCGAGGGCGACGCCGGGCCCATCGCGCTGCAGTTGAACCAGCGCGGCGAGCGGCCGGAGCTGCCCGATCGCCTCGTGCCGACGCTGGAGCCCCAAGACTGGCAGCAGCCACCCTTCGAGCGCCCGAAGCTCGAAGGAGACAACGGTCACGGGGGCTTCGACCCCGAGACAGGCGAATACGTCATTGTCCTCGAGGGAGACGGTGTGACGCCGGCTCCATGGATCAACGTCATGGCCAGGCCGCAGTTCGGCACCATGGTGTCCGAGGCCGGCATCGGCTGCACGTGGGCCAAGAACAGTCACGAGAACCGCATCACCACCTGGAACAACGACCCCGTGACCGACGGCTCCGGAGAGACGCTCTACATCCGTGACGAGGAGACCGGCGAGGTCTGGAGTCCGACGCCCATGCCCGCCCGCGACGGGCAACCCTACGTGATACGGCACGGCCAGGGCTACAGCGTCTTCGAGCACACAAGCCACAGTGTCAGGCAGGAGGTCGTGTGGTTCGTCTCCGCCGAGGATCCCGTTCGGGTGGCGCGCGTCAGGCTCACGAACCTGTCCGACAGACGACGCAGGCTCTCCATCACACACCACGTGGAGTGGGTGCTCGGCTCATCGAGGAGCAGGGCGCAGCAGCTCGTTGTTACCTGGTACGACCCCGAAGCGCGAATGCTCACAGCCCACAACCACTACAACGAGGACTTCCCGGGCCGCCCCGCCTTCCTTGCGTGCGACTGCGAGGTGGAGTCCTACACCTGCAGCCGTACCGAGTTCGTGGGGAGGAACGGCGCTCCGAGCTTCCCGGCGGCCATGAAGCGCAAGGCGCTGGGTGGGCAGTCGGGGCGGTTCCACGACAACTGCGGCGCGGTGCAGGTCAAGATCGACATAGGCCCCGGGGAGTCCGCTGAGGCCAGCTTCCTTCTCGGCCAGACCGAGAACCTGGCGGAGGCTCGGCGGCTCGTTGCGCGGTACCGCCAACCTGGCACCATCGAGGCCGCTCTGGCCGAAGTGCGCCAGAGCTGGGCGGACATCCTCGGCACCATACAGGTGTCGACACCCGACCCGGCGCTGGATGAGCTGGTGAATCGGCGACTTCTCTATCAGGTGCTGTCGTGCCGGATATGGGGACGCACCGCAACCTATCAGTCATCGGGTGCGTTCGGCTTCCGCGACCAGCTCCAGGACGTCATGGCGATGCTCCTGGTCCGACCGGACCTCGTGAGAGAGCAGATCGTCGAGGCGGCGAGCCGTCAGTTCGAGCAGGGCGACGTGATGCACTGGTGGCAGCCCTACTCTGGGCGCGGGGTCCGAACCAAGATCTCCGACGACCGGCATTGGCTTCCACTCGTGGTGGCCGAGTACCTGCGCACCACCGGGGACGCGTCTGTGCTGGACGAGATCACCGCGTACGTAGCGGCACCGCAACTCGATGAGGAACACGAGGATCTCTACCTGCAGCCGTCACCATCCGAGCGCTCCGACGATGTCTACGGACACTGCGTGACAGCGCTCGAGTCGGGCAGGCCCACCGGCGCCCACGGCCTTCCCCTCATCGGCGGAGGCGACTGGAACGACGGCATGAACCGGGTCGGCCACAAGGGGAGCGGGGAGAGCGTCTGGCTGGCTTGGTTCCTGGACGTCGTCTTGCGCCGCTTCGCCGATGTCTGCGACTTGCGCGGGGAGAGAGATCGGGGCGACGGCTACCGCGCGTGGGCGACGGACCTTGTGGCCACCGTCGAGCGGGAAGCGTGGGATGGCTCGTGGTACCGGCGGGCGTTCTTCGACGACGGAACCCCGCTCGGCAGCAAGCAGTCTGACGAGTGCAAGATCGACGCGATAGCGCAGGCCTGGGCCGTGATCTCAGGCGGTGGTGATCCCGCGCGAGCGCTGAGAGCGCTCGAATCCGTCGAGGAGAACCTGGTCCGGTGGGATGACGGACTCGTGAAGCTCCTGGCCCCGCCATTCGACAAGACCCCGAACGATCCCGGGTACATCAAGGGCTACGTGCCAGGCGTCAGGGAGAACGGGGGGCAGTACACCCACGCCGCCGTATGGGTGGCGCTAGCCTACCTGCTGAAAGGGGACGGCGACGAAGCTCTTGCTCTGCTCGACCTCATCAACCCCATCAACCATGCTGCAACTCCGGAGGGCGCGAGGCGATACCGGGTGGAGCCCTACGTCCTCGCGGCGGATGTGTATGCTGTGCCGCCCCACGTTGGCCGCGGCGGCTGGACCTGGTACACCGGCTCGGCCTCGTGGTACTACCGCGTGGCCGTGAACCACTTGCTGGGGTTGCAGGTGGTGGCCGAGGGCGAGCACCGCTTCCTCATCATCGACCCCTGCGTTCCCAAGACGTGGAGCGAGTATGCGATCACCTACCGGAGCGGTTCCACCAGGTGGGACATCACAGTCTCGAACCCCCGCGGCGTGAACAGGGGCGTGGAACGGGTGGAGTTGGACGGCGGCACCCTGGCTCATCCCCGTGTACCGCTCACCGAGGACGGCCGAGAGCACGAGGTGCGCGTGACGCTGCTGGGCGGCTAGGCCGGTCGGCCAGGCCGGTCGGCGCTCGCGAGATCAGCGGTCATGACGTCCCGCTCGAGGAGTGCGCCTGTCGCGAAGGCAACGTACATCAGCAGCCAGCCTAGGTCCACGATGTTCCCGGTCTCGTACACTCCGCGCCAGTCGAAATAGGAGAAGGCGGTGTCGCTCAACGCCGCGATGACCGCCCCGAGGACCACAGCCCACCACGGCCATGCGAGCCGACCTCCACCCAGCCTCCCGATCAGCGCCACTACGAAGACGGCCGGGGACAGCACGAACAGTATGTCGCCGAGCGGGTAGAAGACGGAGACGGCCCTAGTGAGTGGCGTGAGATCGTCCGCCGCGAGTATATAGGGCTCCAGGATGGCAAAGTACACCCCCAACGATGCGAGTGTCGCGACTGCAACCGCTACGATCGCGGCCGGGCGAACGTCCATCAAGCTCCGGTACGACAGGCCGCCCATCAGTATCCCGATCGCCAGCGGCAAGTATCCGAAGAGATAGAAGGCGTCTGCTGCACTCGGATAGGGATCGCTGCCCAGTATGGCTTCGATATACGACCAGGCCACTTCGCCCAAGGCCCACGCCCCCACACCGACGCCTATGAGCAGCCAGATCCGCCCCCTCCGCTCACCGACGCCGAGCGAGACAGCAACGGTACCGATGGTCCCCGCGGCTGCCAGCCCCAAGGTCGCCGTCCCGAAGTCCGAGACGAGTAGCGCAATCCTCTCGCCACCAATGGTGAAGCGCCCGAACGCGAAGATGACGATGGCGAGGAGGACCCCGCCGGAGGCGGCCAACCACGTCGATCCGCGGACGGCACGCCCGTTCACGAGCACACCCGCCTGATCTCCCGCAGCAGCGTCAGCATCGCCGTGTTGGTCATCATCGGGCCGAGCATGCGCCTGACGCTTGACGCGAGCACCTCGCAGTCCGAGGCGTCGAGCGTTCCGGGATCCTTGCCAACCGACAGGGCCGAGGCGCGGATGCATGTGTCGGCGGCTACGCGCCCTACGTATGGCTCAAGAACCCCGGCGACGCTCTCGGAAACGCCCGCCATGCGGACCTCCACGGCCAGCTCGACACGCAGCCCGACATTCTACGGCTCGCCCATATGATGGGACATCGGATGAACAACAGCAACCAGGCCCCTGGGGTTTGAGCTGTGCAAAGGGCGCTCCCCTTGGAGCACCGAGACCCGAGCTATGGGGAAGATACGAGGCGAGTCCCGTGCGCGGCGGCGCTCCAGACGATCATCGTTCCCGACGAACGCCTGCGCCTCTACCAGAGTAGACCTGACTTCGTGGAGCGGCACATCTTCCCAGGCGGCACCCTGCCGAGCCCAAGAGTGGTGGCCGAGCCAGCCGGTCCAATAGGTTTCACGGTATCCGATGAGCGCTTCTTGGGTGCCCACTACGCCCGCACACTGGAAGCGTGGCTGAGCAGATTCGACATGGCCTGGCCGAGGATCCACGCGCAGGGATTCGACGAGGGGTTCCGCCGCATGTGGCGGGTGATCATCCGCA
>CAZWGV010000033.1:2668-6790 GCA_964633595.1 uncultured Coriobacteriaceae bacterium | reverse complement strand
CACGCGCAGGGATTCGACGAGGGGTTCCGCCGCATGTGGCGGGTGATCATCCGCAAGCCGACCATGCTCTGCGCGGACGCTCCGCGGGTTCGCCGCGAGGGTGCGCCGCGCTGGTGCCGGGCTAGAGCAGCCAGAGCGCTCCGGCGAACTGGTACGCGGCAACCGCCGAGAAGATCAGCAGCATGACGATGGACACCTCGAGGATCCTGCGGTAGCGGCGCATAAGCCACACGAGGCCGCTCACTCCGAGAACTGCCGAGAGCTTGAACGCCCCGGCGCCCCAGACGTTCCAGGCAAACAGCTCGGCGAGTATGGGGTTGGCCTCGGTGGCGCCGGCACCCAGCGCACGCACGGTCATCGCGAAGTCGAGGACGTTCAGGATGTTCGCGCCCACAAGCACGCCTATCAGCGCCAGATCCGCGCCCCTGTAGGTGTGAATGAGCCTGTCCCAGGCTCCGAGCAGTCCCTCAGCGGTCATGCGTCGGCGGTCGAAGCCAGTGCGCCGCTCGGTCAGACGGAAGGCGTTGCGGCCGCGCCGGTCGTCGCTGCGTCGCTCGAGCGTGATCGTGTGTCCCTCGGTGCGCAAGACCCTCATCTCCCCCTCTTTGCAGGCTGTCGCTTGCTCACGCCCCTGGCCGCATCGCACGAGGGGCGCACGACGCCAAGTTATCGGGGCGGCGGTGGTCGGGTCAATCGTCCGCGGGTAGGAATCTCGCTCCGACTGGCGGGAGAAAGCACGCCCCGAGTCTACTGCCGCCGGTGTCCGCGCAGGACCGGACGTCGAGACGACGGCGTAGCCGGGTCGAATGGTGGGCCCGGACCGATTCGAACGGTCGACCTCACGGTTATCAGCCGTGCGCTCTAACCGACTGAGCTACGGGCCCACATCGCCTGTGAGCGGCGGAAACGCCACGCCAACATACCCGACGCCCCGTGGAGCGTCAAGCGAGCGCGATACGCGGCACAGCCCTGCGGTGCCGCCGCACCCCAACCTTCACGCACTCACCACGCGCACGAGCAGCCGCCGGTCCCTGGGGCCGTCGAACTCGCAGAGGAAGACGCCCTGCCACCGGCCGAGCGCAAGACGTCCGGCGGCTATCGGGACCGTGACGCTAGAACCCATCAGGCTGGCCTTCACGTGCGCCTCGGCGTTGCCCTCGACATGCTTCCAGGCGGCGTCTGTCGGTACCAGACGCCCCAGGTGCTGCAGGATATCCTCGGCCACGTTCGGGTCGGCGTTCTCGTTCACAGTGAGCCCCGCAGTGGTGTGGGGCGAGTAGGCGATCACGAAGCCCTCCTGAACGCCGCTGCGGCGCACGGCCTCAGTGAGTTCCCCAGTTACGTCAACCATCTGCTCGTGGCGGGAAGTATGTATGTCGAAGCGCTCCACGCTACCCCCCCTCGGGGTCGCCCGTGCCGTACCCTGTATGATAGTGGAGCCGCGCCGCCAACGGGCGTTCTGTGTGTGGAGAGGCCCAGAGAGCCGAGGCCGGAAGGGCTGACAGACTCGTGATAGAGGTCCGCATAGCGAGCATGAGCGTGGACTCGGTCTCCAATCAGCCGGTCATCGTGTTGCGGCCCACCGAGTCTGACACCGGCGAGAGCGATCGTCGCCTCGTACCCATCTGGATAGGGCAGAACGAGGCAACGGCTATCTTCCTGGCGCTCCAGGGCGTCGAGACACCTCGGCCCATGACGCACGACCTCTTGTTCCGCCTGGTAGAGAGCGTTGGCTACACGCTCAGCCGCATCGAGGTGACCAAGCTGGAGGAGGGCACGTTCTTCGCCGAGCTCGTGCTGGCTGGCCCTGCGGGTGAGGTGCGAGTTGACGCCCGTCCCTCCGACTCGATCGCGCTGGCGGTCCGCGCGCGATGTCCGATCTTCTGTGCCGAAGCGGTGCTAGATGAGGCCGGCATCGTCCCCGAGGTCATCGAGGGCGCCGAGGAGATCTCGGAGGAGAAAGAGGTGGAGCGCTTTCGGGACTTCCTGGAGCGTATCGAGCCCAGCGACTTTCAGTAGGGGGCGACACTCGGCGACCGCGGGCTCTCGCGCCACCCGCCCTCGCACCGCTCCTCGCACAGCCCCTCGCAACCGCAAGCCTCCCCGCCGCCCGCCTTCGCGCCGCCCGCCCTACTCGTAGCGGAGCGCGTCGATCGGATCGAGGCGGCTGGCCTTGTAGGCCGGATACACGCCGAAGAAGATCCCCACCGCAGCCGAAAATCCGAACGCCAGCGAGACTGCCCAGACCGTGATCTCTGCGGGCACCCACCTCTCGAGCCCGCGCGCGCCCAGTGCCCCGACCAGGATCCCCACGACACCACCCGACGCCGACAACACCACCGCCTCGATCACGAACTGACTCATGATGTCGTACGTGCGCGCGCCCACCGCCTTGCGGATGCCGATCTCGCGCGTGCGCTCGGACACCGACACCAGCATGATGTTCATGATGCCGATGCCCCCTACCAGCAGCGATATCCCTGCGATCCCCGCCAACATGAACGTCAGCGTGCCCAGCAATCCGGAGAGTATGCCGAGCGTCTGCTCCTGTGTGAACACGGTGAACTCGTCGCCGAACCGCGGGCGCAAGATCCGCTCGATCTGCCCCTTGAGCACCTCCACTCTCTCGGCATCCAGCGCCTTGATGATGATCGAGCTAAGGTCGTCGGTACCAAGGAGGCGCTGCGCGGTGGTGGCAGGCATGTAGATCTGGCTGTCCTGGTCCCCGCCGAACGTCCCGCCGATGGCCTCCATGTGCCCGATCACCAAGAAGCGCTGCCCGTTGACGTCCATCTCCTTGCCGATGGGATCCTGATTCCGGAATAGCTGCTCTCGGATCCTCGCCCCGATGATCGCAACTCGTGAGCCCGCCACGTACTCGCCCCGGTTGTAGTGACGGCCGTCGGCCAGGTCGCCTGAGAACACCTCGTCACCACGGTCCGTGCCCGCCGCTATCGTCGCTCGCCACTCGCGATTCCCCACCTTCAGTGTGGCTGGTGCCTGCACCACGGGAACCACGATGGCGTCGCGCAACCGCCGCTCCAGCAGATCAGCGTCCTCCATGCCGAACTGCTTCACGATCCCAAATCCCCCGCCCGGCCCGCCTTGCGATTGCTCGAAGTTTCCGGGGAACACGAAGAGCAGGTTGGAGCCAAGCCCCTCGATCTGACCGGTCACCTCGTCGCGGACTCCCGTGCCTATCCCCACCAGCAGTATCACGGCGGCCACGCCGATGATCACACCCAGCATCGTAAGAGCGCTTCTGACTTTGTTGGCACCGAGTGAGCGGAACGCTATGCCGAAGCTCTCAAGGAAGCTCACTCGGACACCGAATCCCGCTCGACATTGAGGGCCGCGGCTCCCTTGAGTTCCACAGCGGGCGGCGGCTCGGCGATGACGCGTTCGGCGACCATGTCATCGCTGATGATCAGGCCGTCTTTGATCTGCACGATGCGCTCAGCGTGGTCGGCGACGTTGGCGTCGTGCGTCACCACCACCACTGTGGTGCCTTGCCGGTTGAGATCCTGCAGGATGCTCATCACCTCGGTACCCGAGCGCGAGTCGAGATTGCCGGTGGGCTCGTCGGCGAGGACGATGCTCGGCTCCGTCACGAGTGCTCGGGCGATCGCCACTCGCTGTTGCTGGCCGCCAGAGAGCTGGTTCGGCAGGTGCCCAAGACGGTCGCCGAGCTCCACGCGCAGAAGGGCCGCACGAGCACGCCGGTTCCGCTCCCGCGACGACACCCCCGCATAGATCAGCGGCAACTCCACGTTGGCCACCGCGGTCGCGCGCGCGAGCAGGTTGAAAGTCTGGAAGACGAATCCGATCCGGCGGTTGCGCACCGCTGCCAGCTGGTTGGGCGCCATGTTGGAGACGTCCTCGCCCTCCACAACGACACTGCCCTCGGTGGGGCGGTCCAGGAGGCCGATGATGTGCATGAGCGTTGACTTGCCCGAGCCCGACGGCCCCATGATCGCGAGCATCTGCCCCTCGCAGAGCTTGAGGTCCACGCCGCACAACGCGTGGACCTCAACGGACTCCAGCTTGTAGACCTTGCGAACGTCGCGCGCTTCCAGGATCGTGCGCATATCGTCGCATTCGCGGGTCTCGGCGAGAGCCTGC
>CAZWGV010000033.1:0-2568 GCA_964633595.1 uncultured Coriobacteriaceae bacterium | reverse complement strand
GTGTCGGACACGCCTCTCACGCGTATCTCCACGTCGCCCCTCATCCCCATGAGCAGCCCTTCCGCAGCCCCTGCAAGGTCGAGATGCACCGGGAACACCGTGCCTCCGGTACCCGTCAGACGAGACGTCAGCCTGACTTCAGTGACGCTGGTCTCGATCGCTTCGTCCGGCAGGGCGTCGAGCCTCACCACGCCCGCCATCCCCGGATCGATCTGTGAGATGTCGGCCTCATCGATCTCAGCCACGAACCTCAAGGCGTCCATTCGGACGATGGTGAAGGGGGCCGTCTGTGGCGCCACCGCAGAGCCCGCCTGAGCCTTGGGTGTCTCTCCGCCAGCGTCAGGCACGCCGAGAGCGTTGAACAGCACCACGCCCTCGATGGGAGCCTTCAAGGTGGCCTTCGCGAGGTTGGCGCGCGCGGCCGCAAGCGCCTTCTCGGCCTGCGACAGCGAGGCTTTGGCGGCTGCCCTCTCTGAGGACACGCCCACGCCCAGCTTGGCCTGCTGCGCTTCGGCCGCCAGAAGAGCCGCATACGCTTGCTTCTCGGCCACCTTGGCCTGGCTGACTGCTGACTTCAGGGGGGCAGTGACCTCGTCGGGTGCCTCTTCTGGGGCATCCTCGAGCGCCTGCTCCGCCTCCTCGCGAGCGTCCACCGCCGCGTTGTAGGCAGACTGGGACGCCGCCACGTTGGCCGAGGCCGCGCTCTTGTCCGCCGAACTCGGCAGCTGCTTGTCCACCGCCGCGAGCTGAGACTTCGCAGCCGCACGCGCCGCTGCCGCCTGGGATACCGCCAGCTCGAGCTGTTGTGTGTCCATCTTCGCGAGGACCTGCCCAGCCTTCACCTGCTGCTGATCCCTCACGCTCACGCTGGCGAGGGTGCCGGCGGCCGGCGGGTACACATCCACCTTGGCGCCCGCCTCCACCTTGCCCGAGGCCATGACAACGACGGCGATGTCGCCCTTGGTAACCTGGGCCACCTCGACCTTGGGTACGGCAGCCGCAGCGCCGAATGCCACCGCGACGACCGCAGCCGCGATCACCAACAGCGCGATCACCGCTACGATGACTTTGCCTCGTCGAGACATCGCCCCTCCTAGCTGGTCCGGCGGCCGCGGCGGCCGACGGGCTTGACGGACTCTCCGGCGAGCAGTCCTGGCAGCTCTCGGATCGAGCTCAGCGCGAAATCGGGACCCGGCGCCAGCACCTGCTCGGGCGGGAACGCTCCCCAGAGTGCGGCTATCGCGATCGCGCCGGCGGCGAGTGCGGAGCTCATGTCGTGCGGACTGTCTCCTACGTAGGCGCAGCTCTCTGCGACAAGGCCCAGCAGCTCGGCAGCCCTGTTCACGGGAGTCGGATCGGGCTTGTGCGCGCCCACATCGTCCGCAGTGACAACCGCAGAGAAGTACCGCCCGAGGCCGAAGCGTTCAAGTCCTCGGGTCGTCATAGCGGTTCCCTTGGAAGTCACCACACCCAGTACGTACCCAGCCCCAAGCAGCTCCTCCAGGACCTCCTCGGTACCGGGATACTCGCGCACCATGTCGTCGTGATGCGTCGAGTTGTGTTCGCGGTACGTCCTCAGCAACTCGTCGGCGTGCTCCGGCGACATCACGCGCATCTGCTGCGCCAGCGGCATCCCCACGTTGGCGAGCAGCACCTCATCGGGCAGCTCCTCGCCGAGCACTGCCCGCGTGGCGTGGCGGAATGAGGACAGGATCAGCGCCACTGTGTCGATGAGCGTGCCGTCGAGGTCGAAGAGGACGCACGAGACCGCGTTCAGGCGGTCGTGAGCGGCGGAGATGCCAGTTGGGGTGTCCGAGTCGGCCACGACTCCATTCTAGCACCACCCCGTCGCCGCTCCTGCGAGCATAGAGAGGGGGCGGGGTCTTCGCGACCCCGCCCCGTCAGGCCCTCAAGAGAGCCTAGCTCACACGCTGAGCGTTTCTACCGCACTCTGACGTACTTGTACGAGGAGATGCTCGCCGCGTACTGCATCGAACCGCCGTAGCGAGCCCTGATGGCCCATAGTCCGGCTGACGGCAGGCTCATGCGGAACGACTTGCCGCCGGTCGATGCGGTTGTGACGTTCATGGTCTTCCTCAGCATCCAACGGCCGCCCACGCGCTGGTACGCGTAGATGGTCGTGGGAACTGCGGCTGCCTCGGAGAACACCACGTTGGTGGTGAACGCACGGCCGGCAACTGCGCTGCTCGGGACCACAGGCATGTTGATGGACGTTGGCTTCGCGCCGCTGTACAGGCTGATCACCTGCGTGGCGGTTTCCTCCGTGTAGCCGTCTGCAACCACCTTGACGGTGTGCGCGGTCCCCGGATAGAAGCCTGCGCTGAACGCGCTCCAGTCAACCCTGAAGACCAGGCCGCCCTGGTAGTCGGCCCAGCGGTCCCACATCCCGACAAGAGTGCCGTCGACCCAGACCTCAACGTCACTCACATCGCTGCTGATACTCACAACGATCGGCGCCTTGGAGTCGGACTTCATCGGCGAGGCGAGCGGCATGAACGAGACGCTCGTCGGCGAGAACTCCGTCACGGTCAGCGCGTTGCGGAAGAT
>CAZWGV010000032.1:1775-23456 GCA_964633595.1 uncultured Coriobacteriaceae bacterium | reverse complement strand
CAACCGCTGGGCGCCGCGTAGCTGCAGCCCGCGTTGGCGACCGTGTGCGCCGAGGGCGAGGCGTCGGCGTGGCGCGCGGGGATCGAGCCCACGCTGTGGCAAACGGAGCACCTCGTGGTGTCGTTGACGCTTACCCAGTCGCTGACTATCGCAGCGGCTGAATCGGGCCGGTTGTGGCAACTGCGACAGTAGTCAGCCTTGCTGGGCGGCAGCTCCGACGCAGTCTGCGTGTGCTCGCGGCCGAGTTCCATCCAGTGACACTGAGCGCACGCGGTCGACGCGTATGTCGCGTCGTTCGCCTGAGCACTGCCAGCCACGTGGGACGTTTCGTTGGCCGCCACAACAGTCCCGTGGGGGCCCGTGTTCGAATAGGTGGCGTGGCAACCACCGCTGCCCGTGCCGCAGCCCTTCGCGCTAGGCTTGTTGGCCTGCATCGAGTAATTGTGGCACGCACCGCCCGCATCCGACACGCTGCAGCTCACGTTCTTGTGGAGATCGTGCAGATCAACCGAGTTGTGGCAGTTCGCCCCGGAGTTGCCACACGTCGTTGACGGGCTATCGTCAGCCGTCGTGGTCGTGCTGGTGAGTGTGCTCTGATGCTGGATGTTCAACGGAAGGACAGCCAGGGTATGGCACGCTCCGCACCGGTTGCCGGTCCAAGCGGCCTGGCTCGTCACGATCGACTGGATGGCGACGTTCGCGTTGTGACAGCCAGAACACGTAGTGTCGAAATACGGCGCGGGCAAGCCCTGGTGCTGGTAGTAGAGTCGATCCTGCGTAGGACCGTCCCAGTTGTGGCAGTTCGCACAGGTCGCGCTCGCTGTACCACCCTGGATGGTCACTGAAGCGCTGGTATCGTTGGTCACATCCGCGGTATGAGTAGGCTCCGCCCGGTAGTGACCGGTGGGCCAGTTGCCGTTCACGAGTACCCTCTGCGGCGCCCCAGTGTAGTTGCCCGAGTGGCACTCGTAGCATTCGTTGCGACCGGCACGCGACGGCTGGTCCTGGGCGTGGCATACGCCGCCGAAGCACAGCGTCTTGTCCTCGGTGTGGTAGACGATGATGTCGTAGCCGGCGCTGCCGTGGCAGCCCGCGCCCGAGTTGACGCACCCGCTGGCGTCCACACTGCTCGCGTAGTCCGCGCCGGCGGGCGTTGCGTCCGGGTGGTCGAAGTCCCCGCCGCCGGACGACGGGTTGTGTACGTTCGTGCTCGAGTCCGACGGATGACATCCGTCACACGCCTGCTCGCCCTCTATCATCGTATGGCCGCTCATGTTCGAGAGTTGCAGATCTGTCGGCCATACGCTGTCCAGCCTCGGCAAACCCTGGATGTAGGCGGTGGCGGGAACCGTGACGGTGGTCGACCCGTCCCAGCCGAGTCCGCCGCTCGTGACGTGGCAGCTGAAGCAGAAGCGCCTCACGTCGAGATCTGTCCTTGACGGCCCCAGCGCGATCTCGCCCGCAGCGTCGCCGAGCATACGCGCGCTGCCACCCAGCCCCGTATCTACCGCGAGCCCATACGCCGACGCAGACCCGTGCGGGTTGTGGCACGCGTAGCATGGTAGCCCATCGCCCACATCGAGGTCCCCGCCAGCCGTCCTTATCTGGTGGCCCGCGCGAGCAGTGGTGGTGGTGCCTCCGCTCGCGAGCGGGTAGTACCTGCGGATATCCCTCGATGAAGGACCGTCCGCGTCATGACAGTTGAAGCAGAATGTGAAGTCCTTTGGCGTGAACGCGTACGTGCTCTGCACGCCCTGCGATGTCTCCGTACGCAGCATGTCGTACGTGTTCTTGGTCCCGTGCACGTCGTGGCAGTTCTTGCAGTCCCCGCCAGCATAGAGCGCGGACTTGCCGGGCCAGATCGCTGTCTGGGTGGCGTGGAAGGATCCTGTGCGCGCCGACGGGGAGTACGGAGTCAGCCAGGTGGCGAAGCCCGGCCACGTGCCCTCGGTGGGGTATGCGTTGGGCGCCTCGGTCACCGAAGCACTCGCGTTGGGTGTCGCCAGGTTGTGGCAGCCTCGGCAGACCTCGTTGTCGTTGGCCGTGATGGTAGCAGTGTAGCTGGCCCCGACGATCCTGTTGGTGCCGCTCGCACCATCATAGAGACCGAGTAGTCTCGGCGCCTTGGAGCCGTGCTTGTCGTGGCAGTCCACGCACGTGACAACTTGGTCACTTCCGATCGCCCCTCGCGCCCACATGTGCGAGCGGGTAGCGTCGATCGACTTATCCATGAGCGCGAGCTCGGCTGGGATGATCGTGACCGTGGCAGGGACGTAGCGATCGGCGCCCACCCCGTACGTTGGCGGAGCTCCGTCGTGACAGCGCAGGCAATACTGCGTCTTGCTCCACTGGCCCGGCTGCGTGCGATCTGGCAGCACGTACGTAGCGAGCAGGTAGGTGTTGTCGGGATCGGTGACCTTGCTGCCCTCGGCCGAGCCCACTATGTGCTCGTTGTGGCAGTTCGCACACTCCACGGTGCCGCTCGCCGTGGCCGAGACTGGGTGGCGAGACGAGGACGCCCCGCCCAGAGTGAAGACCTCGTAGACCTTCTCGGCCGCCGTCGTCATGTTCTGAACGCCGTAGAAGTCCTTGGCCGCCTGGGACTTGCCGCCCGTGAGCTCTCCCTGCTCGGAATGGCACCTGAAGCAGTGCTTCTCCTCGAGGTTCTCGGACAGCGGAGTCACCCCGAGAGCGGCCAGCAGCCTCCGCTCGTCTGAGCGATGGATGCCGAACACGTACGTCGAGTCCTGCATGAGATCGATGCCGTCGTCGTGGCACTTCACGCAGTTGGCGTCGAAGGCGTTGGCGGGCACGTCGAAGTACGACTGCACGGCGTAGTTGTGCGCGGACACCGTGTACGTCGGTCCGTCGATGCGCGGCGTGGCTGTGGATACCTGGTCCCACTTCTGCGCGACGTTGTCCTTGGCCAGAGCCGCCTTGTGGCACGAGACGCAGATGCCGTTGTTGCCGCTCGCGAGGAAGTCAGATGAAGCGGTGGCCGCCCCGCTCGGGTTGGTGATGTCCGCCCGCAGATTGCCCGCGCTGTTGGGACCGTTGAAGTAGTTGTGGTCGGTGTGGCACGACAGGCAGAATATCTCGGTTGTGCTCGTCGGGTAGTTCGAGCTGGTCCCCAGGGCGATGTCGCCGTCGGTCATCACAGCGGAGTACAGCCCGCCCAGGACGTGGTGGTAGGTATCGGTGTTGATGGGATCCCCGCCGACGACCTGCGTGCCCGTCTTGGCGCCCAGGTTGTCCTCCATCGGGATGTAGCGGTTGTGGCAGCCGTAGCAGGCCCTGCCGCCCTGCGAGATGCCCGGGGACGGGTTGTGCACGTTGTACGAGATAGTCGCCGAGTAGTCGTTGCCGTGGCAGTTAGGGAGCGAGCAGCTCTCCGCATCACCGTTGGCATGACCGCTCTGAGAGATCACGGGGATCTTCAGTGAGTTGGGGTAAGTTGCCGAGCGCCCGGCGGTTGGGTACCGAGGGATACCAGCGTAAAGATTCGATGTGTCCGAGGGCGCCAGCAGCTGATACCCTCCGGCGGGCGTCCATGCATACCCGTCGGAGGTAAGGTGGCAGCCCAGGCAGAACGAGCGGGCCGCCACCGCGCTGGACTTCGTGTCGCCGATGCCCGCCCACCGCTGGTCGCTGATCAGGTAGCTGTTACCGTTCTTTGAACCGTGCGTAGCGTGGCAGTCGTAGCAGGGCAGGGGCTGCCCGGCCGCGATGGTGGAGCTCGGGTCGTTCGTCTTGACCATGTGACCCCAGTACTCGCCAGGTGACACAGAGCTTCCGCCCACCGCCGCGGGATAGTACCAGGAGACGTTGGTGTCGCCCGGGCCGTCCGCGTCGTGGCAGACGAAGCACTGCGTGTAGTCGGCGTTGGCGAACGGAGGCTGTTTCGGCCTGTAGCCCAGCTTCGTCTCATCGTAGACCTGGCTGGTGCCGTGCACGTTGTGGCAGCCTCGGCATTCGCGCGTTGGCACCCCGCCGTAGGTCAGCGCCGAGTAGTGCGGCGACGTGTTCCAAGTCACCTCACCCGGCCAGCGCATGGCGGTCACCGTCGATGACGGCACCGGCGAGAAGTAGCCGTACGCGTTGCGCATCCTCTCCTGCGAGTCGATCGATGCCAGGCTCGGCGAGGACTGGCTGTAGCCCTGGCCTTCGGCAAGGTGGCACGGCCGGCACACCAGGTTGTCGTTGGCGGTGATCGTCGCGATCCCGCTCGGACCCGATATCCGGTTCACACCGCTCACCGGATCGTAGTTGCCCAGCAGCGCCGGGGCGTTGGAGCCGTGCTTGTCGTGGCACGCCTGGCAGGACGTAACGGTCCCCGACTGGAATGAGCCGTTGGAGCCGGCACCGC
This sequence comes from uncultured Coriobacteriaceae bacterium, assembly GCA_964633595.1. Taxonomy (GTDB): domain Bacteria; phylum Actinomycetota; class Coriobacteriia; order Anaerosomatales; family CAZWGV01; genus CAZWGV01. Next base: position 19,090 of record CAZWGV010000032.1, on the reverse strand, counting down.
TCCAGTACCAGTGGCTCCTCACCTGGTCGGTGGTCTTGTTCGCCCACCCGGCGGTCATAGTAACGGTGGACGCCACATACTCCGAAGCGGTCAGTTTGTACGTCGGCGGAGCGCCATCGTGACACTTCATGCAGTAGGCGACCTGACCGCTGAATGTGGCGTACGACTGAGCCGGCATCGAGTAGTTGTTGTCCGGATCGGTAGCGGTAGCGGTACGGCTCACGATGTGCGGGTTATGACAGCTCTCACACTGCACGGACCCCGACGCCGTTGGCGTCATCGGATGCGATGAGCCGCCGGGCCTGGCTATCGACCGGTATACAGCCTCGGCCGCTGCGGACATCGTGCTCGGCTGGGAGCCGTACCAGTCCTTCCCTGACGCGCCTTTGCCCGCCTCCGCCTGCGTGGAGTGGCACCTCAGACAGTGCTGCGCGCCGAGGGGGTCGGTCATAGAGACCGCCCCGAGCGCGGAGAGAATGTTGCGCTCTTCGGAAACGTGGACCGCCAGATTGCGCGACGCGCGCTGCCCACCCGGCTCGGTGCCGCTGTCGTTGTGGCACTTCGAGCAGTTCCCGTAGAACACCGAGACCTCGTTGTTCGAGAAGGTCGTCGGGACGCTGTAGTCGTGCGCCGACTCGTCATATACAGCAGACGTCACTGCAGGTGTCCACGTCGTGCCGTCCGACTTCTGGTTCGCCGTGTCCTTCACCAAGCGTACCGAGTGACACGACACGCAGATGCCGCCGTCGGGCAGGCTTCCGCCGAAGTCGGTGTTCGTGCGCTCGGCACCCGAGGTCAGGTTCACCGACTTCCGCAGGTTGGCGGCCCGGTTGCTGCCTTCGGGATAGAGGGGATCGAAGTAGTCATGGTCCACGTGGCAAGTTATGCAGTAGATATCGTTCACGCTGGTGGGGTACGATCCCTTGCCGCCCGCGATATCGCCGAGCTGGCTCGGCGTACCCATCACGTGGTGGTAGCCGCCCGTCCGGTTCGTGCCGGTGGCGTCCATCGATGCCTTGTAGACCTCGTGGCAGCCGGATGTGTAGCACTCAGGCTTGCCGGGCTCGGGTATCGCGGGAGAGTGCACCTGGGTGTGACAGCCGTAGCAGTTCGAGGTTCCGGTCTCGCGATGATCGGTTTGCCCGCCCGTTAGAACCGCCAGGCGCAACCAGGACGCGGTGTTCACCCTATCGATCCCGCGCACCTTCGCGCCCGCGGTGACCGTGACCATGGCGCTGCCGTTCCAGCCCTTGGGGGTGGCATCCTCGGTTGTGTGACACGTCAGGCAGTAGCGGCGAACGTTGACGGCCGTGGCCTGATCAGCCGGTGCCATCAGGATCTCGTTGGCCTGGTCCCCCACCACAACCGTCGTGGACGAACTCGTCTGCACCACCAGCAGCAACCCGTAGGCGGACGCCGAGCCGTGGGGCGCATGACAGTCGTAGCACGGAAGGGCCGACCCCTTGGGCAGCGTCCCTGTGGAGGTCGTTAGGTGTCCGGCGTAGAGGCCACTGCCCGTGCCACCCATCGATGCGGGGTAGTGCTGCTTGATGTTGTCGGCGCCAGGCCCGTCGGAGTCATGGCACACGAAGCAGAATGTGGCGCTGGTGGTGGAGTAGCGGTATGTGTCCGCTCCATTGATGGCGTCCGTTCGCAACTGGTCGTACGTGTTGGGAGTGCCGTGAACGTCGTGGCAGTTGCGACACTGGCCGGCGAGGTAGTTGGAGCCGTCTCCGGTAGCTGGCTCGCGCCCGGGCCAGATGACGTTGGGCGCCTTGTGCGGGTTCCCGGTCTTGCCCGCGGTATACGAAGTGTCCGCTGTGGCCCAGCCCGGCCACCGGCCGGTCAGAGGGTATCCGCTGTTGTCACGGCTCCCCTGGGTCCCCCATGCCGAGTCAGCCGCCTGGTGGCAGGCTCCGCACACGCTGTTGTCATTGCCGGTGATCGCTGACTTGTTGCCCGTGTCGCGATAGATGTAGCGCGTGCCGAGCAGATCGCCCGGATTCGCCCTGTCGGGCACGCCGAGCAGCGACGGCTTGGTCGATGCATGCCTGTCGTGGCAGTCCACGCACGACTTGTTGACCGCCCGAGCCAGGGGCGCAACTTCGAGCGTCGTGTTGAAGTGGCTCTTCGACGTGTACGCCGACTTGTTGTCTGAGCGCAGCGAGGGGTTCAATGGCTGAACCAAGCTGCGTTGCACCGTGTATGGGATGTAGGATGCCCCGTCGTTCGTAGCCTGCGGCGGCGCCGCGCTCGTGTGGCACTCGAGGCAGAAGTCGCGGTTCCGCTTGGCCTCGGTCGCACCGCCCGAGTACCACGCAGTGTTGAAGACCACAGTCTCAGTAGAGGTGTTCCGCGGATTCTGGACCTTACGGTCGCTCTCGCCCGCGATGTGCGGGTTGTGGCAGTTCGCGCACTGCACCGTCGGAACCGTGCCTCCAACGGGGTGCGTGGAAACGATGCTGGCCGTGGCGAACTCGGCACGCACGTTGAGGCTTTGCGCAGGCATCGTTTGAACGCCGTGCACGTCAGTGGCTGGCGCCGTGTACACTGTCCCGCCCCTGACGTTCCGGGGACTGATGCCGTCACTCGCACGCGAGTGGCAGAGCCAGCAGTACCGTTCCCTGGGCGCGTTCGGCAGACCGGACTGGCGCACGTCCCAGAGCAGGTCCTGCGTAGTGGATTCGTGCGTCTGATACGTCACGGCTCCGGTCTGATACAGGCTCTGCAAGCGATCGTTATGGCATTTCGCGCAGTTGGGCCGGAATCTCGAAGCATCAGCGGTGAAGCTGGAGTTCACCCCGATGTAGTTGTGACTGGAGACCGCGTAGCCGGTTCTCGGCATGGGCGCCGTGAACGAAGCGTCCACCGCCCTGCTGGTCTCGTTCTTCGCGATGCGAACGCGATGGCAGCTCACGCAGGCACCGCTGTTCGTGGCGTCAAAGTCGGTGTCGAGGTAGGTTGCCAGATTGGTCTTCGTGGGCGTCGTGGAGATGCTGGCACGCAGGTTCCGGGACCGGCCTGTCGTGTTGGACGAATTCAGGTCCGAGCGGAAGAAGTCGTGGTCGACGTGACATGTGAGGCAGTTGCGCCTCGAGTCGTTCTTGGCGAGTCCGCTGGGATCCGCGATCACCGGGGAGCTCGCCAGATCGCTCGACATCACGTGATGGTACGTGGTGGTCGAGGTCGTGAGAGTCGAGAGCGTTTCGTGACACTGGATGCACGAGGCCCCGCCCCCGGACTCGCCCGGAGACGGATCGTGCACGTTGTTCTTCCCGGCCGCATACGTGTTGCCGTGGCAGTCGTAGCACGATCGCGCAGCGTCGTTCACCGAGTGGTGACCCAGCACATCCTTCAGGAGCAGCCAGTTCTTGCCCTGCCCGCCCGGCCCGGAGCCGTCAGCGCCTCCGTCCCGGCGCAGGCCCGAAATCGTCATCGTCGTGGTCACGTTGACGAAGGCGCCGCTCGGCCCGTTCTCGCTGTCCCACACCTTCAGATCGCTCGATGTGTGGCACGTGAGGCAGAACTGTCTCACCTTGGCCGCCCCGGCCCTCGTGTCCAGGTTCTTACCGAGAGCATCCGACAGCAGATCCTTGTTGCCTCGGCTAGAACCGTGCGGGTTGTGGCAGTCGTAGCAGGGTAGCGGCGCGTTCACGGGCAGGCTCGGGCTGGCGCTCTTGATGCGATGCCCGGCGTACGCGCCCAAGTCCGCTGCCTTCGGCTGGACGAACTGGAGGATGTTGGTGGCATTGCCCGCCCAGAAGGTGCCGTCGTGGCATCTGAAGCACGCCTGGGCGTACGCACCGCTGGCGCGGTCGGCGGCGACGGTGTAGGTGGTCGAGGGTCTCAAGGCGAAGCGGAGCGCGTCGTAGCGGCTGGTCCCGCGATGGTTGAAGTGACACGTGCGGCAGGCACCAGGCTCGCTGGCGGCCGAGGTTTCCTGCACAGAGGAGTGAGCGTTCGTGCCGCCGCTGGTGTACGCGCTTCGCCCGGGGAAGGTCCCGACAGTGGGATAGCCACTGGTGTCCCTGCTGGGATTCCGGATCAGCTGCGGATAGGCCGCCGGGCTCGGATACCAGCTGTGAGCGTCGTTGTGGCACGCCAGGCACCACGTGCGATTGTTCCCTGTAACGGTGGCGCCGTTGACAATGCCCTTCCACAGCTTCGGCCGCTCACTGGTGGGCCTGTGCGCTCCGTGGCAACCCGAGCACGCGTTGGTGAGGTCGACGGCCGAGCTGTCCACCTTGCCTTCGAGCGCATGACCGCTCGGATAGACGGTCGACGACGTGAACCAGCTCTTCACATCTGCGGCGCCGCTGCCGTCGTGGCAGTCGTAGCAGATGGGCAGCTCGCCAACTTGTACGCTCACCTTCCGGAAGATCCCATCCCTGGTGGCCGATTGGTGCGGCACGTGGCAGAGCGCGCAGCGGTTCCCCCGTTCGTACGCAGCGTGCGGCGCCTGCGTCCACGTCGCGACGATCGAGTTGGTCGGGGCCGACAGCGTGGACTCGTTACCCGAGTAGTCGTAGGCGCTGACCCGGTACGAGTACATCTGGCCGGGTACGCCGGATATGTCGACGAACGTGGCCGTCACCGTCGCGCCGACCGAGCTGAAGGTCCCGGTGACGCTCGTCGAGCGCCACACCCGGTAGCCGGCCACACCCCGAACGTCGTCGTCGGTGGAACCCGTCCACGAGATGGTGGCTATGGTCGGTGGCGACGTACCTGTGGCAGCGGTCGCCGCCGTGGGGATAGACGGCGGGGTGATGTCACGCGTCTGGGGACTTGCCGTAGGACCGAGGGCGGAAACCTGAGCATCCCCTATGGGCTCGTTACCGGCGAGATCGCGTAGCTTGCGGCCCTGACGCGTCACCGTGACCGACGAGGTGTTCAGGATCGGCTCGGCCACTGACAGGCGAACCGTCGTGCCGTTGGGCTGCAGGTTGATGTCGTCCACGGGCTGGCCGTTGACCCTAAACTCGCTGGGTTCGATGGTGTCGGGATGCAGGACGTCATCGAAGACAACGTCGATCGTCACCGGATCCACAAGGCGCGCGAACGACACCACAGGACCCGCCGGGTCGACCGTGAGAGTCCGCCCGGCATTGGCCGAGTAGAGATCGGGGAAGGACCGAACGGTGCCGGCAGCCAGCTTGATGTCGCCGTAGCCGATGCGGGTTCCCAGCGTGCGTCCGCTGATCGCCAGGTTGCCCAGACGCAGTGATACCCAGACCTCGCGCGTCTGCCCCATCGGGATGACGAACTCCATGGGTGCGAAGATGGCCGGGGCGCCCGACTCGTTACCGACGAAGGCCTGGGCCGTAGAGAGCTGCGGATCTCGCGCGTCCGGCGTGAGGACGCCGTCGCCGTTCTCGGCGAAGATCATTGACTCGACGACTTCGTTGAAGAGCGAGTCTGCGGTTGTTAGCGCATGAACGGCGATCCCGTAGACGGTCACATCCCCGCCAACAGCGGTCAGCCGAATCTGATCTGCCACAGTGAAGCTGCTCGGACGTACTCCGACGTTGCGGGTGGGACGATCCGCTCCCGTTCCATGCTCGACCACCAACTCGCCACCGGTGGCACCGAACCCGGGGAACCTGTGGCCAGACGACCCGGGGTTCGGGTTGCCCAACTGGTCATCGACGGACCGCTCCGAGCAGCTCGCCACGTATGCCCACCCCGGCTTCTGCTCATCCACAACGAGACGGACTGTCGCCCCGTCGGGCAGAATCGCTGCGCCCCTGATCGCCAGCCCCCGGATCGCGAAGTCACGTGGATCGACCGTCGACGTGTCCACCCGTTCGTCGAACCTGATGTCCACCTCGGTCGGACTTGCGGCGGCAACGCTGGCCACCTTGGGACCGAAGACGTCGATCGTCACATCCGGCGATGTTGCGGATGCCGGACCGGGACTCCCGCCTGAGGAGAGCGCCGTCGCAACGGCCAGGACAACGACCACTGCCAGCGCCAAACCTATTAGCCCCGATGCCAAGAACAGCTTGTGCGAGCGCGCCCAATCGAGGGCGCGCGAAGGCGCAGCGGACCATGGCCTCGGTCCGCTCCTGTCAGTGTGCCGGAGCCGGGCTATAGGTGGGACTCTGAGCATCAGTCGGTCTCTAGCTCCTCATCTCCCAGCTCTGGTATCGGATTCTGCGGAATGCGTCTTGAGGTCTTTGCGCTGGTAGACCCATGAAAACCAAGCGGATGGACCGTCCTCGCACACCCTGATCCAACCGATCGAACCACACCCCTTGGTTGTACACCTCCAGAACAGCAAGGGTTGTGCCCTTTCCGTGTGCAGCGAGAAGGCAGGTTCTGTAGGTCTCATGTGGGAGAACGGAGAGTCCGGAACTGCCGCGGCGCATCCCGCGCCCGGCATGGCCTTCACGGCACGAAAGCCTTGCTCTCACGCCCCTCCAACCCGATCGGCGCCGCTCGGCCGCAGACTCGCGATGGCACGCTGTTGGCACTGTGGCGCTCCGGGGCCCGGGCAAGCCGGGCCCGCGGGGTCATTCTACAACACGGAGGCATGAAACAGAAGGTCAGGGCCTGTTTTCGGCAACCTAATGTGACAGCGGTCACTTGCCCGGCGCGCGTGTCACGTTGTACACGACTACCTGGCCATTCCCCGCGTCAGTCACGTACAACCGCCGGGACTCCGCCACCCAGACCAAACCCTCAGGTCGAGCTAGAGTGTCTTGGAGGTCTCCTCCGCCGGGCGAGCGCCCCTCCGGGCCCACCTGGTCCAGACGACTACCGTCTTCAGCTAGGACCTCAACTGCCCGAGAGAACACGTCAGCCACGAACACCAGATTGCCGTCGGGATCTACATCCACTCCGCGCGGGAGGCTGTAGCGCTCACCGACAGTTCGAAGAAACGAACCTGTTGATGTATCGATGACCACGACGCGCCCTGCTCCCGAATCTGACGCGTAGAGACTACCGCCCACCACGCGCATCCCCGAAACGAAGCCCAGGCTCGGCACGACGTCTCTGCCTAGAGACCTGCGAAGCCGCAGGTCACGGTCGAAGACCTTGATGGTGCCGTCCGAGGAGTCCGCTACGAAGAGCTCGTCGCCCGAGGAGGTGACGGAGGTGGGCGTGACCGGAGCGCCGGTGGCAGCAGCGGATCCGAGCACGGTAGGCGACGTCTCTAGGTCGCCGGCGGCCACCATGACTACCCTCTGTGCTGCGGTATCGACAATGACCAGCCTTCCGTCGAATAACACCACGTCAACCGGGTAGAAAGCGACCGCGCCTGTGGCCGGAGCGAGAACTACCTCGCCGCTCGGTTCGCCACCCCCGCCAAAGATGCGCACTCTGCCCGCGTCGGCTTCGGCCACATAGAGCTTGTCGCCATCCCAGGCGATACCGCGGGGGTTTCGTAGAGCATCTTCGGGATCGGATGGGAACGAACCGGCGTGAGCAAGCACTGTGGCAGTCGGCTCATCGAGCGGCGCCAGGTCCACGCCGTCCGAAGGGCGTCTCGCGAGAGTCGCTATGAGCACCAACGCGACTACTCCGATGATCGAGAGCGCCAGCACGGCCGTCCATAGACTGCGGGGACGTACGCCCACGCCAGGTGCATCGCCGTGAGTGTCGTCCGACAAGACCACTGCAGGAGTTCTGCTGGTATCAGCGTCTCGGGCGTCGGACAACGTCTCCACCTCTGGTCCAGGGGCTCACGGCTCGCTTTTCGCTTCACAGGATTACTGTGATGATACACCACGGCCACTATCGGGTTCGGTTGATTGTCGGGCGCAAACGCACCCTGGCCTGGGGTGATATACTCTGCTCGGCGTCGGCCTCGTGCGCCCGAATGGAGCGTCGGAGTGGCGTCAGAGAGCCTCGATGGCGGGTCTCGTGGAGCCGGCTTTCAAGACAGCCGTCGTCCAACTTGCTCGAGGGCTGGCGCCCATCGGCGCAGCTAGGGACTCTGGAGCCCGTATGGAGCTCTGTCTCCACGGAAAGACCGCATCGGCCTCTTACGATGGCCAAGCTTGGGTGAGAATGTGATCTGGCACGGATCCGCGCCGACAAGCCACATACTCTCGCATGGGGAGTCGCGCAAGTCGGGGTGGCAGGCACGACATGGGCCACCCCCTGTTGATGCGGCGCCCCTCGCCGACCGAGCGGGAGCGATGTCCAACGAGACTGGAGCGAATGAGAGCCTCGACGCGGAAGAAGCGTAGGCCGCGTGGCGCTACGGTCGTGGCTGGCGTGCTATTCGCCGTCGGTCTCCTTGTTGTGGGCGCCGCCGCGAGTTCCCAGCCCGTAGTCTGTGGATCGTGTCACAGCGTCCAGGAGGGCTCTCTGAGCAAGACCGCCCATTCGGCGGTCGGGTGCTACGACTGCCACCTCGATGACGGCTTCTGGAGCCTCCCGCGTCAGAAGGCGCACGAGCTGTTCGTCATGTACCCTGGGCAGATCGTAGGCCGAGAGCGACGGGGGCCGGGTGTCCGAGTATCCCGAGCATCGTGCTCGAAGTGCCACACCAAGGACATCGCCGGAACCATCGAGGACAAGGGTCTGCGCATCGTGCACGAAGCCTGTGCACCTTCGCCTACCAAGTGCGACACGTGCCACACCTCGGTCGCGCACCCGGGCAGTGTAAGGTGGCCGAGGACCGTAGTGATGGACGAGTGTGTCGCCTGCCACAACGATCAGGCTGTCGCCACCAAGTGCGATCACTGCCACGTGGGCAAGCTGGAGACCCAGCGCCTCAAGTCGGGTATCTGGCAGGTCACGCACGGCCCGAACTGGCAGGTCACACATGGTATGGGCAACCTCTCGAGCTGTCAGACCTGCCACCTGAAAGCCAAGTGCATCAAGTGCCACAACACGGAGATGCCGCATCCGGCGAGCTTCATGTCGACGCACGGCAAACAGGCGCTCGATAAGCAGCGAGCGAAGTGCAGCCGGTGCCACAAGTCCAAGGCCTTCTGTGACGGATGCCACGGCATGCCCATGCCCCATCCCAAGGGCTTCCTGGCAGCTCACTCAGAGCGAGCGAAGAGCCGTGATGACCCAGCTTGCATCAAGTGTCACCGTCAGAAGGACTGCACGAACTGCCACGTGTGGCATACGCATCCGGGCTCTACCGACGGGCGCCTTAGGGCCATCCTCCCCCGCGCAGGGGGTGGATCCTAGTGGACCCACGTATCGAGGGACTACGCCTCCTTCTCGAAGACCCAACGAGCAACCTGACCGCGGCGGCATTGGGGCTGGCGATGATAGTGCTCTTCGTCATCATCGTCGTCCTGGCCGTGCTAGCATGGGCGCTCCCCTCCTCTGGTCCGACGGTATCGGTTCGCACGAAACAGCGGACCGTACGCCGCTCTCCAAGAAAGGGGCCTCGCGGATCCTGGATGGTCGTTGGGGTCGGAGCGGCGACGATCGCCCTCTCGGTGGCCGCAGCCTACGTTGCGACCTCATCCTCGGAGTTCTGCTCGGCCACGTGTCACGCGATGGTTCCCATAGGTGAGACCTGGGAGAACTCGGTCCACAAAGAGGTTCCCTGCATCAGATGCCATGAGGGGCGATACGGGTTCTCGGCCCCCCAGGCGATCGTATCCCGAGCCCGCAGCGGGGTTCTGGAGGCCACCGACGGAAGCGCGGAGGGCGCCATCGTCACATCGAGGCTTTGCCTCCAGTGTCACGCCAGCATTCTGAAGGGGACGGTCCAGGGGCCACGAGGGCTACTGATGTCCCACCGGGAAGTCATCGATAGGGGCTCGCAGTGCTCCGATTGCCACGGTGACCAGGGACACACGAACGAGATCGTCACTGTGGGGATGGCCGCTTGCCTGCGCTGCCACGACGGCATCAATGCCTCAGCCGAGTGCGTAACGTGTCACCCGAAGGGTGCTGATGCGGCGATCGAGTTCACCGAGCAGACGTTCGGGAGTCCTGTGGCCCTGAAGGAGAAACCCGATTGCGGCGGGTGCCATTCCCAGACTAAGTGCGATGCCTGCCACGGTCTTAGGATGCCCCATCCCGATCACTTCAAGGAGCCGCAGACACACGCCAAGCTGGCGGCTTTCACGCGCATGCACACACTCTGCTACCGCTGTCACGTCGAGGCCGACTGCACAGGGTGTCATCAGCCATTCGGGGCGCACGGCAAGAATTGGTTCGCCGAGCACGCCAAGGTGCCGCGCGATGAGTCTCAGTGGTGCAACAACTGCCACAGAACGCCAGACTTCTGCTCTCTGTGTCACCCCTAGCCGAGTGCTCCGAGTGCATGAGGCTGGCAGATGCGTCAGCACCCCGGCCAGCCGCTCGCTGTTCACGCGCTCTTGGCCAGCCTCACTCCACATGCGATCAGACACCAGTGTGCGGACCCTCAGTCCATAAGCGGACCTTGCCCTGCATGCTCGGGCGACCCGTGACTGCCCGGGATCCTGCTGGCCGGCGAGTGCGAGGGGCTGGGCGACGGCATGCCGCGCCGAGCGGGCCGAACACCGACAGCCATCGGCGTGAGGCCCACCCGGGTACCGGCTGGTCGTTGCCGCCGCGAGTTCCCATTGGGTACCTGACCAGCAACCGACCGAAGAGCGACCGTACGTCGTGAGGGGCACCGCCCATGTGGACAGCGCCCCTCACGTCTGCTGATCGTAGTCGCCCCTAGGATTCCCTAGTAGCTCATTCCTACGCCAAGAGATCCTGCACGATGGCATCGCAGGCAAACACCGTCGATGTACGTCGCGGTCGTACCGGTGATATCGGCGGAGGCCGCCGATGCATCCGATGACGACAACAGGAACCTCTTGCTGGTCGTCCAGTGAGGCCACTGCGACGGGCTCGTACCGTAGCCCTTTGCGTGGCACGATGAGCAGTACTCGGACGATGCCCAAGCCACTTGCATGCCTTGTGCGCTCGGACCGTCGCCGGCGTAGCCGCTGGCGTCGATCGCCTTCAGCACGTGACCCCCGTCGGAATACCAAGGCGTGTAGTACGTCCGGTTGCTCCCGGGATCACCGTCAGACTTGTGGCAGCGGGTGCACCACTTCGTGAGAGCCGTCTCTTTGGAGTCGGTGTTGTTTGGAGCCGTGGTTACCCTGGGATCGTAGTACGGATCGAGCAGGTCCTGAACCTTTGCGCCGATCAGGATCTTGCGAGTCAACTGAGTGTTGAGAGTCATGTGGTCACCGGCCGCATGGACCTGATGGCACTGCTCGCACTTCACTCCGGAGTTGCCGCTGTTCCACGACTGGTGTCCGTATGGCGTGTCCACCGTGTAGTTGGAGTACGTGCCGCCGTACACCTTCATCGTGGAAACGACGTTCCCGGTGTCAATGTGGCAGTACGTGCACGCAGCAGCGACCGTGGTCCGCAAGAGGACCTCACCACCCGATTGGGCGTTGTGCACTGCGTGACAAACGGCGCACTTGACGGTGTTGGTTGCATATCCACCGTGCGGTGATGTCGCACCACTGTTGCCCGGCTCGCCTGTGACCTGACCCCAGGTGACGAAGCCGGATCCGATGGAGCTGAATGCGGGTGCGGCGAAGGTCAGAGCGGAAAAGGTCGCCCCGAGAACTACAATCGCTATAAGCTTGTACATTCTCATCCAGGTGACCTCCGCGACGAAAAACGCCGCTGAACCCGCGCCCCTGGCGGCGGATCACCGCCGCCAGGAACGCTATGTAACACCGCAAGTACTACTAGTACATGCTACCCACAGTCGTGTGGCAGCGCAGACAAGGTCCATCGTTGTTGGCAACGGCCGGGTTTGTCGTGCTCGTGATACCGTCGGACAGGAACCGCGGGTGTGTCGGAGCATAGTGCGGGAAGCCCTGAGCAACCGTCGTGTTGTGGCAACGGGTGCAGAGCTCCGAGTCGAACACCGTGATGTCACCGGTGAACGTCCTGCCGGCACCGCCGTACGCGCCCTCAGTCTTCATGACGTGGCTCGTACCGTTGTAGCCGGTGTTGTAGTACGGGTGGCAACCCGAGCACCACTTGGTGATGTCCAGGGCTGTCGGAGCAGAACCGCCGCCGATCGTCGGGGCCGACTGATAGGTACCGGCGTAGCTGCTCGCCAGCTTCAGGATCTTCGAACCGTTGGCAACGGTGTTGGCGCTGTGGACCGAGTGGCAGTCCGAGCACTTCGAGTTGAAGCTGCCACCACCGGAGTGGTTGCCGCGGATGTCCACGGTGTAGTTGGCCTGCGAGCCGCCATACACCTTCTTGGTCGACTCGGTGTTACCCGTGTCGATGTGGCAGTAGTTGCACGAGTTCGCAACCGAGGTCGGCAGCAACAGCTGGCCGCCAGCGGTAGCATTGTGGACTGCGTGGCAAACCGAGCAGTTCTTGGTGGTCGTCACGAAACCGTAGTGCGGGGACGTGCCGGCGCCCGTAGCTGCCGAAGCTTCGTTCTTCCAGCTCGTGTAGCCGGAGTCCGCCCAGCTCGCGAAGGCCGTTCCAGCCACCGCGAGGGTGAAGACCACCACCAGAGCGACAACAAGCGTACCCTTCTTCATTCGTCGCACCTCCTTCCCAGAATGTACTTGCGTGTCTTAGCGGCATCCGTACCGCGATAGACCGCCCGGAAGACGACACACTTCCGGTTGTGCTTGATGTCACTATATCAGGGAGACCCACTTGTGACAAGAGAAACTTTAGGAAACTTCAGGCTCCAAGACGCTCTCTTCGAGCGCCTGCCCTCGCCGGGCGCGACGAGCTCCAATACCTATGATCAGCAGCGCTAATAGCAGGAGAGCCAAGGGTATGGCGCAGTAGCGGAGCGGGCTGGTGAGCGCTCGTCGGGCTGCAGCGGCCGCGCCTCCGCCGGTGCCCGGGATGCGCACCACCTGCACCCGGTTGTTGCGAGTGTCGGCGACGGCGAACCAGTCCCTCGCCGAATCGTAGTCTATGCCTGTGGGGTACAAGAACAGACCATCCTGCTCCCCGAAATCGCCGTAGGAGGCTTCAACGGCACCCGTCTCTGGATCCACCACGATCAGCCTGAAGGCGAACGCATCCAGCACCACAAGGCGACCCGAGCCATCGAAGGCGAGGTCCTGCGGAAGATCGTAGGGAGCCGCTTCACTGGTCTCGGACGAGGCGGTACCCTCGGCGCTCGCGGCAATGATGAAGCCGCCCTTTACGGTCGGCTGTGCCCATATGAGACTGGCAGTCTTGCGATCGAAACGCTGAACGCGCTGGTTGAGCGAGTCGGCGATGTAGATGCTGCCTTCGTCGGCAACAATGCCCTGGTAAGCCTCTATGTCGCCGGGTTTCGGACCCCTCTGCCCGAACTCGCCGACCTTCGTGCCGTCCTTCTTGTAGGCGAAGATCCTCCCGATGGCGAGCACGTAGACGTCCTCGCCCTGGACGTACACTCCTCGGACCTCGTCCACCGGCCACTCGGTCACGAACTGGTCTGCCGAGTCAAAGACGATGACCTTCTCGGCGTCACTATCGGCGATGTAGAGATTGCCCTGCTCATCGATGTCGAGGCCTTCGGGGCGCATGAACTGCCCTCGGCCTACGCCGCCCGCGCCGGTGTGGAGCAGTCTCGCGAACGACCCGCCCGGGTTGAACACCATGATCCTCGCGCGCTGGGGATCCGTTGCATATATCTGGCCGTTGGGCGCTATCGCCACCGACGTGGGCGCGAAGAGCTGCTCATCTGCGGAGGGTCCGAACCCGTACATCGAGCGTATCCACTGCATGTCGCCGGTTTCTCCGAGGTCGCCCAGGCCGAACACGCCCGCCGGAGCGAGAACTCTGAAGAAGAAGACACCCAGTGCCACCAGAAGCAGCACTAGCAGCAGGAGTACAACGCCGAGGAGGATGCGGACTCGGCTCCTGGGGTCGTACTCGATCGTCTGAGCCTCGCTCATGTCCTCAGCTCCCTCCCCTTAGCCGCTGGATGCCGCGAAGCGCCGGCAAGTAGTCGGGAACGTAGTTCAGCGCTTCCATGTATGACGCCTCGGCCTCATCGGTCTTGCCCAATTCGAGCAGCATGTCGCCCTTGTACGCCAGCACGAACGCGTTCTGGGGATCGAGGCGAGAGGCCGTGTCGAACGCCTGCAGAGCCTCACTTGGTCGCCCGAGATCAGAGAGTGAGAGTCCCCTGCCTATGTAGACCTCGATAAGGAATGGGTTGGAGCGCTGGAAGTCGATCTGCCTCTTCTTCTCTTCCTGGATCCTCTTGTTCCAGAAGGAAACTGAGGTCTTCTCGGCCGCCTCGTAGACCTTCAGAGCCTCCTCGGTTCGACCAGACATCCGCAGGATGTCCGCATGGGCGATGTCCAGCAACGGGTTCCCCTTGAAGGACTGCCTTGCCTTGTCGACGGTCGCCAGCGCCTCGCGGTAGCGTTGCGCCCCCGCGTACGAGTATGCGAGGCGGCCCCAGTTCTCTACCTCCTTGGGCTGTTCCTTCACCGCCGCCTCGTAGGTGGCTATGTTGCGCTCGTTCTGGGTTCTGGGCGCGCCACGCATGGATAGCAGGTAGAACACGAGGGAGGCCGTGCCCGCCAGAGCCACCGCGAGCAGGAGGAGGATCGCGCGGACCATCCAGGCGGCAACAAGATCTCGCGCCTGCGGCGCAAAGGGCGCTGTCTCCTCCTCGAATACGTCTACGTCGCCGGCGAGGGTCGCTTCGTCCTCGCGAGGGGACTCCAAAACGCCAGAGGCCTCCGGGCTGCCCTCCCCATCGGCGCCGACGAATCCGGCCCCGCTCTCAGTCTCTGACATACGCTATCAGCCCTTCTCGCGTGGCTTCCGGGGTTGCACGCGACACCCAAGTACTCGGGTCGTGGGTGGCGGAAAGGGATCCGGCCACGACGTCGGCTATGTCGGTCCCGGAGCCGTAAGGTGCGCGACCCGCGGATAATGCCGGACAGAATGGTCCAGCCGGATAGTAGAGCAAACGGCGGACCGATGGTATGGAGATGCTCGGGAATCTTGGTGAGCAGATTCACATAGGTCCGGCGGCATCGTACCGCGAGCCCAAGGAGCCCTCAGAAGCGTCGCCCTGCCAGCTCGTGGCATTCGAGGCAGAGGCCGTCTTGCCTGTAGGCGTACGTCAGCATGCGTGGATGCATCGTTCCATGCGGCCTGTGGCAGTCTGACGTGCAGCTAAGGCCGGGGTTGGAGCGCGGGTCAGCGATGTAGGGGCCTGTTCGTTCGCCCTCGACGTCCTTGGCACGGCGAAGATCGCGCACCGGCCTCACGGGGTGCCTGTTCCGACCCTCGTAGGCGGGGTGACATCTCAGGCAGATGTCGGGGTTGGAGTTGCGCAGCATCGGGGCCCAGACGGAGCCGTGTGGCGTGTGGCAGACGATGCAGAGCTGTGGCTGGTGCGCCGACTCCTCGTAGGTCGTCTGGATCGCCGAGGCGTGGCATTCGTAGCACAGCAGGTTGTCCTTGGCCACTATGAGACCCTCGTAGTCGGCGGCGTGCGGGTCGTGGCAGTCGGGACAGCCGAGCTCGAGCTCGACGGGGTGGTGGCTCGGCAGACGGAAGTCCTCGCGGATGCCCGGGTGGCAGCGGTAGCAGAGCGGAGGCTGCGCCTCAACGAGCAGCGGCACCACATCGGCACTGTGGGGCATGTGGCAACCCGTGCAGTTGTCGTAGACGAACGGTTGGTGCTGCACCGCCTTGATGGACAGGTCGGCGATGGCTTCGTGACACGAGAAGCAGAGGTCGCGCTGGTTGTCGATGAGGATGCCGGTGTAGTCGGACGCGTGGGGATGGTGGCAGCTGACGCAGAACCTGCCCTCGAACGGAGCGTGAAGCTGCTGGCGAGCCATCTCACGCGCAACGGGATGGCACGTGACGCACAGGTCGCGCTCGGCGACTATGAGGAGCGCAGAGAAGTCCGACGCGTGCGGGTTGTGGCAGTTGGTGCAAAACCCCTTCTCGAATGGGACATGCTGGTGGGGCATGCTCTTTTCCGGCCCAAGATCCCCGTGGCACATCCAGCAGAGCTCCGTCTCCGGCAGCACCAGCCGGGACACCGGTCCCTTCACGTTCTCAGAGGTGCTGCTGACGATCCGGGAGTCCCCGTCACGCCCTAGGAGGGCTTCTAAGCCCTCGTAGGCCTGGAATATCCAACGAAGCGGCAACCACTCAAGGGCAACGTCCTCGCCCCGCCAGATGCCCGCTGCAGCCTCTCTTACGCGGGTTTCTCGCTTCTTGCCATGGGGCGTGTGACAGCTCTTGCAGCCCTTGGTGAGGAAGGGGTTATGGACGGAACTCCGTGCGTACTCCGGGATCAGTTCGGTGTGGCACACGAGGCAGGCAACGTCGCGCAGCACCACCGTCCTAGTGAGAGGACCCTTCTCGAGGAAGGTGTCGACCGCCGTCGTCACCACGCAAAGCAGCAGCAGAAGGAGGAGGATGAGGACAGCGACTATCCTGGACCGCGTGTCCCTGCGGTCGTCATCTTCGAACCCGGTCTCGCCGTTCAGCTCGACGAGCGCTTCGCCGCCGCCATCGGCGAGCCTCACGTCCTCGTCCGGCACGGTGGGCCCCTCCACTTGCGGCACAAGAACGCATTCCCTTCATACCCGCTCAGAGCCGGCTGCTCCCCCCGCGACGTGCCGCGGGAGTCGGAACTGCGGGGTCCTAGCGAGCGCGAGCATACCCCGGGGAGTACGCGCTCTCGACACAGCGAGCCCTGTGCCAGGACCGGCCGATCGGGTCGTGCCGCATGCCCCGATCCGGCAGTCCGAGCAACCCCTGCGCCCCGCTTGGCGGCTCCTAGTGGGGGTATCGGGACCTCGCCGCGCCAACTTGAGTGGCGGGGCAGCGAGACCTAGGGGTCAGGGGACGGCCGCCCCTGTCGAGGCACCTGCGAGCAGGCCGCCGCTTCGCAGCGACTCCAGCACGGGCGCGAGGTAGCGAGTATCGGCAGGCTGACCCGTCGCCAGCGGATACAGCAACAGCGAGGACAGCATCGCCGCTGCAGCGAAGCCCCAGAAGACCCATGCGCCTGTGCGCCGCGCGATGTCAGTCACGGCGATGGCGACCAGCGCGAACGCGTACGGCACGACGGCAAGCGCTGACAGCAGCCAGATCGGCCGGGAGGCGAGTAGGAGTGGCAGGTAGGCGACCCAGAAGTAGGTCTGGAGCACGAAGTCGGCCCGCCTGGTCCGATGCAACCAAACCGACCGTATCGCGGCCGGCAGAACCGTCAGCCAGACGACAGGATTGGTCACCGCCAGCATGACCGTGGCCGAGCCGCCCGCCATGGAGTAGTCCGCGTAACCGACGAATGGGCGCACGAACCACTCATACGGCCGACTGAAGACAGCTGCGAGCTCGGGACGGGTGTGAGTGGCGGCAACCTCCAGCAG
>CAZWGV010000032.1:0-1675 GCA_964633595.1 uncultured Coriobacteriaceae bacterium | reverse complement strand
CCGATGAGCAGCCACGGCCACTGACAGCGATCGCTGGCGAGAAGGGCCTCAACGGCGAGCCACGTGCCGACGAGGAAGAAGAAGGTCGTGTGAGTCTCCTGGATGGCCTGCCGGGAGAAGTCCACGTGCACAGCGTCCAGGGCGAGCAGACCGGCGGCGAGCACAGCCGCGGCGCGACTCCGGGTCAGCCGCAAGACGATGAGGCCCAGCACCGGTACGGAGAGCGCTCCGAGCAGCACGCTCCAGCCCTTCACGCCAGCCACGCCGGTCCCCAGGATCCACGTGGACACGAACACCAGCAGGTTGCGCATGTTCGGATGGAACGGCATGACCGGCCCGGGCTGTCCGTGCAGCACGTAGTTCTTGGCTGTTATCGGCACCATGACGTCGTCCAGGGTCGGGGGCTGGCTGCCCAAGCCCCAGATGCGCAGCAGGACAGCCACTGCCAGAACCGCCGCCCACAGCAGGATGTCGCTCCTGTCCCAAGTGAAGCGCCGGACCGTCTCTCGGGCTCTATTACCTGCGACGCCGTTCGTGCGGCTGTTATCTGTGCCGCTCACAGCGACCCCCGCATGAACTCACGCAGCGAACCCCCGAAACGCTCGAGTTCATCCCGCGCAGCGTCGCTCACGTTGGGATCCGCCCGCTCTTCGCAAAGCGTGAGCAGGGCGATCGCAAGTTCCGCCTCAGTTATGCCGCGCACGAGGTCTTCCGACGTGCCACCCGCATCGAAGTAAGATGCCTCAACGAGGAGCACAACGGGCTCTCGCAGGCGAGGGATATCCGAGCTGATCCAACGCAGGTACCCGTCGGCGTTCGCCCTGATGGACAGGCCGTCGGCGGCGATACCCGGGTAACCCAGGCGCCTGCCTTCATCAACCCGCCGCTGCAGGTCCACTGGGGGCAACACGTGGTAGATGCGGCGCACCTGACCCAGCGTACCCGACACCCAGAGACTGTTGCCCGTAGTCAGACGCGAGCGATAAGCGGAGCCAACATCAAGGGATTCCACTGGGTAGCTCATGGCTATCGTAAGCTCGGTGGACAAGATGTTCCGTGAGCGGAATGCGCGCGCGATGTGCACCAGAGTCGCGCCATGCACCCCGATACCCTCCCAGAACTCGACTACGTCCTGGGGGTCCGCCACCGATGTGACGCGCTCTGCACCCACCAGGCTCCCGGTCGCCCTGGCTGAGGTCCCCACCCATCCCACCGCGGTCGTAAGGGCGATGGCGCACGCGACTACGGCTGTCGAAACGCCGACGGCTTTGCGGCGCTTCCTCTCGGGCGGCCGGGCCTGCCCAGGCTCGTGAGGAGCCAGCGCCTTCGAGCTTCGACCCCAAAGACCCGTCTCAGCCGCGATAGGCGCCTTCAGCCACGGCGGCTTCTCGGTGTTCACGCCGGACTGTCTTCCTCAGGACCCACCGATCGCCTCCCTCAACACAAGGGCCCGGGATGTTCCCGGGCCCTTGTTTCCGTCCGCGAGACGCTACATCCCGCCGGCCTCCTACGGCCAGTAGTTCGTCTGCGCGGCCGTGTGGTTCGTGCAATTGGTGAAGTTGTGCGTGCAGTCAGCGCCTCCCGAGATGCCTCTAGCATTGATGCCGACGAGACCTGTGCTAGCGCTTGTCACGTCGCTGCGGTAAGGCGCAACATCCGGGCCCTTCGACATCGC
>CAZWGV010000031.1:0-24112 GCA_964633595.1 uncultured Coriobacteriaceae bacterium | reverse complement strand
GGCCGTAGTAGGCGTCGTAGTAGCCAGCCGAGAGCGCGTACGTGCCGAGCATGATCCGGCGAATGCTCTCCGGCCCGAACCCTTCCGCGCGCGAGCAGTTGTAGAGCTGGAGAACGTCCTCGGCTGACGGCGAACGGTACCCATAGCGGATCCCATCGAACCGGGCGAGATTGGAGGAAGCCTCTGCGGGACCGATGATGTAGTAGGCCGACAGTCCATGCGCCGCACTCGGAAGCTCCACCTCACCCACATCGGCCCCGAGGCTTCGAAACGTGTCCGCGGCGGCGACGACAGCGTCTCGCACCTCCGAGGCGCATCCTTCGGCCTCTAGCATGTCCGTTACAACACCCACGCGCATGCCGGCCACTCCACGCCCGAGGCCCTCAGTGAAGTCCTCGGCGGGACGCTCAACGCTGGTGGCGTCCATCGCGTCCTTCCCGCAGATCACGTTCAGGACCAAGGCGCAGTCCTCGACGGTCCGAGAGAACGGGCCTATCTGGTCGAGGCTCGAGGCGAAGGCCACGAGCCCGTATCGGCTCACTCGGCCATATGTAGGCTTCATCGCGACAGTCCCCGTGAGCGCTCCGGGCTGCCGGATCGACCCTCCGGTATCGCTGCCGAGGGCGACCACACACTCTCCGGCCGCCACCGCGGCCGCGCTGCCACCGGAACTTCCACCGGGCACGCGCTCCAGGTCCCACGGGTTGTGGGTCGGTCCGAACGCCGAGTTCTCGGTGGACGACCCGAATGCGAACTCGTCCATGTTGCACTTGCCCACCGGGATCGCACCCGCTTCGAGCGCTCTGCGAACCGCGGTGCAGTCGTAGACGGACTGGTAGCTCTCGAGGATCCGGGAGGAGCACGTCGTGCGCGTGCCGACCAGGTTCATGTTGTCCTTCACGGCTATCGGCACGCCCGCGAGCGGCCCCAGCTCCTCCGGCTGCGCTCCGGCCAGCGCCATCCTGTCCACGCGATCGGCAGCCTCATAGGCCAGCTCCGGCGTGACCTGCGTGAACGCGCGCACCTCCTCGTCGACGGCCTCGATGCGCTCGAGGGCCGCGTCTGTCAGTTCCCGCGCTGAGAAGTCCCCGCGGGCAATGCCGGCGCGCGCCTGCGAAGCGGTGATCGCGGACAGGTCCACGGCGCTCACGCGTCCTCGCCCCCGACACCGACGATCCGTGGGATCTCGAACGCCCCGTCTTGCGAGTCAGGCGCGTTCAACAAGGCCTCAGCCGTGGACAGACAAGGACGCACCTGATCCTCGCGCGCGGAGTTGGTGAGGGCTATCGCGTGCGCCGTCGGTTCGACGTCCTCGAGGTCGAGTTCCTGGATGCGACCCACATGATCGAGGATGCCGGACAGCTCGCCGGCGAGGGTGCTCACCTGCCGCTCACTGAGGTCGAGCCGCGCCAGTGTCGCAACGTGACGCACCTGTTCCTCAGAGATGGGCATGAACGGCCTTCCCGCCTGTCATCGGACTGCACAATGATACCCGAGCGGATGGTCAGCTCTGCGGCCGGATTGAACGCAGTGTGGCAGGGTGCAAGTTACCCGCGTGATCTCACTGGTTGGAGCCGAACGACTCCAGCCAGCACCACTGATCACCTAGGTCGGGGATGCGGATCTTCGTTTCCTTCTGACGACCATCCGGATCGATGGCCTTCAGCAGACCGCCGCCGAGTGCGAGGCGGCGGTCGTAGGAGCGGTAGAGCAGGCCTCCGCTCGGGCCTGAGCCCACCACCTTGCCAGGGCCTCCACCGGGGTCTCCGTCCAGGTCCTTTGCGATGATCTCCTTGATCGGCTTACCGCCCTTGAAGGTAACTCCCACAAGGTCGACATGGATGACTCCGGCCTGCGTGGCCCAAGAGCGAATGAACACCACTCCGTCGGGCCAGGGAGCGGCAGACATGGTCACCACCCTGTCGTCGAAGTACGGAGCGCTGGTGACCCTGAGGGTCTCGCCTTCCAGCTGGGCCAGGACAACGGCGAAGTCGTCATCCGGTCCAGGCCCGCCCGGTGTCTTGAGCAGCACCGCGTGGGTGCGCCCGTCGGTCAGGGACTCAAGGCGCGCGATGGCTGTGTCTCGCGGGAGAGCGCCACTCACGGCAACCGGAGTGAGCGTGCCTTCCTTGGAGAACAACCACAATCGGCTACGCTCGCGGCCAGCCGCGTCCAGATCGCGTGTAACCACGATCGCCCGACCGTCACTGGCAAGGGAGGCCGAGTTCCAGGTTCCTGCTCGCGTCGGAACCTCGGACCGTACGATCGTCCCGTCAGGCTCCAGGAACACGACAGTCGTACCCTTGCGCGATGACTGCGCAGCGGGATGCTGCGACACCACTATCCTCCCAGCGACAGGATCGCAGCCCGCAAGCCTTAGTCCGATGCCGAAGGGGGCAGTCCACAGGGGGGTGGTGGCTGTGCTGTCGAGCGAAGCCACTCGCACCTCCGAACTGGCGGACAGATCCTCGAACGTCCGCACCGCCAGCATCGCAGGGAGCGAGTCCTTTAGCGCCTCCACGGTCCACGTCTCTGAGGAGGATGCAGGCGGTGGTCCTCCGCCAGCAGCGCTGTTCGCGTCGAGCAGGACAGAACGGAGGTTCAGGAGCCACACTGAGACAGCAGCGAGCACCAGTACTCCGCTCGCTAACGCCATGAGCACGACGCGACGGTCGAGCGAGCGCCGCGCCCCAGACTGGTGCGACGATCCGCCCGGATGCATTTGGGTAACCTTGGAGGCGCGTTTCATGGGGGAGCCTGTTGACGGGGATGACCGCGCCAATCATAGACGAACTTGGAGCACGTTCTGAAAGCGCCAGGAGCATGTGGATGAACCGGATGGTTGGGGACGACGATCCGCCCCCAACCAAGCAGGCCGACTCACGACCCATCGGACTCGGCAGGCAGTGCTCTCTCGATCCAGCGGCGGTGCCCCTCAGGAGTCTCCCTCTCCTCACCCCGTGGATCCGTCAACCGCGCTCCGCTCAGCTCCTCAACAGAGAGTCCGACGAACCGGAGTCCCCTCCGGTCGCCCGGCTCTGCTCAGACCGGGCACAGCCACCCTAGGCGTCAGGTCTTACCAGGTCCTTACCTTCGCGTGATCCAGGAGCGACTCCGCCCAGTAGCCGCACGATTGCAGCGGGGGCCGCTCGTTGGAGCGGCCCCCGCATCCAGCCCAAAGGTCGGGCCTTCACCCTGCTGAACTACTGCTAGCCCTCGATTATCCGCATCGCCTCGTCGCGATACGCGTCCGTGACGAACGGAATCCCTGAGAGCTCCGCTGACTCGCGAGTCAGGGCCATGAGGTCGGCTCGGCTGATCGACGGGATGTTCATGTTGCGGCTGCCACTCATCAGCTGCTGCAACCCTACCTTGATCTTGTCGGCGTATGTGTAGACTGCTATGGCGCCCAGAGGCATGGCATCGACTTCGTCGCCGTACTTCGCCTTCAGGGTCTCGTAGGTGACGAAGACCTCCTCCTTGGTCGTTCCGAACTGCGCGACCGTCTTGGGGAGATCCTCTTCCTTCATCCAGATGTCGATGTTCTTGCCCACGAAGCCCGGGATCATCAGTGCGCGGCCCATGCAGACAGCCTTCGTGTGGGGCGAGCCCAACGCCAGCACCTTGAACACTTGGTCCTCGGTGGAGAATCCCCCAGCGAGCGCGATATCGGGCACGAAGGAGCCTTGCGACGCCAGCTTCTCGGCCAGCTCGTTTGCCATGCACTGGAGGTAGAACGTTGGCACGCCCCACTCCTCCATCATGCGCCACGGGCTCATGCCGGTGCCGCCCGGGGCCCCGTCGATGGTGAGAAGGTCGATCCTGGCGTTCGACGACCACTTCATGGCCATCGCCAGCTCGCGCATCGGATACGCACCCGTCTTGAGGGTGACTCGCTTCGCCCCCAGCGACCTCAGGCGCTGAACCTCTGAGTAGAACCCTTCCTCGTCAACGAAACCAAGTCGCGAGTGGCGCTCGAACTGCCGGATGGCGCCGTCCTTGAACGAAGCCTGAATGGCGGGATCCGAAGGATCTGGGGTGACCAGATAGCCGCGGTTCTGAAGCTCCAGTGCTCGCTCGAGGGTGTTGACCTTGATCTCACCACCGATGCACTTGGCACCCTGGCCCCACTTGAGTTCCACGCACTCCACGCCGAGCTTGTCGATCACGTACTCGGCTACTCCCAGCCGAGTATCCTCGACGTTCATCTGAACGAGTATGTCGCCATACCCTTCGTGATAGCGCCTGTACTCGTTGACGCGACGCTCCATGTCCGGAGAGCGTGTGACCTTCCCGTTCGAGTCGCGCTCGAGCGCCGGATCGATGCCGCAAACGTTCTCGCCGCACACGAGGGAGATGCCAGAGATGGCAGCGCCGATGGCGAAGTGCTCCCAGTTCTTGCGGGCGATCTCGGTGGACCCCAAGGCACCGGTGAACATGGGGACACGCATGCGAACCTTGTTCTCGGTGCCGTACTCAGTCTCGGTGTCCACCATGGGGAAGAGCGTGTTGTCCGGATCCCCTTCCACGCCAGCGGGCAGACCCTTGGCGCCCAGCGCGTAGCCCTGGATGTTGAGGTGCGAGTAGTCGATCGGGTAGTCCTTGTCGCCGCCCGCAGTAACCTCTCCGAACGGTCCTGGGTAGATGACCTCGCGTCCCCTGAACGACGCCTTGAAGACCTCACAGTTCCCGCGGCATCCGTCAATGCACCTGGTGCAGATACCTGATCCGGGCACCACGTCCCTAGATCTGTTCGATGTTTGGGTAGCGTCGTTGCCGTTCGGTCTTTGCAGATTCATCCGAGCACCCTCTCCTTCTCGGTGGCGAGTCCACCGAAGCGATACCGAAGGGTGGTAGCCGGACCACCCTTCGACGACAGTCATGCGCTATCGTAACGTGACGAGCGGGTGACCGGAACAGGTCTCTGCCCTAAGGTGTCGAGCGGTACCAGGCGCGGTGCGAGCGATCTCGCCGGACCGCAGGTGAAGCGATGAGCGAGAGGTGGCGCGCTATGCCCGAGAGTATGAGCGACGACGCGGTGGCTCGGATCCGCGAGAAGAAGGTCGAGTTCATTCACCTCTGGTTCACCGACGTGCTCGGCTTCCTGAAGACATTCGTGATCAGCGTGGACGAACTCGAAACCGCAATGGCTGAGGGAATGGGCTTCGACGGCTCGTCCATCCAGGGCTTCGCTCGGATCCAGGAGAGCGACATGATCGCCATGCCCGACCCCGCCACCCTCCAGATCTTGCCGTGGCGAATGAAGGGACAGCTGGTGGCAACGATGTTCTGCGACATCGTGCGACCAGACGGATCGCCCTACGAGGGTGATCCTCGCTACGTACTGAAGCGCAATCTGGCGCGGGCTGCAGAGAAGGGTTTCAGTTTCTTCGTGGGGCCTGAACTTGAGTACTACTACCTCAAGGACGACGCGGGTACCGAGGTTCTGGACCGAGGTACGTACTTCGACATGACAACCCGCGACCTCGCTGTGGACCTCCGAAAGGAAACAGTGCGGGCGCTCAACCTCTTCGGTATCCAGGTCGAGTACAGCCATCACGAAGTCGGCCCGAGCCAGCACGAGATCGACCTGCGCTACCAAGAGGCCTTGGCGATGGCAGACGCAGTGATCACCTACCGCCTGGTCGTCAAGGAAGTCGCACAACTAAACGGGGTGTATGCGACGTTCATGCCGAAACCCATGTTCGGCGAGGCCGGAAGCGGGATGCACACACATCAGTCGCTCTTCAGCGGAGAGTCCAACGCCTTCTTCGACCCGAACGACGAGTACCACCTCTCGGATGTAGCCAAGTCGTACGTCGCCGGGCTCCTCCACCATTCCAGAGCGTTCTGCGCCGTGACCAACCAGTGGGTGAACTCCTACAAGCGGCTGGTATCGGGTTTCGAAGCCCCAGTCTACGTGTGCTGGGCGCACCGCAACCGGTCAGCTCTGGTGAGAGTGCCCATGTACAAGCCGGGCAAGGAGAAGGCGACTCGGATCGAACTCCGCAATCCCGACCCGGCATGCAATCCCTATCTCGCCTTCTCCGTGATGCTGGCGGCCGGGCTCGACGGCATCGAGAAGAAGATGGAGCTGCCGGCTCCTGTCACCGACAACATCTACGAGATGAGCGAGGACGAGCGCCGTGCCACTGGAGTGTCCGCCCTACCCGAGGATCTGCATGAGGCGGTCCGCGAGATGGAGCAGAGCGAACTCGTACGCGAGGCGCTAGGCGACCAGGTCTTCCAGTGGTTCATCCTCAACAAGCGGATGGAGTGGCACGACTACAGGACACGGATCACCGCTTGGGAGCACGACAAGTATCTGCCGATCCTGTAGCGCGCACCGCGGCGGGCCGTCGCTCGTTCCCTGAGCTCCCCGTATCCCACCCCATTCGGGCGAACTAGCCCGCTGTTTGCCACGCCCTCGGTGTAGCTCCCGCACCGACTCACACCCCGAAGCCGTGCGGCATGGAGACGCCTCAATCTCGGCTTGAGGCTATGTATACACCACTCTAGCAGGCCGTTTGGCGAGAAGGATACATCGCGACTTCAGGTTGCTATGCTATATGTCTTGTCATATACTTGCTTTGTCCTATAGTCGGAAAGGGCTTGCATCATGTCACTCGAACACGCGCTTCTCGGCTTCCTGTCCCGAGAGCCCGAGACCGGATACGACTTGAAGACGCGCGGTTTCGACCGCGAACTCGCTCACTGCTGGAACGCCGACCAGGCTCAGGTATACAGAACGCTCGAGCGACTCAGGGAGAGGCGTCTGGTCACCTCGCGCAACGTGCCTCAGAGAGGGAAGCCCGATCGGCGCGTCTTCTCCATCACAGAAAGCGGTCGCGAAGAGCTGTCTCGTTGGCTCGGCACGTCCGAGACTCCACGACCACCCAGGGATCCCTTCCTTCTCCACTTGTTCTTCTCCGCAGAGCTTGCCGACACAAACCTTCTGCGACTGCTCGCCGAGGCCCGCTGTGCATACCAGCAGCGACTCGACGTTCTGAGGGCAACCGCCGCCCACGCACTACGTGCTGGCCGAGATGCGCAGCTACACCGGATGACGCTCGAGGCTTCGATGGCGTCCGCGCGCGCGGCTGTTGACTGGCTGGACGACACGATGGACAAGGTCAGAGCTGGTCTTGGCACCAACCGGGAGGGCGCATGAGGATTCTGGCCGTCGACGCCGGTAGCGCACGCAGCAACGTGAGCCGTTCGGTGGAGATCGCCGCCACGGCGGCCGAGAGAGCCGGTGCGAGTGTCGTGCGGATCCGCCTGGAGGACATGGACTTGCGCTCGTGCACCAACTGCGGCTTCTGTCACGCTATCGGCGAGTGCCGCATCCCCGATGACATGAGCCGAGTGGCCCAGCTCGTGGCTGAAGCGGATGGGATCATCGTCGGCACGCCGTCGCGAAGCCGCCATGCCCAAGGCTCTGCCAGAGCACTCTGTGAGCGCTTGTCTCGATGCTCCACCGCCCCAGAACGCGCACACCGGGCATGGCAGGGGTTCGAAACACCCACCCCTGCTGAGGTGAGTAGGCCGGTCTCGGGCAACCGTCGTCACGCCGCCAAGCGCGCGGTGATAATCACCTCGTGCTCGGCCCCGGAGCCCATGGCCACGCTACTTGGTTATGGCGTGGGTCCCATACACGATCTCCGCGGTGCACTCGGCGCCGGGGGCATCCGGACCGTGGGTTCGCTGGCCATGACCGATCCATGGCCGGCGGCGCGTCCTGAGAGGCGCGAGAACGAGCGGGCAGCTTCGCTGGGCCGCCTTCTCGCGGGGAAAGTATGATGCGTGACGAGAGTACCGCCTCAACACGAGGATCTTAGCGATCGGTCCTCCCAGGAGTTGACTGCAAAGACCGCTAGAATCCGGCGTCGAGGGTGGGTGTCGGCCCTGGGCCTCGCCCTGCTCCTGGCCGTGATCTGGTGGACCGTTCTCGGCAGACTCGGTGTCTTGGTGCTGGCAGCGGGAACCTCCAACCTGGTCGAACCCACCGAGCTGGCAGACCAGGACAGCCGATTCGCGGACGCTGGGGGCGTGCGGCTCCACTACAAGGAATCCGGCGAGGGTACGCCCTCCATCGTGCTGCTGCACGGCTTCGGCGCCAGCACCTTCTCATGGGAGAAAGTGATGCCTGGATTGGCCGCCCGAGGTCGCGTGGTCGCCATCGACCGACCACCCGGCGGACTCTCGGAGCGTCCCCCACCTGGCACCTGGGAGGGAGCGAGCCCCTACTCACTTCCAGCCCATGCCGAGCAGACGATCCAGTTGATGAACACTCTCGGCATCGAGAGCGCGGTGCTGGTGGGGCACTCGGCCGGAGCCGAAGTGGCTGCGCTCATCGCGGACGAGCACCCTGAGCGAGTGGACGGGCTCATCCTCGAATGTCCTTCCTTCGGCGACGGCGTCCCTCCGATCGTGCGAACCCTGGCGAGCTCTTGGCCACTCAGGCGGGTCGGCCCTCTGCTGCTCAGGCCAACTGGCCGTCCGCTAGCGAGGCGCCTGCTCCACAGCGCGTACAGCGACCCAGCCGCGATCACCACCGAGACGATCGACGGCTACCTCAAGCCGTTTCGCGCCGCAGGCTGGGACGTCGGCCTCTTCGAGGCGATCATCGCGGCCGAGCCGTCGGACACCGTGGGCGGACTCGCGAGGATCCGCACGCCCACCCTGGTGATCGCCGGCCTCAACGACTCGCTCGTCAGCCCAGAGAGCTCGAGGGAGATCGCCGCGCGGATCACAGGATCGCAGTACCTGCTTCTGCCCGACGTGGGCCACATACCGCACGAAGAGGCCCCCGAGCGGTTCCTCTCGGCCGCATACCGTTTCCTCGACACTCCCGAGGAGGCGGCCGGCGACGAGCCGTGCGATGGTTGAATCTGAGCATATCCGCCGGTCGGCGGAGCGCGCGTCAGCCCAGCAGCAGATCCATGACTCCGCGGCCGGGATCCACAAGCAGCCCAGTCGCTCGCGCGGCAACCTCATCGAACTCCGTCGCTCCTGTGTGCGCCACTCCGGGACCCGCGAGCACGAAGGGCACAGGGTCGCCTACGTGCGTGCGGACGGCGATCGGTGTGGAGTGATCGGGCATCGCCAGAATGCGAACGTCCCCCTCTTGCCGCCTCAGACGCTCGATGATCAGGGCGTCTATCGCCTCGATCGCGGCGACCTTGCCGTCAACGTCACCTGAGTGGCCAGCCTCGTCGGGAGACTCGACGTGAACCACGACGACATCGTGATCCGCGAGCGCCTCCAGCGCCCCCTCAGCCTGAGCGGCGTAGTCATTATCCGGGCCGTCGGTTACACCCGGTATGTCGAGACGCGTCATCCCGGTCAGCGCCGCCAGTCCGTTCAGGAGATCGACGCCGGAGGTCATCGCCGCGCTGGCTTCACGCGCCTCACTGAACGGCACCAAGCCCGGCGGAGTGGCCCCCGGCCAGAACGGCCAGATGTCCGTGATCATCAGATTCCCCTCATCAAACCGGCAAGCGTTCACCCCCGAGCCCTGAAGAACCGGGCGCGCGCGTTTGATGAGATCGCGCAGGAACTGACCCCCTGGGCCGTCAGGGAGATGACCCTCGACTACCTGACCCGAGATGTCGTGGGGCGGAGTGTATGAGGTGTCCATAAGCTCAGGGTGGCCCTTCACGACCAGAATGTGCCTGTACGACACGCCGGGATACATGCGCACCGTGTCGCTCCCGAGTGCTTCGCTGAGATCCTGAACGATGGCGGCCGCCTCGGGCGTGGTGATATGACCGCCTGCGTACGAACGCATCTTGCCGTCCTCGATGGTCACCAGGTTCATGCGCAGCGCGATCTCATCGGCACCGAGTTGGATGCCCATGCCCGCGGCCTCGATCGCCCCACGCCCTACTCGGTCAGCTACCGGGTCATAGCCGAGGATCGACATGCACGCGGCCGCAGACGACGGCTCCTCCCCCTCAGGGATCGTCCGAGCGAGCCCGACGGTTCCCTCGGCAGCGAGCGCGTCGAGGTTGGGCGTGCTGGCCCTCTGGAGGCTAGTGACTCCGCCGAGTTCCTCGACCGGCCAGCCGGCCGCACCGTCCAAGATGACGACCAGGTATTTCATCTCCCCCTCCGTCGCGCTCGACTTGGCACCCTAGGATAAGATACCCGCTGATAGGGACATCTTCATCCTCTAGTCCGCCCAATCTGCCCTCATGGCGCTCTGCTACCATTGTCGGCATGGAACGACCCTCCGCGTACCGCGACACCCGCGCTCTCGATCCCGGGCGTCACCACTTCACTGACGTCGTCGTCAACGGCATCGCTAGCGGCGGTGGGCTGTACGTCCCCGACCAGCTGCCCGCCTTCGGCCTGGCCGACATTCTCGCGCTCACCGAGCATCCGTACTCAGAGAGGGCCTCCAGGGTGTTCGAGCGGTTCGGCGTAGACCTGGAACAGGCCCGGATACGCGAGATCATGGCTGACGCCTACGGTGCGCAGTGGGATGACGCCCGCATTGCTCCCGTGGAAGAGGTCGTCGCCGGGGTCTGTGTCCTCGAGCTCTGGCACGGCCCCACGTCAGCCTTCAAGGATTTGGCGCTCCAGTGCATGCCCCGTTTCTTCTCCGAGGCCATCGCGATGAAGCAGTCCCGGGGTGAGCTGGCCGAGGACTACCTGATCCTGGTTGCTACCAGCGGCGACACAGGGAAGGCCGCACTGGAAGGGTTCGCCGACAGAGCGCACATGGGAATCGTGGTCTTCTACCCCGCCGAGGGAGTGTCGGAGCTTCAGCGTGCCCAGATGGTCACCCAGCGCGGAGAGAACGTGGGCGTCTTCGGGGTTGAGGGCAACTTCGACGACTGCCAGGCAGCGGTCAAGGAGGCTTTCGGCGACGCCGAATTCGCCGCGCTTCTTCGAGGGGCGCACGGATTGCGTCTGTCCTCGGCCAACAGCATCAACTGGGGCAGGCTCCTGCCGCAGGTCGTGTACTACGCCAGCGCCTACGCGGACATGGTCGGCGCCGGTGCGGTCAAGCCCGGACACCCGGTGGACGTTTGCGTTCCGACCGGCAACTTCGGCAACATCCTCGCGGGCTACTATGCGAAGGAGATCGGCGTTCCCATCGGCCGCCTCCTCTGCGCGGCGAACGAGAACAACGTCCTGGCCGATTTCATAGCCACCGGCGAGTATGACGTCTCCTACAGGACGTTCGTCACCACGCCGAGCCCGAGCATGGACATCCTCGTCTCGAGCAACCTGGAGCGGCTGCTGTTCCACCTCGCTGACGCGGAAAGGGTGAGCGGGTGGATGGGAGAGCTGGCCTCCAAGCGCCGTTTCAAGGTGGATCGCGAGACGTTCAAGGGTCTCCGCGCGGTATTCCTGGGCGACTGGGTCACCAACGACGATTCGCTCGCGACGATCAGGCGTGTGTGGGACGAACACTCATACCTGCTGGATCCGCATACCGCTGTGGCCTGGGAGGTTGCGGAACGCTTACAGGGTGACAACCCGGTGCTCGTGGTGGCGACTGCTCACTGGGCTAAGTTCGGCCAAGATGTGTACAGGGCCCTTGCGGGCATTCCCGACGGGGGTGCGCTGCCGGCTGATGCTGCGGCTCTTAGTGGTGTCGAGCTCCTCGAGCGCACCAGCGAGCTTGCGCGAGGATGCGCGCCCATTCCACCGGCGCTCGCCAGCCTGGAACAGGAGACCCCGCGGTTCTTTGATGTCGTGCCGTCAGGGCGCGAGGCTGTGGAAGCCGCAGTCTTGGGGTGGGCCAGAGCGCGGTAGACAACCGCTCGTGAGCTGGCAGCAAGCTAGCCGTGCGGATTCGCTCGGCTAGATGTCCAGGCACATGCTCGCGCCTCGGCCCACAGCTTGCTAAGCTAGTCCTGAGGTCGCACTCGGGCGACCCGGGACCGAGGAGGTGATCCAGCAGTGCAACGTCACACCGCTGCGCTGGGGAGTCTTGTTGAGTCCACGGGAAGGGCCCTCGAGACGCGCCTCTAGGAACGGCGGCTCCACGGGAGAAGGGAACCCGGGTGTGCGGCACCAACTGGCCCAGTCGAGAGCGCTAGCTCCGGCAGGCCAGCTTGAGAGCCGCGATGCGTTCCCGCAGCGAGAGTATGAAGAGGAGGTCGCCCCGAAAGGGGTGACCTCCTCTGCTTATGCGGACACGCAAGTCACTTGCTTCGCTCCTCTGACCAGCTGCCGATCATGCCACCATCCGGCAACCCGGTGTGCGGTGACCCTACGGCCCCGTCTTGGCTCCGGTTAGCAGCGAATGCCAGGGCAGACCTTCATGTCGTGTGACCATTGTGAACCCGGCGCTACGGAGGTGATTCGCCAGTACTTCGGCACTGGCCCTCACGCTGAGGGGCGGGCCCTTCGGCGTCTCGATCGGTGCCCAGTCCACGACCATCACCATGCCGCCCGCGCGAGTGAGCCGGTGGGCCTCGGAGTAGATCGGCTCGGGATCCGCCAGCTCGTGATGCACGTTTATCATGTAGACGATGTCCGCGCACTCGTCATCCAGCGGCACGTGGCGCTCTGAGGATCTCACCAGCACGATGCGCTCCTCGGCCACCTCAGAACGGTTGGCCCTTGCCCAATCGAGCATCGCCTCCTCCGCATCGCAAAGGAAGATCGTGGCCTGCGGAGCGGTGGCGGCGAACCTAGCGGCGAACAACCCTGTCCCGCCGCCTATCTCCACCAGCACTTGCGGATCGGGTTCACCCAACGCGGACCACATGACCTCGGGAGATAACGACTCGAATCGCCGAGGGTCGTTCAGCTTCTCCAGCTTGGCAGGATCGAACTTCAGGTAGCCCATCCGCGTCCACCTTCATCTCCTGACAACTCTGAGCGGAGCCTTGCCAAGATCGCTATCGTCGCGCACGCCCAGCCCCACGCCAGCGACCAGGAGGCCAGAACGTCCGTTAACCAGTGGACACCCAGGTAGATGCGAGACATGCCGACTGACACCGCTATGAGCCCGCACACGATCACTCCGAGGGCGCGCGCCCAGACCTGCCGGAAGTCTACGACCACGAAGACCACCAGCAACGTGAGGAGGAGCATCGAAGAGAAGGAATGCCCCGACGGGAAGCTGAACGATCCTGGCACTGCCTGCAAGGCGCTACTGACCGGTGGGCGCTGACGCTCGGTCAGCATCTTGACCCCAGCGACCGCCACCGCGCCCAGACCCATGCTCGCAGCGGTCGTGACCGCTTGTAGTCGGCGACCCCGTAGCGCCAGGAGTACTGCTGACGCCAATGAGAGCCCAACCATCACCGTCGCGTCTCCAAGTCGAGTGCACGCGGCCATGATCGCCGTCATCGCTTCCGAGCGCGATCTCTCAGCCAGTGTTACGGCTTCGATGTCTATGGTCGGCACGACGGGGCCCAGCGCGAGCCTGGCAGCGACGAGGCCAAAGGACAGCACACCGATCAGAGTCCCTGCCCAAAGCCAGGCCCGCGGCAATGCCACGCCAGCGCTCCTCGCTACGCGAACGCCGCGTCCGGGTTCCCCGTTCATTCCACCGCTGTCCCCATCAGGCGGGCCGCGACCTGGCCCTTGCGAGAGAGCACACCCGGGAACCAGGCTGAGCCGCCGCCGAGATCGACCCCCAGGGCGCGCGTCGCAAACCGAAGATCCCCTACCGCCAGGATCTCGCTCCCCTCCCTCACGACATCGGTGATCATGAGCAGGACGAGGGCGAACCTGCCGTCTTCGCGCAACCGGTCCATCACAGGAAGCAGCTCGGCCAGATGCTCCCGGTGCTGCTCGGCGTCGACGGTTTCGATCTGTGAAACGGCGACAAGACGGTCGCCGGCGCGGTAGACCTTCATGTCCGTTCGCACTATCTCGTCGGCGGAGAGGCGCTGTCCGGCCGACCGCGCGTGGAACATCTCCATCCCGAATGCATCCGCATCCTCACCGCACGCGTCCGCGAGCCAGCGCACCACCTCTCTGTCCGCGTCGGT
This sequence comes from uncultured Coriobacteriaceae bacterium, assembly GCA_964633595.1. Classification (GTDB taxonomy): domain Bacteria; phylum Actinomycetota; class Coriobacteriia; order Anaerosomatales; family CAZWGV01; genus CAZWGV01. The sequence continues at coordinate 10,148 of CAZWGV010000031.1, read as the reverse complement.
AACCGTGGGCGACTTCAGGAGCAGGGTGTCGCTCAGGACGGCTGACAGCATCAGCCCGGCCATCGCCTTTGGCGGCTCAACGCCGGCGTCGCGGTACTGGCCAGCGACGATGGTCGCGGTGGAGCCGACCGGCTGCCCGAAGTAGGGTATGGGCCGAGAGGTCTGGATGTCTCCCACGCGGTGATGATCCACGATCTCAACCACGTCCGCCTCGCCTACCCCGTCGGCCGACTGCGCCACCTCGCTGTGGTCGACGAGCACGACACGCCGCCGCGCCCCCTGCGCGACGTCGGTCCGAGTAACTATCCCCTTAAGCCTCCCGGTGGAGTCCACCACCAGCGCGACTCGCTGCGGAGAAGCCAGCAGCTCCTCGGCGGCATCAGCGAGCAGGGTGTCAGGCTGGACGATCGGTACCGAACGGTCCATGAACCGCTCGACGGCGTGTGACAGGTTTATCCTCCTCGCCGCGGCGTATGTGTCCATAGCAGTCGAGATGATCGCTGCGCCCTTGCTCCTAGCCGAGTTCAGCACTTCATCTGCGGGTATCGAGCCGCCCGTGACCACAAGGCAGGCCGCTCCAGCGTCGAGTGCCATCGGCTGCGAGCGCTTGCGGTCACCGATGATGAGCGTGTCGCCCGGGGAGATGTAGCCGACCATCGTCTCCGGCTCCATCGCGCCGATGAGAACACCACCTGACAACGTCATGCCCTCGTCGCCAGCGAGCAATCTTCCCTCCAGAACCTCGGCGAGCTGACCGGCCTTCACGGGAAGCTGGCCGAAGCCGATCATCTCGGTCTCCTCCACAAAACGATCCGCTAGCGTCCGCGTATCGATCAGGCCCCTGACCACACCATCCTCGACGATAGGCAGAGCTCGGATCTGACGTTCGCGCATCAGTCGTCCGACCTCGAGCAGATTGGCATCGGGCGGCACCGCAACCACGTCGTCACCGACGACGTCCCTGACGCGCATGCGAACGTGATCGACCAGCTCGGGAGGCTCAACGCCGAAGCGTTCGAGTACCCAAGCGGTCTCAGGCGGCAACGGGCCTAGCCGGACGGGCACGTATACCTCGTCCTTGTCCGTGACGTTCTTCAGATGTGCCAAGGCCACCGCCGAACAGATCGAATCATTGTCGGGATTCCGATGTCCTATGACCAGAATGGGGCCCACGCTGGCAGACCTCCTTTCGTCTGGGGTCTTGGGTATCTCACCCGTCCTTCACCTTGCGCAGAGGAGCGTATCCCAACAGGAGGTTCTTGGTACCCAAGGCCGCGAAGCTAACGGTGACCTTGTCGCCTTCGACTGCTGTCACGGTGCCTCTACCGAAGGTCTTGTGCTCGACCATATCGCCAACCTCGCATGACTCCTTGGGGGCCGAGGGCTCGCGTACCGCCCTGCCTGAGCCGAACACCCGCCCTTCCCTTGCAGGGACGTCAGCGCCAGACACAACCGCTGGAGCCCTTCTCGGTACAGCGCCAGCCGAGCCCACCCCGGACACGCGCAGGCACTCGGCGGGGACATCCTCGACGAACCGGCTGGGGAGGTTGTGTTGGACTTTCCCATACAGGCTGCGCGAGTAGGCGTGCGAGAGGTACAGCCGCTCTCGCGCGCGCGTGATGCCCACGTAGCAGAGCCTGCGCTCTTCCTCCAGCTGGTGCGGCTGGAACATTGAGTTCGCGTGGGGAAAGATCGAGTCCTCCATCCCGACGATGAACACGACCGGGAACTCGAGTCCCTTGGCCGTGTGGAGCGTCATCAGCGTCACGACGGACTCCTCGTCGGAGTAGCTGTCGAGGTCGGTGCGCAGTGCCGCCCACTCGATGAAGTCGCCGAGCGACCCCTCTTCGTGTTGGGCGTCATACTCCTCGACTACACCGAAGAACTCCCTGATGTTGTCCGCCCGGCTGTGCGCCTCGGGTGTGTTCTGCGCTTCCAGAGCGGCAATGAGCCCCGTCTTCGCCACCAGCTCCTCCACCGTCTCGCGCAAGGTTGCACCGCCGAGCCCACGGAGCTCGCCGAACAGCTCGACAAGTTCTGTGACCCTGGCGACGGGACCCGGACCCAGGCCTTCAACCTGGGGTGCTCGGCGCAGCGCCTCGGCCAGAGTGATTCCCGCGCTCCTGGCCTCGACCTCGAGCCGGCCAACCGTAACGTCACCGATGCCCCGGCGTGGCACGTTGATGATCCGCTTGAGGGACTGGTCGTCTGATGGATTGACGATCGCCCGCATGTAGGCGACCACATCGCGTATCTCGGCACGCTCGAAGAACCTGGTCCCCCCCACTATCTGATACGGGACACCAGCCCTGAGCAGTTGGTCCTCGACTATCCTGGACTGGGCATTCGTTCGATAGAAGACGGCGAAGTCCGAGTAGCGGCGATCCTCGTCTGCTACCAGCCGCTCTATCTCGGTCGCGACGAAGCGCGCCTCGTCGCGCTCGTCAGCCGCGAAGAAGCGGGTGATCGCCTCCCCCGCCGCATTCGCGGTCCAGAGCGTCTTGGGCTTGCGTCCACTGTTCTTCGCGACAACGTAGTTGGCGGCGGTGAGGATAGTCTGCGTCGAGCGGTAGTTCTGCTCGAGTCTGATGACCTTCGCTTCGGGGTAGTCCCGTTCGAACTCCAGGATGTTGCGGATGTCCGCCCCGCGCCACGAGTAGATCGACTGGTCGTCGTCGCCGACGACCATGAGGTTCCTGTCCCTGGCGACGAGCAGGTTGGTGATGGCGTACTGGGCGTGGTTGGTGTCCTGGTACTCGTCAACGTGGACGTAGCGGAACCGGTCCCGGTAGGCGCAAAGGACTGGGGGGTTCTCGGCCAGCAACGCGTGCGCGTGCACGAGGAGGTCATCGAAGTCCATGGCGTTGGCCATCTTGAGTCTCGCCTGGTAGGCCGGGAACGCGCGGGCGACGACCTTCTCGACCGGAGTGGATGCGCACGACTCGTACGCGGCGGGGCGAACAAGTTCGTTCTTCGCCGCCGAGATGAACGCCGAGACCATCTGCGGAGGAAACCGCTTGGTGTCCACTCCCAGGTCAGCCAGCACTCCGGAGACCGCCCGCTTCTTGTCGTCGTCGTCATAGATGGAGAATGACCGGCCGAAGCCGACCAGCTCCCCATCCGCTCGCAACATGCGAACGCACATCGCGTGGAAGGTCATCACCCACATGCCACGGGCCGAGTGACCCAGTATCCGCTCGAGCCGAGCCCGCATCTCGGCGGCGGCCTTGTTGGTGAAGGTGATCGCCAGTATCTCCGCCGGCAATACCCCTTGATCGGCCACCAGGTGGGCGATGCGGTGCGTGAGCACACGGGTCTTCCCGCTACCCGCTCCAGCCAGTACGAGCAGGGGACCCGCGGTGGTGAGCACGGCGTCGCGCTGCGCGGGGTTCAGATCGTCGAGGATGGGGCGCGTCATGGCTCCGCAAGTGTAGCGGCTGACCCCAGCGAGGTGAAGGTGAGGCGGGAGATCGAGTTCCCGAGTCTAGCCGAGCGGGACGGACACCAACGACGCCAGCGCCATTCGCATACCGCTACGCGCCCTGGGAGTGCCCGTGATACTCGCGAAGGCGAGGGAACCGACGCTCTAGAGCAGCGTCCAGGGGCGGCGCTATGAACATGTTGGTCGCCATGCAGGCCGCGAACGCAAGCCAGAAGGTGAAGAACCCGAGCAGCCTGTCCGGCGCCATCGGAACCGCCATGGCCACCGCTGCACACGCGGCCCACAGGGCGCTGGCCGAGATGGTCCTTGGACGGAGCAGAACGAACAGGCCCAGGAACGCCCCGCCCACGATGATCCCGAAGATCGGTATGGTCTTGACGAATTCTGCGCTCACTCGTAGCTCACCCCAGCCGCTTCGTGCAACAGCACCCACTCGGAACGCTCGGCACGACGAACAGATCGCCCACGCTAGGTGTATCGGCATCGGCTGTGCGCCACTAGAGGATGCCGCGTGCCACGAGAGCGCGATGGCACTCGGGCAGAGAAGTCAGCAAGCCACGTTCCAGCGCCGAAGGAGGTGGGGCCGCAAGGCTCGCCGAGGTGTCTTCAGCGGATGATCTTGATCATCGAGAACCCGTCGCCCGCCTTGTGCAGGCACTCGTTGTGGATGATCTTGCGAGATCCCGAGATGAACTGGGTATTCCCGCACTTGAGGCAGACCGTCAGACCGCAGACTTCACACGGCCCGAGGCGAGTGGTCCCCAGCGTACCGCAGTGGGGACAAAACCGCTGGACTTCCTTGTCCTCCGGCAAAGCCGCTCCCCCGACGACACGGCAGTGGTCTGCGTGGTCGTAGCCCCTATCTGGTCGCCCCTAGGACATGCCTCTCGGGCGCAGATGGCCGACGTCGCTCAAGCGCCACGCTCGTCAGCCGAGAGTCCGGCCCACCGCCTCAGCCACAGGCCGGAGTTCGACAACAAGGCTCCTTAATCCTTCTAAGTCCAGCGATTGCGGACCATCGGATAGAGCCTCGCGCGGGTTGGGATGGACCTCCACCATCAGCCCGTCGGCGCCAACAGCCACCGCAGCCCTGCAAACCGCCGGTACCAGGTCGGCCTGACCGACCGGGTGCGAAGCATCCACAACGACAGGGAGCGTCGAGAGCTTCTTGGCGACAGGTACCGCGGTGATGTCCAGGGTGAACCGAGTCGCGGTCTCGAAGGTGCGAATGCCTCGCTCGCAGAGTATGACGTTCGGATTGCCTTGCATCGTGATGTACTCACTAGCCGCCAACCACTCCTCGATCGTCGCCGACATGCCCCTCTTGAATAGCACCGGCTTGTGCGACTCCGCGGTGATAGCCCCTAGCTTCTTCAGGAGAGAGTAGTTCGCCATGTTGCGAGTGCCCACCTGAAGGATGTCGGCGTAGGCATCAACGATCTCAGCATGGGCCGAGTCCACCACCTCAGTGATCGTTAGGAGCCCGAAGCGCTGACCGGCCTCGGCCAGGAGCTTCAGTCCCTCTTCCTCGAGCCCCTGGAAGGAGTAGGGCGAAGTTCGCGGCTTGTACGCGCCTCCCCTTAGCACCCTTATCCCACACTCCGCGGCTGCCGATGCGGTCTCCATCATCTGATCGCGACTCTCGATCGAGCAGGGCCCAACGATCAGAGTCACCCGGGCCGAGTCGTGGCCGATGACGCCAGTAGCATCCGGCTTGGAGGGGTCCACCTCAAACACCACGCTCAGAGCTCCTTCATGACGTGCAGTATCTTCTCGTAGATCTCCCGCAGGTTGTCCGCATAGAGCGGCCCCTTGTTGCATGAGGCGACATGGGTGAAGATCTCCTCCTCGCGGCGCGGGTCATAGAGAGCTCTCTGCACCCTGGGCTTGAGTTCGCGAATCGCCAGCGCCAGCTCGGCGCGCTCGTTCAGCAACTCGACTATCCGGCAGTCCACGTCATCGATCTGTGTGCGCAACTCACCGATGCGTCTCTCGACGTCATTTCCAGCGTCGCTCATGTGCACCTCGCTCCTCGTCCGGATCGCGCTCCGCAAGAGCAGGCTGACCGCGGACCCCATTCGAACCCTCGTGACACCTACTCCCACTCAATCGTACCAGGCGGCTTACTGGTTATGTCGTACGCCACCCGATTCACACCATCGACCTCGTTGATGATCCGGTTGCTCATGCGCCCCAAGAGGTCATGGGGCAACCTGGCCCAGTCGGCGGTCATGGCGTCCGCACTCGCCACGGCTCTGATGATCACTGGCCTGGCGTACGTGCGCTCGTCCCCCATCACGCCCACTGACCGTATGTCGGGGAGGACAGCGAAGTACTGCCAGACCTCCCGCTCCGTATCCCATGCTGAGATCTCCTCGCGCACGATGGCATCCGCGCGACGCAGGATCTCGAGCTTGTCGTGAGTGACCTCGCCGATGATCCGAACCGCCAGACCCGGCCCGGGGAAAGGCTGACGGTGCACGATGTGCTCCGGCAGACCGATCTCACCACCCACGGCGCGCACCTCGTCCTTGAAGAGGTTGCGAAGGGGCTCGACAAGGTCAAACGTCACTCCCGGTGGGAATGGGATCAGGTTGTGATGGCTCTTGATCTTCGCCGCCTTGCCGGGACCCGACTCGATCACGTCAGGGTAGAGGGTGCCCTGGGCCAGGAACTGCGCACCCTCCAGCTTCCCGGCCTCCTCGAAGAACACGTGCCAGAACTCCTCTCCGATGATCCGGCGCTTCTCCTCGGGGTCGAGGACACCGGCGAGGAGGTTCAGGAACCTCTCCTCCGCCGCCACGTGTACGAGGTCGACGTGGAACTGGTCCCGGAACACCCGCGCAACTTCGGTAGCCTCTTCGAGTCTCAGGAGGCCGTGATCCACGAAGACGCATGTGAGCTTGTCGCCCACTGCGCGGTGGACCAGAGCAGCGGTCACCGATGAGTCCACACCCCCCGACAGACCGCAGATGACTCGGCCCTCACCCACCAGCTCGCGAATGCGCTCGGTCGCGTCGTCGATGATGTTCACCATCGTCCATGTAGGGGCACACTCGGCCACGTCGTAGAGGAAGTGCTTGAGCATGTCCATGCCGTGCGGTGTGTGCGCCACCTCGGGATGGAACTGCGTGGCGTACAGCTTGCGCGCGGGGTCGGCCATGGCGGCGATGGCCGTGGTGGTGGTGCTGGCGAGGGAGGTGAACCCTTCCGGCAAGCGCCCCACACTGTCTCGATGGCTCATCCAGACCTGCTGGACCGTGGGAAGACCGGCGAAGAAGTCGCAGGCTGGATCGGCCACCGTGAGTTCGGCGAACCCGTACTCGCCTAGGTCGGTCCTCGGCACTCCACCGCCTAGCTCCTGCGCCATGAGCTGCATGCCGTAGCACAGCCCGAGGATGGGCAACCCCTCGTGGAGGATGCGCCCGTCCATCCGGGGGGCGCCCTCCGCGTATACCGACGCGGGTCCACCCGACAGGATGAGTGCTGCCGGCCTTCTCTCTCGAACCTCATCGACCGAGATGTCGCAAGGCACGATCTCCGAGTAGACGCGGCATTCGCGCACTCTCCGCGCGATGAGCTGTGCGTACTGGGCACCGAAGTCGAGGACTAGAACCGTCTGGTCAGTGTCGTGCATCAGCGGTGCGCCTACCGTCCCATCCCGACGCCCTGCTCACGCTGGAGCGTCTTACCCTCAGTCTGCAGAGCCGGCGCAACCATTACTTCGGCCTTCTGGAAGACCTTGAGGTTCTCATAGCCGCACGTTGCCATCGATGTCTTGAGACCGCCACAGAGGTTCAGGCTCCCATCGTTCTCGCGCGCGGGCCCAAGGAGGATGTCTCTCAGCGTCCCCTTGTTGCCAGCCCAGACCCGGGTGCCCCTCGGGAGCTCAGGGTGAAAGGTGGCCATGCCCCAGTGATAGCCGCGTCCGGGGGCCTCCTCGGCGGCAGCGAGAGGCGAGCCGATCATGACCGCATCGGCTCCGCACGCGATGGCCTTGGCGAGATCGCCGCCCGTGCGCATCCCCCCATCGGCTATCACGTGGCAGTAGGTGCCGGTCTCGTCGAGATGACGCATCCGCGCGGCGGCTGCGTCGGCGATCGCGGTCGCCTGCGGTACGCCGATCCCAAGCACCCGCCGGGTGGTGCAAGCGTGACCGGGACCGACCCCTACCAGAACGCCGACCGCACCGGTTCTCATCAGGTGGAGCGCACCTTGGTAGCTGCAGCAACCCCCGACTATCACCGGGATGTCGAGATCCTTGATGAAGTTGTTGAGGTCGAGGGGCTTGTCGAAGCTGGATACGTGCTCGGCCGAGACAACCGTCCCCTGTATCACCAGAACATCTAGCCCACCGGCCCTCGCCGGCTCGATGAAGCGCTCCACGTTCTGGGGCGTGAGGCTCGCGGCCGCCGTCACCCCTCCGTCCTTGATCTCCTTCACGCGCTGCACGACAAGCTCCGGCTTGACCGGCTCGGAGTAGATCCGCTGCATCTTGGCCGTGGCCTGCGCCGCCTCCAACGAGGCGATCTCGTCGAGCTTGGCTGCCGGATCGTCATACCGCGTCTGAATGCCCTCAAGATTCAGGACCGCCAGGCCGCCGAGCTTGCCCATCGCTACCGCGAACTTGGGGTCCACGACGCCGTCCATCGCTGAGGCGAGCACGGGCAGTCCGAATAGGAATGTCCTCTCGCCAAACGAGAACTCCCAGGCAATGCTGACGTCCCTCGGATCCCTGGTCCTGCGTGAAGGCACGATGGCGACATCGTCGAACCCGTACGCCCGCCGGGCCGTCTTGCCTCTTCCGATCTCCACTTCCATGCCGCCTCCTATGTCTAGCCACCCGGCACTCGGGTCTCAGGGTTCCTGTTACTATGCCGAGAATGATAACCGAGGGCCCGACCCGAGTCGGGTATCCGTTTGCACTGACCTCCGACGAGGTGTGTCTTGAGTCTCCGCCCGCATGCAGCACGATCTCCACGCCGGCCAGCCTACCTGGCAGCCCTCATCGCGATGGCGCTGTCGTGGGGACTACTCGCACCTCGGCAAGCTGCGGCCGCATACGTGTACCTCGATCCGGGCCACGGAGGACGGTACTCGAACGCCAACGCGAACGGCTTGCGGGAAAAGACCGTCAACCTGCAGATAGCTCTCGAGCTGCGCAAGCAGCTTTCGGCACGTGGCCACAGAGTCGGAATGACTCGTGCGACAGACCGCGCGGTAGCGCTCTCCGATCGCGCCACCTGGAACTGGCATAGCGGACTTGGCTGGAAGTTCGCGCCCGACGGCCGAACCGGCTACGTGGGCGGAATACCCAAAGATGACCTCCAGGCACGCTGCGACATGGCCAATCGCGCCGGCGCCGACGTGTTCATATCGGTGCACAACAACGGTTCTGCCTCACGAAGATCGAACGGCACCGAAACCTACGCCTCAAGGCGCGACCCGCTGGGCCGCTCCCTCTCGCGCTACGTGCAACAGGCTGTAGCGGCCGAGACCCGCCTTCGCGATCGCGGAGCGATGACCGCCGACTTCTACGTGATCCGCTGGGCGAACATGCCCGCGATCCTCGTCGAGGGCGCCTTCATCACCAATCCTCGTGACGCGGCTCTCTTGAGACGGCCGTGGTTCCGCCAACGGCTCGCGCGCGGCATTGCCATCGGCGTGCAGCGCTTCCTGGCGACGGATCCCTTCAAGCCGGTCTATCCTCGGGTGGAAGGCGAGAACCGCTACGCCACGGCAACGGCAGCCTCGCGGGTGGGCTGGCCAAGCGGTGCCGAGACGGTGCTCGTCGCCCCCGGGACTCGCTGGTACGACTCGCTCGCACTCGCTCCCCTGTCGCGTCAGATGGACGCACCAGTGCTGTTTGCCGCCCGTTCCGTCGTTCCCACGCCCACTCTCGATGAGATCAAACGACTGAGGCCAAGCCAGATCCTGGTGGTGGGAGGGGCGGACGTGCTCGACGACAGCGTTGTGAGCGCACTCGCCTCCACGGACCTCACCGAAGGTCCGGCCGTGCGACGCATCGAAGGCCGCGACCGCTACGAGGTAGCCGTTGCCGTCGCCAGAGAGATGACACCTTCACCCACCAGCGTGGTGTTGGTCCCCGGCAACGCCCCCGGGCACGCCCTGACGATCTCGCCCTACGCTGCTCGCGTCGGCGCTCCCATCCTGCTGGTGGACCCGCGCGGCGAGTCCTCGGCAACCATCAACTTCCTGGCCGAGCAGCCACCCGGCGCGATCCGACAGGCGCTCACCCTCGGGCCCGCAGGCTCAGTCCCCGCCTCACTCACGCAATCCGCCCAAACCGTCAGGTCCTTCCCTGGCACGTCATACTGGGCGGTCAACGCCGACGTGCTGCGCAATCTCCACGGTACGGGGAATGTCCGCCCGTTCGTGACCACACCCAGGTATCACTACGAATCCGTCGTCGCTGCTGCGTTGGCGGCCAAGGCTGGGCAACCACTTCTGCTACTGGACGGCCGAGTGATGAATGCCCGCACTCGCGAGTGGATAGGGCAGAACCGCACGCGCATCGGGGGTTTTGGGGTGGTCGGTGATGAGCGCGCCGTTCCCTACCTGGCGGACTGGATGCTTCGAAAGGCCGCCTTCTAGCCAGGTGTTGCCCCGGTGCGATGCGCGAATCGGCATTGACACCTACGCGTTGAACTTGAAACGCAGTATGTCGCCGTCCTGCACCACGTAG
>CAZWGV010000030.1:0-24474 GCA_964633595.1 uncultured Coriobacteriaceae bacterium | reverse complement strand
CGGCGGACGTTCGGGGCCGCCGCGAGTTCCGCAGAAACGGAGAACCCGGCCACTTTGGCCGGGTTCTCCGTTTCGAGGACTGCCTGAGCGCCGGATCCGAAGTCCCGCCGCGTCTTTAGCCCTGCTCCTTCTCCTTCTTCGCCTGGTCGATGATCTTCTTCGCCATGTCGAAGGGGACCTCGGCGTACTCCTCGACACTGATGGTGTAGCTGCCGGTGCCCGAGGTGATGGAGCGCAACTGCGGCGAGTAGTGGATGACCTCGGCATAAGGTATCTGCGCGCGGATCCGCTGGCCGCCGTCCGCCGCCTCCATGCCGAGGATCTTGCCACGCTTGGAGGAGACGTCGCCCATCACGGCGCCCGCGTAGTCCTCGGGAACGTCGATCTCCAGGGTGGCGATCGGCTCGAGGAGGATCATGTCAGCCTTCTCAGAGGCCGCGCGGAAGGCGATGCGCGCTGCGGTCTTGAAAGCGATCTCGGAGGAGTCGACGCTGTGGTAGCTGCCGTCGTAGACAGCCACGCGAACATCCACAACCGGGTAGCCGGCGAGCACCCCTTCGGTCAGAGTGGCCTGCACGCCCTTGTCCACTGCCGGGATGAAGCCCTTGGGGATCCTGCCGCCCACGATCTCGTCCAGGAACTCGTAGCCGCCGCCGGGGTTGGGCTCGAGTCTGAGCCAACAGTCGCCGAACTGGCCCGCTCCGCCTGTCTGCTTCTTGTGGCGGCCCTGTGCCTGGGCCACCTTGCGGATCGTTTCCCGGTAGGGGATGCGCACGTCGAGGAGCTCGGCCTCAACGTGGAAGCGGTCGCGCAGGCGAGCGAGGACCACGTCGATGTGGACGTCGCCGAGGCCGGAGATCACAGTCTGGTGCGTCTCCTCGTTGCGGTCGAGCCTGAGGGTCGCATCCTCCTCGACGAGCTTGTTCAGTGAGGTGCCGAGCTTGTCCTCGTCGGCCTTCGTCTTGGCGACGATAGCGACGGGGTACAGCGGCTCGGGTAGTGGCAGTGGCGCGAAGGCGGCCGAGCCGCCATCTGCGAGCGTGTCGTTGGTGACGGTCTCGGCGAGCTTCGGCAGCACCGCGATGTCGCCGGCGGGAACCGCGCTGACGTCGGTAGTATCCTTCCCGACCGTGCGAAACACGTGCCCGATCCGTTCCTTCTTGCCGGTGCGGCTGTTCACCAGCTCGCTGTTTGGCGTGAGCGTGCCGGTCACGACCTTCACGAAGCTCATGCGCCCGATGTAGGGGTCGGATAGCGTCTTGAAGACGATCGCGGACGTGTTTCCCGTGGCGGACACGCTCACGGTGTCCCCATCGGCAGTCTCGAAGCCCGGGTGTCCCGTGGGATCGGGGAAGAACCCCACGATCTCGTCGAGCAGGTCCTCAACTCCTTGCAGTGTGGTGGCCGAGCCTACGAACACGGGTACGAAGATGCCGGCCGGTATCGCCAGCTTGAGCAGCTCCTCGAGTTCCTCCTGGCTCAGCCTCTCGCCCTCGAGGTACTTCTCCATGAGGGTGTCGTCTGCCTCGGCAACGAGCTCACACAGCTTGTCGCGGGCGGCTTCTGCCGCATCGACTAGGTCGGCGGGGATGTCGCCGATCTTTTCCTCGGCGCCCTCGTGGTGATAGGCCTTCATGCGGATGACGTCCACGACTCCGCTGAAGTCGTGCTCCGCGCCAATGGGTATCTGGACGGCCCCGACTCGGCCCCCGAAGGACTGCTCGAGCGCTGCGAGCGCGGCCTCGAAGTCCGCATGCTCCTTGTCCATCCGGTTGACGAAGATCGCGCGGGCCATGCCCATATGCCCGGCGACCTTCCACAACCGGTGCGTCTGGACCTGCGGTCCGGACACGGCGTCGACGACGAACAGGGCGGTCTCGGCTACCTTCAGGCCCGCTATCGCGTCCCCGACGAAGTCGGCGTAGCCCGGCGTGTCGATCATGTTCACCTTGACGCCCTTGTGCGTCAGCGGGGCCATGCTCATGTTTATCGTGATCTTGCGCCGTTGCTCCTCGGAGTCGTAGTCGAGGTTCGAGTGCTCCTCGTCCACGCTACCGAGTCTCTTTGTCTCTCCTGCCAGAAACAGCATCGCCTCGGCCAAGGAGGTCTTCCCGGCACCTCCATGACCGACCAAGGCAACGTTGCGGATGGCGTCCGTATTGGGGGCTCCCAAGTGCATCTCCTCCTCGAGGTGCTCGTCTCTTCGAGCCTGCGGGGGCTTTGTGGGCCGCGAGCGTGCCCGAACAGCATAACGCTTTCGACCCCCCAGGAGCACTGCTAGAATGGTCCCCGGTCGAGCCAGGCCGGCCGACGACCGAGCACCCTACCACGAGGGGATACTTGATGCTCTCGATACGCTGGGTCGCACTCCTCGCGACCGGTCTGGCGCTCTCGGGCACGCTGGGCCTGTACGGCTGCTCTGGGTCCGAGGGGCCGGGGAATGCACAGCGCCCAGGTACAACCCCTGAGGCTACGGAGGATCCTATGAGCGGCGCGGGTTCCGACGTTGTCGTGATGGAGACATCCAAGGGCGTCGTCAAGCTCCTGCTCTACCCTGACGATGCCCCACAGCATGTCGAGGCCTTCACGAAGATGGTGAGGGACAGGTTCTACGACGGCATCAAGTTCCATCGGGTCGAAACTGGCTTCGTGGTGCAGGGTGGGGATCCCTTCACAAAGCCTCTGACCTCTGCCGAGGTGATAGACAGGGTGCGGGAACAGAAGGTCCGCCCGCCGCAAGCGGGCGATCTTGGGACCGGCGGTCCCGGCTTCACGATCCCGGCCGAGTTCAACCAGCGCAAGCACGTCGAGGGGACTCTCGCGATGGCTCGCTCACAAGACCCCAACTCTGCGGGCTCGCAGTTCTACCTGGCGCTGGGCTCGCTTCCGGACTTGGACGGGAAGTACACGGTATTCGGCTTCGTGTCGGAGGGCATGGAAGTTGTGCGCTCCATACAGGTGGGCGACGAGATCGTCTCTGCGACGATAGAGCCGCGAGAGTAAGGCGCGGACTGCGTGGACGAAGTCAAGTTCCGCGACGCGCAGGAGGCCTACGGGTCCGGCGACTACCGCACTGCGGCAAAGCTCTTCCTGGCGGCCGCCGGTTCCGGCGGCAAGGGGAGCGGGCCCGCCTATCACCTGGCCGGCAACTCGCTCTTGCGGCTCCGCAGATACGGGGATGCCGTTACGGTCTACACACACGCGCTCAAGGACGAAGCGTACGAGCGCCGCACCTCGGTGTGTGTGAATCTCGCCTCCGCACAGGCGGCTCTCGGCTACTACGCCGAAGCAGTCGCCACGTATGAGGAAGTCCTCGACGATCCCGAGTACAGATCCAGACACAGGGCGCTGCACGGCAAGGCGGGGGCTTTGTTCGACATGGGCAGGATCGACGAGGCTTGCGTCGCCTACCGTGATGCGGCCCTCGACGGCGGGAACCCGGACCCGGGTGGCGCGCTCAACAACGTCGGCCTCTGCCTGATGAAGCTCGGAAAGGTCGACGACGCTATCGAGGCGTACAAGGAAGCTCTGCGGATAGACACGTACGCCGGACGCGGCAGGGCAGCGGCCAACCTGGGCATCGCCTACGCCGCTGTTGACCGTCACGAAGACGCTGTACGAGCGTTCGAGCAGGCCACCGAGAGGTTCGGCCACAAGCTCTCGAAGGTGAGCGGCGCTGTCTACCTCAAGAGCCGCGCTGAGCTGTCGTCGGAGCCGGAGCGTGAGACGGTGGAGGGCTGGACTACCGGCGAGATCACGGACGAGGCAGTGGAAGCGGAGGGGGCGCCTCAGGAATCCGGCGACGACACGGCGAGCGTGCCCAGTGCCAAAGAGGAAGGCGGCGAGGACGCGGAAACTGGCGGCGCGGCGGAGATCGTCGAGCCAGAAAGTCCCTTCTTCACCCGCACGGAGGAGGAGATGCGGGAGCTGTACCGCCAGGAGAAGCTGGCCGAGCGGCTCGCCCGAAGGGCTCAGGGATGGTGGCGCTCCCCTTGGTTCCGTTGGCTCGCCCCCGCAGTGGCTCTCGTTGTGCTGCTCAACACGCTCTACTTCTTGGGCTACGGCTACCCATCCCAGGAAAGCACGGTAAGAGGCATGATGTCGGCTCGCAAGCGAGGAGAGGGAGTCGAGAGGTTCTGGGTCGCCGTGCCCTCGGCGGATGTTGACAAGGAAATGGCTAAGCTGCCCGCCAAGTTCGAGGACGCCGTCGTCGACGGCGTGGATAGGTCGAGAGCCGCGTCCACCGTGCGCATGACGGTGACGCTGGCCGAGGGTGCGCCGCTGCGATACTCGGTGACGTTGAGTCGGGAGGGTGTCGGCTGGAAGGTCTCGGGCGTGGAGAACGCCTGGGATTCCACTGCCGAGTAGCTCGGGGCGCCTGCCCACGAGGGATGGCGCACCGGTGAGCACGTGCTAGAGTACGCTCGGTCGCAGGGCCGGCGGCCGGGGCGGCCCAGACATCGAAGGCAGGAAGGGTGGAAGTGGAGCAGCGCACATACGTGATGATCAAGCCGGACGGAGTCGCGCGAGGTCTGGTCGGCGAGATTGTGGGACGCTTCGAGCGCGTGGGGCTCGGCATCGAGCGGATGGAGCTCGGAGAGGTATCGCGCGCGCAGGCAGAGGCCAACTACGCAGAGCACGAGGGCAAGGGCTTCTATGAGGGCCTGATCAAGTACGTCACTTCCGGGCCAGTGGTGAAGATGATCCTCTCGGGACCGGAAGCGGTCTTCGTGGTGCGCAAACTCATGGGCGCAACCGACCCGCGCGAAGCGGCTCCAGGAACGATACGGGGCGACTTCGGTCTGTCGCTCGACGCCAACATCGTCCACGGCTCCGACTCCCCCGAGAGCGCTGTACGCGAGATAGGCGTGTTCTTCGGCTAGCCGACGACCCTCACCGGTGCTGGGGGGTGCCTGAGTAGGCAGCGGGTCAGTATGCTCTGGGCTGTCAATAGCAGGAATCGCCTGAGCTTCGTAGAACCCCCGTCTAACAGCCCGGACAACCTCGGGGGAGCCATTGTCAAGGCCGGCATTCAAGGGTGGCGTGCATCCGCACGATCGCAAGGAGGCCACGCGCGAGAAGGCCATCCGTCGCGGACCGGTGCCCGAGCGTCTGGTGATCCCGATGAGCCAGCATCTGGGTGCCGCCTGCTCCCCAGTAGTGTCTGTGGGAGACGATGTGGCCAGGGGCCAGGTGGTTGGCGACGTCGACGCCACGGTGAGCGCCCCAGTACACAGCCCGGTGGCGGGGGTGGTCAAGGGTATCTCGCAGACGCTCCTCCCCAGCGGTGTTCTTGCGCGAGCGGTTGAGATATCTCCAAGCCCCGACCAGCAATGGGATGTGCACGTCGACGTCCGGACAGACAGCATTCTGGATACCGTGCGGGCGGCGGGACTCGTGGGCATGGGCGGGGCGACCTTCCCGACCAGGGTCAAGTTGGCGCCACCGAAGGACACGCCGGTGTCCACGGTGATCTTGAACGGGTGCGAGTGCGAGCCCTTCCTCACTTGCGATCACAGGCTCATGGTCGAGAGGCCGGACGCGGTGATCGCCGGAGGGAGGTTGATCAGAGATGTTGTGGGTGCGTCCCGGACCATAGTGGCGGTCGAGGACAACAAGCAGGACGCTGCCGCGAGGCTTGCCGAGCACGCCGACAACGACTGCGAGGTCCTCGTCCTGAACACCCGCTATCCGCAAGGAGCCGAGAAGCAGCTCATCTGGTCGACGCTCGGCAAAGAGGTGCCGCACGGCAAGCTGCCGGCGGCCACCGGCGCGCTCGTGCACAACGTCGGGACGGCTGCGGCGGTAGCGGACGCTGTCGAGCGTGGCAAGCCCCTTATCGAGAGGGTTGTGACGGTCACCGGGGCGGTTGCGCATCCCGGCAACTACCTGACCCTCATTGGCACTCCTGTGTCGGCTCTTCTGGAGGCGGCGGGTGGCATCGCGGCAGAGGGGTGCCGCGTGGTCGCCGGAGGCCCGATGACCGGCTTCGCCCTGGCGTCCCTCGATGTCCCTATCACCAAGGGAACCGGCGGCATCGTTGTGCTGCGGGCCGCAGAGACTGCGCCGGCGGTCCTTGGCGATCAGCCGTGCATCAGGTGCGGTCGCTGCAGCGATGCCTGCCCGATGGCGCTCGCGCCCTACGTGATCGGCATCTACGCAAATCGCGCTGACTGGGACAGCGCGGGCGAGCACCGCGCTCTAGACTGCATCGAGTGCGGCTGCTGCTCCTACGCGTGCCCTACCCGCAGGCCCCTCGTCCAGCTCATCCGGGCCGCAAAGAGGGCGCTGATGGCGAAGGGGAGCGTCTAGTGAGCGGCCGAGTGACGGTAGCCGAAGGGCGCCCTGTGATCGGCTCGTCTCCCCACGTCGCGGCCGACGAGAACGTGACCGGCATCATGCTGTGGGTCGTTGGAGCCCTGACCCCCAGCGCATTGCTGGCTATCTGGTACATGGGCGGCGTCGCGCTCGCGCTGATCGCCGTCTGCATCGTCTCTTGTCTTGCCACCGAGTGGGCGTGGAACGTGGCGTTCCGCCGACCGCAGTCGCTAGCCGACGGCAGCGCTCTGGTGACAGGGCTTCTGCTCGCGCTGGTGCTGCCGCCTCGCACCCCGCTCTGGATCGCCGTCGCCGGAGCGGTGGTGGCGATCGGGCTGGCTAAGATGCTATTCGGCGGTCTGGGATGGAACCTGTTCAATCCCGCGTTGGTCGGCCGCGCTGTGGTGCTGCTCTCGTGGCCGGGTGTCATGGCGGCCGTTCGACCATATGCGGGAGGCTGGTACGATGCGTTCTCGGTCGAGGCAGGCGCCGAACTCGACGCCATATCCGGCGCCACTCGGCTGGCCATCGCTGCGGCGGACCGAGCCGCGGATGGGGCGTACGGATTCGATCTGGCGGCCCAGTACAGACCCCTCCTGTTCGGCAATCTTCAGGGATCGCTGGGTGAGGTGTCTGGCGCTCTGCTCGTGGCTGGCGGACTGGTTCTTATCGTGAAGGGCATCATCGATTGGCGCATCCCTGCGGGGTACGTGGGGACGGTTGGGCTGCTGAGCTGGGCATTCGGCTCGGACCCAGTGTTCAACGTGCTGGCCGGCGGAGTGCTCCTGGGCGCCTTCTTCATGGCGACCGACTACGTCACCTCACCCATGACGCGAACCGGCCGACTTGTGTTCGGCGTGGGCTGCGGGGCGGTGAACGTCATCGGACGCTTCTTCGGGCCGATGCCCGAGAGCACCACGTACGCCATCCTGTTCATGAACGGCCTGGTGCCTCTGATCGACAGAGGGTTCAAGCCGCGCACCTTCGGGTGGGTGAAGCGTGGTGGATAGATCCTCGCCCGCCTACCTCGTCCTGTCGGTCGTCATCACATGTGCAGTGTCGGCGGCCGGTCTGAGCGCCACGTACGCGGCAACTTCCGAGCGGATCGCCGAGCAGGAGCGAGCTGCCGAGGAGAGGGCACTAAAGGCTGTCTTGCCCGCAGCGGGGGAGTTCGAGACGTTGGACGAGGGCGTTCTCGAAGATGCCCGAGAGGCTGCGGGAGACACGCCTGTCGACGCTCTCTACGTTGGGAAGGACGCAGCCGGAGACCCTATCGGCTGGGGGATCAGAGTCGGTCCGCGCGGCTACGGGGGACCGATACGCATGGTCGTAGGCGTGGATAGAGATGGGAAAGTGTCCGGCATCAGCATAGTGACGGCGAACGAAACACCGGGGCTAGGCTCCCGGGTTCTGGAGGACGCGAGCTACCTAGACGGGTTCGTTGGAGTTGAGGTTCGCGAGGCAGAGTCGAGTCTGCGCCGAATCGACGCGATCACGGGTGCCACCAAGACGTCCAATGGGGTCGAGAAGGGCGTCGTCGCGGCTGGAGCGGTATTCATGTCCGTGGATCCGGGGGAGGTGAGCGACGAGTGAGCGAGTGGATGCGGGTCTTCCGTCGCGGGTTGTCGCTGGAGAACCCCCTTACGGTGCTCATGATCGGCCTTTGCGCGACGCTCGCCGTATCCACACAGCTCGAGGGAGCTCTGTTCATGGGAGTGGCCGTGGTGTTCGTGATAACCACGAGCAGCATCATCATCTCGGCGATACGCAACCTCATCCCCGAGCAGGTGCGGATACCCATCTTCATAGTGGTCATCGCTTCGTTCGTTACGATCGTGGATCTGACGATGCGTGCGTTCGTTCCGTCTGTCTACGCCTTCCTCGGCGTATGGATACCGCTGATCGTGGTTAACTGCATGATCCTAGGACGGGCGGAGGCATTCGCCTACCACAATCCGGTGCGCCTGTCCGTTGCCGACGGACTCGGAATGGGAGCCGGGTTCGTCATCGTCATCATCTTGTTGGCTGTGGTGCGAGAACTGTTCGGCACGGGGAAGATCGAATTCCTCGACATGACTCTGTTGAGGATGCCTGCAGGCTACGAGGGTCCTCAGATCCTCATCTGGTTTCCCGGCGCCTTCATCCTGTTCGGCTTCATCATCGCGGGATCGCGGCTGGCCGAGCGCTCTATCCAGCGCAGGCAGGAAGCGCGGCGAGCGGCACGCGACGCCGAGGGGGTGGCGTGAGTGGAGACCGTCACCCGCTTCGCGCTGATACTGGTGGGTGCCGCTCTCGTCAGCAACATACTGCTGACGAGGTTCATCGGCCTCTGCCCGTTCTTCGGTGTGTCCGGCAACATGAGCACGTCAGTGGGCATGTCTCTGGCGGTCGTGTTCGTGATGACACTGGCCACCATGGCTACCTGGGTCTTCTGGAATCTGATCCTGGTCCCCCTGGGAGTGGGGGAGTTCCTGTACATCCCGGCGTTCATCCTGGTGATCGCTGCGCTCGTTCAGTTCGTCGAGATGTACCTCCGCCGGCACAGCCAGCCGCTCTACCGGTCGCTCGGCATCTACCTCCCGCTCATCACCACGAACTGCGCTGTGCTGGCGGCTGCGACCGAGGCGGTCAAGCCCGGGTTCTTCAAGATGAACGTGGAGTACGGCTACGGGTTTGCCGAGAGCATCGTGTACTCGGTGGGTATCGCCGTTGGGTTCGGCTTCGCGCTGATCACCTTCGCCGCTCTGAGGGATCGCCTGGATGTGGCGCCCGTGCCCGAGGTGCTGAGGGGGACACCGATGGCCTTCATCACCGCTGGTCTCCTGTCGCTCGGCTATGTGGGAATGGCCGGGCTGTTCGGTCTGTGAGGTAGGTCGTGGACTTCCAGCTGGTCGGCAATGCGGTCCTGGCACTGGTGGCGATCGGACTGATCGCCTCGGCGGCACTGGCTGTGGCGTCGCGCCGCTTCCACGTCGAGGTGGACGCACTCGTCGAAGGCGTGCTATCGGTCCTCCCCGGATCGAACTGCGGCGCGTGCGGTAGTCCGTCGTGCTTCTCGGCGGCCGAGGCCATGGCGTCGGGCGGTGCGGGAGTCAATGCATGCGTCGCCGGTGGCCAGAGAGTAGCGGATGCGATCGCTGACGCCCTCGGCCTTGATAGGTGCGAAGTGCTGCCGGTGGTGTCCGCCAGGCAGTGCGGCGGCGGTACTCGTGCCGAAAGGCGCTTCGATGCCGCAGGCGTGCGGACTTGCGACTCGGTACATCGGCTAGCCGGTGGAGACCTTGTTTGTCCGGCCGGGTGCCTAGGCTACGGTGACTGCGTGAGGGCTTGCCCGTTCAATGCGATGAGCATGGACGCCAGGGGACTCCCGCTCATCGATCCGGCGCTGTGTACCGGCTGCGGGGTGTGTGTGAAGGAGTGCCCCCGAGGTGAAGCGGGCCTGCTAGTTCTGGCGCCCGAGACGGGCTACATCGTCGTCCGCTGCAACTCCCACGATCGCCCCAAACCCCGCAAGGCGTACTGCGCTGTCAGCTGCATCTCGTGCAAGAAGTGTGAGAAGGAGTGCCCTTCCGACGCCATCCACGTGATCGATTTCCTGGCGGTGGTCGACCACGACGCCTGCACGGCGTGTGGCCGGTGCGTCGTCGTATGCCCGCAGAAGTGCATCGACGTCACCGGTGCTAGGGCTCCGGCAGCATTCACGGTCACCGACGGCGCCGGCCCCGAGGCACCCGGCTTCGTTGCGGAAGCGTCCTCCGCGCAGGTGGTAGCGCAGGCCGTTCCCGATGAAGGCGGATCGCTTGGTGCGGAGGATGAATGAGGTGATGACCAGGGGAGACAAGCTGGTCTTGCTTAGCGTTCTACTGTTGGCGCTCATCTCGATGCCCGTCGCCGCTGTTCTCGCCAGTGACCGTGGGTCCGCGATCACGATCACCGGTCCCGAAGGTCGCAGCGTTATCGAGTCCGACAGAGATGTAGTGCTCGAGGTCATTGGCCGAGGCGGCCAGCTCCGAGTATCCGTCGTCGATGGCCAGGCTCGCGTGGTTTCGTCCACCTGCCCTGACAAGCTCTGCGTCAAGATGGGTCCGGCGCGCCCCGGAGCAGCGGTGGTCTGCGCGCCCAACGGCGTCACAGTGAGGGCGGGAGGGGACTCCGGTGTCGATGCTGTCTCCCGCTGATGGGCACCGTGTCTGGCGGCTGACCGTAGCCGGAGCTCTGATCGCCATGGGGGCGGTCTTGGGGCTTGCCGAGTCCGCCATGCTGCCAGTGCTGCCGATCCCCGGGGTGCGAGTGGGCCTGGCGAACGTCGCTGTCGTGGTTGCGCTCGCGCTTCTCGGCCCGGGCTGGGCTCTGGGTGTCTCGGCGGGACGAGTTCTTCTGGTGGGGCTGGCCGCGGGATCCCTAGGCGGACCGGCGAGCGCCATGGGCGCAGCCGGGGCCGTCGCTGCCTGGGCCGCGATGTGTGGCTGCCGAGCCCTCGGTGCGCGAGTCTCGGTCATCGGGTGGTCGGTGGCGGGAGCGGCCGCGCACGTGTTCGCGCAGTTGACTGTCGCGTCAGTTCTCGTTGGCGACGCGGCACCATTCGCGCTGCTGCCGATCACTCTCGCTCTGAGCGCCTTGACCGGGCTCGCGGTAGGGCACGTTTGCGCCCGGGTCCTTTGCGGCATCTCCCGTTCTGCCGTCGGGGTTCTCGGGAACTAGGACGCGGGATAGTGAGGGTCGTGTCCGACGCGGGGAGGGAGTCCCCTCGCGAAGTGCTGCTGGAGGGGCGAGGGCAGGCGCTGTCGGACGCTGCTCTCCTCTCGGTCGTTGTCGGTGCGCACGGCGAGGACTCCGGGCAAGCGATACTTGATGCCCATCCCATGCCGGACGGGCTTTGGGCGCTGGACGCCGTGGATCTCACGCGTCACTCCGGTGTTGGCCCCGCAGCGGCTGCAAGGTTGCTGGCGTGCATGGAGATCAGCAGGCGCACATGGTCGCGGCGGTCTGTCGACCGCCCGTGCGTGTCCGCGCCCGAGGACGTGGTCGCAGTTTGCTGGCCTCGGATGCGGGGTCTGGACCGTGAGCACTTCTGGGCGCTCGCACTGAACACCAAGAACCGGCTGCTCCGAGTGTGCGAAGTATCGGTCGGCAGCCTCAACGCATCGGTGGTCCACCCTCGGGAGGTCTTCAAGGAGGCGGTGAGGCTTTCAGCGGCTTCGCTGGTCCTGGTGCACAACCACCCTAGCGGCGACCCCACTCCATCCGGGGCGGATATGCAGCTGACCAGACGACTTGCGAAGGCTGGTGACGTCCTTGGGATCGAGGTGCTAGACCATGTCGTCATCGGGGACTCCGGGTCGCACGCAAGTCTGCGCGATTTGGGTGTCATCTAGTCTCGAGAGGCGACGTCTCAGGCCTGGCGACACCCCGCGCGAACAGGGATGTTTGCGCTGGTCGCTATGGTACACTTGTCCGGACCTGCGGCTGGTGGCGGACGGGAGCAAGCTGCCGCCGCCCGTCACTACAGGGCTGCGGATACGGGGTGAGGTCCTCCTGCCGCGGCGAAGGGAGTCTGCGTGTCGCTCGTCGACATGTTCTTCAACTCGTGGGGCGGCGACATGGCGGTCGACCTTGGAACCGCCAACACACTCGTCTCCGTGCGCGGTCGGGGAATCGTCCTCATAGAGCCGTCGGTCGTCGCGGTCGAGAAGGACACCAAGCGCGTACTCGCTGTTGGCATCGAGGCCAAGCGGATGCTCGGCAGGACGCCGGGTTCCATCGTGGCTATCAGACCGTTGAAGGATGGGGTCATCGCTGACTTTGAGGTTACGGAGGCGATGCTCAGGTACTTCATCAACAAGACCCGAGTGAAGCGCTTTCCCTGGCAGCCCAAACCCCGGGTCGTAGTGTGTGTCCCGAGCGGAGTTACCGAAGTCGAGAAGCGCGCGGTGTTCGAGGCGACGATGCAGGCGGGTGCTCGTCACGCATACCTGATCGAAGAGCCGATGGCTGCGGCGATCGGGGCGGGACTTCCGATACAGGAGCCGACCGGGAACATGGTGGTAGACATCGGCGGCGGCACCACCGAGGTCGCGGTCATCTCGCTAGGCGGCATCGTGGTCAGCCAGTCGATCCGCATAGGCGGCGACGAGGTCGACGAGGCGATAATCATTCACATAAAGCGCGAGTACAACGTGCTCATCGGTGAAAGAACCGCCGAGGAGATCAAGTTCGAGATCGGCTCGGCGTACCCACTGCCGGAGGAACTGGATGTTGAGGTCCGGGGGCGCGATCTGCTCACCGGGTTGCCGCGCACGCTCCAGATCTCGTCCGAGGAGATACGGACGGCAGTCGAGGAGCCCACCAGTGCGGTTATCGCAGCCATCAAGGGATGCTTGGAGCAGACTCCGCCCGAACTGGCAAGCGACATCATGGAGTACGGGATCGTGCTGACCGGCGGAGGGTCGCTGCTCAAGGGGATCGAAGAGCGACTTCGCGCGGAAACCGGAATGCCCGTTCACGTGTCCGAGAACGCGCTGATCAACGTTGTACTGGGCTCCGCCATGGCACTGGAAGAGATCGATACCCTCAAGAAGGTGCTCACGGTGTCTCGCTAGGGACACACGGTCCATGAGGACACCCCCGACCGACACGCCCCGAGGCAGCCTCACGGTTCTCGCCGTCTTTGTGGTCTCGGCGATCATCATCACTACCGTCTACTTCAGAGAGGGAGAGCGTGGTCCGCTACGCGCCGTTCGCGCCGGCGCGCTCACACTGGCGGTTCCGCTGGAGCGGGCAGGGGGTTTCATCACGGCGCCGGCGAGGGCCGTGACGGGCTGGCTCGGCGGCCTGACGGTATCACGGGGGGAACTCGAGACGCTGAGACGTCAGAACGAAGACCTGCGGCTAAGGAACGCCGAATTGGAGGAGGCCCGCCTTGAGAACGAACGCCTGCGGGCGCTGGTTGGTTTCGCCGAGGCGAGCGGGTTAGAGACGCTTGGTGCGCGCATCATCGGCAGACCGGCTAGATCCTGGGAGGGCGCTCTCACGATCAGCCGGGGTGCGGCCGACGGTGTCAAGGTGGGAATGCCTGTCATTGCCCAGCAGGGGCTTCTCGGCCAGGTCGTCCAGGTATCTGCTGGCAGCGCGAGAGTACGGCTCATCACCGATCAGCGCAGCGGGGTGGGTGCGCTCGTGCAACGCAACAGGGCCCAGGGCGTGGTGAAGGGCTCGATCGAGCGACGCTTGACACTCGAGTACGTCGACCGCGCTGACACGCCGCGCCGGGGCGATGTCGTCATCACGTCAGGAATGGGCGGCGTCTACCCGAAGGGACTGCTGGTGGGCGATGTGGTCGCCGTCGAACTCAGACCGGGAGATCTTGGACCTCGCGTCGTGGTCTCGTCTGCGGTGCCCTTCGATGACCTGGAGGAAGTGCTCGTGTTGACCGGCGCGTCGCCGACTCCCGAGGGGGGTACGGGCGAATGAGCAAGGCGCTGCGAGCAGCAATAGCGCTCGTCGTCTCGGGCGTGTTGCAGGTGGCCCTTGCGCCACATCTGTCCGTGGGTGGCGTGGTGCCCGACCTTCCCTTGCTGGTTGTGGTCACGCTCGCGATGGTCGAAGGTCCGATCCCTGGCTGCGCGGCGGGGTTCGCTGCCGGTCTGATGCATGACTTCCTCGGCACCGGACCCATCGGTCCCTCGGCCATGGTGCTGTGTCTTGTCGGCTACTTGGCCGGCTCTCTTGGGGCGAACATGTTCGCCGAAGGGTGGCTCCTGCCGGTGACCGTGGTCTTCATAGCGACCATTGCGGCAGAGATTTCGTATGCCCTGTTCATGACGACGCTCGGTGAGGGTGTGCCATTCTGGGCAGGCCTGAGCAGGGTCACCTTGCCGGAGGCGGTGTATAATACCGCGCTGGCCCTGCTCGCGTACCCCTGGCTGGCTCGGTTCTTGCGCCGAGAGCCTGCCGTGACCACTTTCCGGCGGCTGGCTTGACGCCAGCGGGAGCGTGCCGGTATCTGCTGTAGCCTCTCCGGCGCGGGATCGAAGTAGCGCGGGATCGAATAGCGCGGGATCGAAGACATGCCCTCATTCCGGGAACGACTCAAGCCACGATTCGCTGCCTTCGGCCTCATAGTCATGGCCGTACTGGGCGTCCTACTGGCGCGTCTTTGGAGCATGCAGGTCCTGGCCGGCGAGTCATACGCCGCGATGGCCGAGGACAACAGGGCTCGCGAGATCGCGATAGAGGCCCCAAGAGGGCGGATACTGGATCGCAAAGGCAGGCCGCTGGTGGCGAATCGCGCGTCACTGACGGTCGTAGCTGCTCCCACGGTGCGTTCGGAGCCTGAGGTGGTGGCTGCCCTTTCGGCACTGCTCGACATCCCCGCTCATGAGATCGAGGCCCGACTGTCCAGCCGCAAGGAGGGTCCGCTCGAGCCCCGGACTCTCGCCTTCGACGTGCCTGTTTCGGTTGTCGCGTACCTCGAGGAGAACGAGGCCAGATTCCCCGGGGTCGAGGTGCGCTCCGCCGCCGTAAGACGCTACCCGAATCGCAAGCTGGGAGCCCACGTTTTGGGCTACACGGGAGAGATATCCGAAGAGGAGCTCGAGAACGCGACGTTTGACGACTACGCGACGGGCGATGTAGTCGGCAAGACGGGAGCGGAGCGCCAGTTCGAGACGGTGCTCCGGGGGGACAAGGGCTTCCGGCTGCTGGAGGTTGACGCAACCGGTCGTGCCCGCCGAGTACTGCGTGAGGCGGTCGCGGTGCCCGGGCGCGATGTTGTGCTGACCCTGGACCGAGATGTTCAGAAGGTGGCGGAAGAGGCTCTTTCGTACGCGATGGACGAGGCTCGGCGTCAGAAGTTCCCTCGAGCCAAGGCCGGAGCGGTGGTAGCCCTGGATGTGAAGTCCGGCGAGGTGCTCGCGATGGCCAGCGCGCCCACCTATGATCCCGAGGTCTTCATAGGGGGCGTGACCGAGGCCGAGTGGAAACGATTGAACTCGAAGAACAGCGAGTACCCACTGAACAACCGCGCTGTCATGGCGGGGTATCCTCCGGGCTCCACATTCAAGGTGATCACGGGACTGGCGGGCTTGCGCCAAGGACTCACGGGCGAGTGGACCACCTTCTTCTGCCCCGGGAAGTGGACCGAGATGGGCGAGCAGTGGCCCAAGTGGTGCTGGCAGAAGCGGGGGCACGGAACCCTGGACTTCCGCGATGGTGTATCCCACTCGTGCGACGTGGTCTTCTATGAGATCGGGCACGAACTCTACCGGCGAGGAAAGGAAGAGCTGCAGGCGGAGGCGCGCAGCTTCGGTCTAGGTAGTGTCACGGGGATCGATCTCCCCGGTGAGGTAAAGGGGCGCGTCCCCGACGCGGCCTGGAAGCGCGATTTCAACGAGAACTACCCCGAGTACCGAACGTGGCTGCCCGGGGATACTGTCAACCTCGCGATCGGTCAGGGTGACGCGCTAACGACGCCCTTGCAGCTAGCAGCCGTCTACGCTGGGCTGGCCAATGGCGGTTCGGTGATGAGTCCGCACATCCTGAAGGAGGTTCGGGATGCCGAGGGACGCCCTGTGCTTGCCGCCGAGCGGAAGGTGCTGGCCAAGGGCGATGTAACTGCATCGAACCTCGACGTGATCGGAAGGTCGCTGGTGGACGTGACGACCCAGGGAACCGCCAAGGGTGCCTTCGCCGGGTTCCCCGTGCCCGTCGCGGGCAAGACCGGAACGTCGCAGGTAGCGGGTAAGGACGACTATGCGCTGTTCGCCGCATACGCCCCCGCCGACGAGCCACGGTACGCGGTCGCTATCGTGATCGAGCAAGGCGGTCACGGGGGCTCAGTGGCGGCTCCGGCTGCCAGGATGGTCCTGTCCGAGCTGCTCGGCCTGCGGGTGGACAGAGTTCACGCGACTGACGAGTCGAGGTAACGAGTGGAGCGAACCGCCACACAACGCCTCCGAGCAGCCACCAACGGTCCGCTCGTGGCGTTCGTCGTGGTGCTAGCAGGCTACGGCGCTGTTGTGGTTCACTCGGCCACCGCAACGATGTCGGCTGGCGACGCGATGTTCGCGCGACAGCTTGTGGGGATCGGGGCCGGGATCGCGCTGCTGGTGGCTGCCTGGGTCGTGGACTACCAGCGGCTCAAGGACAAGCTGGCGCTCCTTCTCCTTCTGGATGTCGCGCTGATCTTGAGCCCGCAAATACCCGGCCTCGGTGTCACTGCGGGCGGCGCGACTTCCTGGCTGCAGATCGGTGGCATTCGTCTCTTCCAGCCTTCTGAGCCGGCCAAACTGGTGACGATAGTGGTGCTCGCGATCGTGATCTCTAGGTACGAAGGTCGGATCGAGGCTCCCCGCGACGTTGCCCGGGTTCTCGGGGTCCTGCTGTTGCCGTTCGTTCTCACACTGCTGCAGCCCGACCTGGGGACCGGACTGGTCTTCCTGGCCATCGCGATGGGGATGCTGCTGGTGGGCGGGCTGCGACTGCGGTGGTTCGGGGTGTTCGCCCTCGCGGGGATTCTGGCGGTAGCCCTCGCCCTGTCCTCGGGCGTCCTTGAGTCCTACCAAGAGGACAGGCTGCTGGTCTTCGTGGATCCCTCACGTGATCCGGCGGGTGCCGGCTACAACCTGGCGCAGTCCAAGATCGCGATAGGATCGGGTGGCCTGACTGGCAAGGGGCTTGGCTCTGGAACGCAGTCGAATCTCAATTTCGTTCCAGAGAGGCACACAGACTTCATATTCTCCGTGCTAGGAGAGGAGCTTGGCTTCATCGGCGGGGTGGTGCTCCTGGGCCTCTACTTAGCGCTGTTCGCGACCTCGCTAGAGGTTTCGGCGTCTTCGAGAGATCTGTTCGGGGCGTTGATCGCGGCGGGAGTGATCAGCATGTGGGTCTTTCAGGTCGTCGTGAACGTCGGCATGACGATGGGGCTGATGCCTGTAACTGGTATCCCGCTGCCGTTCATGAGCTTCGGCAGCTCCTTCATGGTCACCAATCTGGCGGCTACGGGTATGCTGTTGTCGATATGGTCCCGCAGGTACGGGACCTGATTGATGGGACCGAAGGCAGGAGATGGGCGATGGCTCTCCCGGTAGATGTCCGAGAGCTTCTACGTACAGGCTCGCAAGTGCAGCGGGAGAGGGAGCGCCCGGTGAGGATGTCCGTCGTCATCGAGCCTGACGGCCCCGATGAGCTGATCGACGCGGTCCTGGAGCGCCTTCGGGCCCGCACTGTTGGTGCCGCGGTCAACATCGAGATAGCCGAAACGGGGGCCGGGTTGAGCTTCGAGCCCGATGTCGATGCCGTCATCGCGCTGGCTGGGAGCGCTGGCGCGGACCTGGCGGAATCCCTTGCCGAGCCGAGGAGACGCTCCATTCCCATCGCGGTTCTCGCTCTCGACGCAGATCGCGAGGACGTGGCCGACTCACTGCTGCATCCTCTGGCGGACACCCTCGGCGATGACGATGTTGAAGACCTGGTCGACGGGGAGCTGCCGCGCTGGCTCGTGGACCGGCTCCCGGAGAAACGGATCGCGCTGGCGCACAACTTCCCGTTCGTGCGTAGGGCGGTGGCAAGGGATGCCGTGCGCGCGACGGCCCTGCAGAACGCTCTCATCGGAGGTGTCGTAGTCATCCCCGGCGCCGACATGCCGCTCATGACAGCCAACCAGGCGAAGATGCTGCTGCAGATCGCTGCGGCCTACGGAGAGCGGATGGGTGCGGAACGCGTTGCGGAACTCGCCAGTGTGGTGGGGGGTGGGTTCGCGTTCAGGGCACTTGCCAGGCAGATGCTGAGCTTCGTCCCAGGTTTCGGCTGGGCGGTCAAGGCGGGCGTGGGCTACACGGGGACCATCGCGATGGGTGAGACGGCTATCGCGTACTTCGAGAGTGGAGCGGACCTGCTGGAGGTGGCCAACAAGCTGGTTGTCTCGGGCGAGAAGGCCGCTCGGCGAGGGGCAATGGCGCTCAAACGGGTTCCTCGGCTCGGGCACGCGCCCTCACCGGAGGCGGTTGGCGAAGACACCGAGAGCGAGGGGCGGGCCGGCGCTACCGGTGGGTGAGTCCTGGCGTCCCCTAGAGCGTTTGCTGGCGGACGTAGAGCGCCCTGCCCGATACATCGATACCGAGTGGGGTGCGATCCACGAGCCCGATGCCGAGTACCGGGTGTGTCTCGTATACCCGGACACCTACGAGATCGGCATGGCCAACCAGGGGCTCGCGATCCTCTACTCGAGGCTGAACTCGCAGCAGGGAGTCGCAGCTGAGCGCGCATTCGTGCCGTGGAAGGACATGGCCGAGGAGATCAGGCGCGCAGGCGTGGAGCTCCCAACTCTCGAAAGCCAGCTTCCCGTCAGGGAGTGCCAGCTGGTCGGGATCACCCTTCCATACGAGCTCACCTACACGAACATCCTCGAGTTCTTGGATCTGGCCGGAATACCGCTTAGAGCAGCCGAGAGGACCGAGGGAGAACCGCTGGTAATAGGCGGAGGACCGTGCGCCTATAACCCGGAGCCGATCGCCGCGTTCTTCGACGCCTTCCTGCTTGGGGACGGGGAAGGGGCGGTAGAGGAGATAGCCGCCACGCACAGCAAGATCCTCAGTGCAGGGGGTTCGAGGAACGAGGCCTTGAAGGCTCTAGCTCTGATCCAGGGCGTTTACGTGCCCTCCTTCTACCGGGAGAGCTTCGGGCCGGGCGGGGATTTCCGGGGTCTGGAAGTCACCGCACCCGCGCCCGAACTGGTATGCAAGCGCGCGTTGCCGCGACTCGGCGCGGGCGAGACCCCGCTCTGCCCCATAGTGCCCTACATGGATGTCGTGCACGACCGAGCGGCGGTAGAGATAGCTCGAGGCTGTGCAAGGGGCTGTCGCTTCTGTCAGGCGGGGATCGTGTACCGGCCCGTCAGGGAGAGGCCGGCCGATTCGGTTGTGCAAGACGCTCTGACCCAGCTGGAGTGCACGGGCCACGACGAGGTGTCTTTGACATCGCTGTCGGTGGCCGACCACTCGCGACTCCCCGACATCCTCAGGCGACTCCGCCGTCGACTGCAGGGGACCGACGTCTCGGTGTCGCTCCCTTCGCTCCGCGTGGATTCCTTCAGCGTCGATCTCGCTCGGATGATCACCGTTGGCAAGCGTCCCGGACTCACCTTTGCGCCAGAAGCCGGGAACGACAGGCTTCGGCGGATCATCAACAAGAACGTGACCGACGAGCAGCTCCTGGTGACGGTCCGTCATGCGTTCCAGTCGGGCTGGAGGCGGATTAAGCTGTACTTCATGATCGGCCTTCCAGCCGAGACGGACGACGACGTGACGGCGATCGGGGAACTGGTGGCGCGAGTACTCGATGAGGCCCGAGAGGCTTCGCCTTCCGAGGAGCGGAACAAGGTGCGCATAGCGGTGTCGGTCACCACGTTCGTGCCAAAGGCGCACACGCCCTTCCAGTGGGAGGCGCAGGTCACGCGCGAGGAGGCTTTGCGCCGCCAGGCGATCCTCAGAGCGGCCGTGCCCCGACGCGGCGTGGAGCTGTCCTGGCACGACGCAGATACGTCCTTCCTCGAAGGCGTCCTCGCCCGCGGAGGGAGAGATCTTGCTGGCGCGATCGAGGCTGCCTGGAGGAGTGGTGCGAGGTTCGACGCCTGGACCGACGAGTTCGATCTCGCGAGATGGGAAAGCGCCTTCGCGCTGGCAGGGATCGACGCGGAGGCTGTGACCTGCAGGTCACTTGCCAAGAGCGAGGTGCTGCCATGGAGTCACCTCTCATCCGGCGTCGATGACGCCTTCCTTTGGGCTGAACGCGAGCGGGCGTATGCGGGAGAGGCCACCACCGACTGCACCACGGGGTCGTGTTCCGATTGCGGCGTTTGCGGGACTCTTGGCGTGGAAAACGTCGTAGAGGGAGAGCGAAGTGGCTGGTGAGTTCAGGCTTCGCGTGCGGTATGCGAAGACGGGACGCCTGCGATTCCTCTCGCATCTTGAGACGACCAGGGCGCTGGAGCGTTCGGCAAGGCGCGCGAGTTTGCCGTATGCTGTTACGCAGGGATTCTCGCCGCGCATGAAGGCGGCGTTCGGACCGGCGCTCCCGGTCGGTACGGCGGCGTTGCGCGAGTGCTGGGATCTCTGGTTGAAAGAGTACATCGCCGCAAATGTGGTAGTCGGGAGAGTATCGAGAGCGACGCCGGCCGAACTCGCGCCCGTCGACGCCGCCTATGTGTCCCCCGCAGCCCCATCTCTGGCGGCATCGCTGGTCATTGGCGTGTACGAGGTCGTTGTAGAAGAGGAGGTGGCGCCGAGAGAACTGCAAGGCGCACTGGGCGAGATCGTCGCCGCACGTGAGTTCACCGTTCCCCACAAACGCAAGGACAAGGTTTTCGACCTCAGTCGCGCGCTCCTGAAGGAGCCGTGGGTGAGGCGAGTGGATCTGCGGACGGTCGTCGGGGTCACCACCCGTATGGGTCAAGAAGGCTCCCTGCGTCCGGACGCTCTCGTGGGAGCGGCGCTCGGCCGCCTCGGTCTTGCTCGCAAGGATCTAAGAGTGACCCGCACCGATCTCCTCGCAGACGAGGAGGACGTGTAGCGGCGTTCCTGCCGACGAGAGCTATCCGGTGGTGGCGCAGTTGAACAGAGATATGCTGATCTCGCACGACGCGAGCGAGACTCGTGTCGCTCTGCTCGAAGACGGCGTACTGGCCGAGTTGTACATAGAGCGCCCGAAGCGCAGCGTGGTGGGAAACGTCTACCTGGGCAAGGTCAGAGACGTGCTCCCCGGCATGCAGGCGGCCTTCGTCGACATCGGCCTGGAGAAGAACGGCTTCCTCTACGTGGGTGAGGTCATCGCTCCCGAGGGGTTGGAGGATCTTCCGCAGCGAGACATCCAGCAGTTGCTCCGGCCCGGGCAGCAGATCATGGTTCAGGTTCTCAAGGACCCCATGGGGACCAAGGGCGCGAGGGTTACAACCGAGATCAGTCTTCCCGGTCGCTTCCTGGTTCTTATGCCCTTCTCGGAGTTCATCGGCGTGTCGCGCAGACTGGATCCCGAGGAGCGCGATCGACTTCACGAGGCCGTGGCGCCACTCGTCCCTGAGGGCATCGGGGTGATCGTACGCACGGCCGCCGCTGGCATCTCGAGCAAGGAGCTGCAAAGCGACCTGGAGTTCCTGCTGCGCCTATGGCGAAGGGTGAGCCAGCAGGCGCACGACGGGTTGGCGCCCGAGGTTGTCTACACGGAGATGGATCTCGCGTTGCGCCTGGTCCGCGATGTCTTCTCAGCGGAGTACTCGCTGCTGGTAGTGGACGATCGGCCCCTCTTTGACAAGATCGTGTCCTTCCTCAAGAAGACGTCACCAGAACTGGTGCGCCGCGTGGAGCTGTACCGCGACTCGATCCCGTTGTTCGACTATCACGGGTTGCAGCCCAGGATCGATTCGACCCTTCTGCGAGAGGTGCCACTTCCGTCGGGGGGGCACATCACGATCGACCGGACCGAGGCCCTGACAGCCATCGATGTCAACACCGGCAGGTTCGTAGGGAAACGCAGCCTGGAGGACACGATCGTTCGCACGAACCTCGAAGCGGCAGACGAGGTGGTCCGGCAACTTCGCCTGCGCGACATCGGCGGCATCATCATCATCGACTTCATCGACATGGAAGAGGCCGTGAACCGCGAGGCCGTGATGCGCCGACTGGGGCGTGCGCTCGAGCAAGACCGTACGAAGACGCGAGTCTCGGACATCTCACGGTTGGGGCTAGTTGAGATCACCAGGAAGAACGTCACCGAGGGTCTCTACGGCATCCTGACCGAACGCTGTCCGCACTGCGACGGTGAGGGCAGGGTTCTCTCGGACGCCACTAAGCGGATCATGGTCGAGCGGCGCATGAGGGAGATGCTGCACTCGGGGAGGTCGGCGGCGTACCTCTTTGGCCTGCATCCCGAGACATACGCTCTGGTGAACGAGCCGGGACGAAACACGGTGAGTGTGCTCCGGGCCGAGACCGGGAAGCATGTGGCTATCGTGTCCGACCCCGACTGCGAACCGGTGGAGGTCCGCGTGCTCATCGAGGGTCGCGCGGGCGCGGTCCGCCGGGCGATGGGATAGGCCTCCCCACCAGGGAGGTCGTGCTCGCCAGCGAACTGTGCGTGTGTTGACGCTCCTGGTGGCCTCTGCTAGCATACGCCGTTGCGCATCCAGACGACGGGAAGGTCCAAGACATGTACGCTGTGGTCGCGACGGGCGGCAAGCAGCTCAAGGTCGAGAAAGGCGCCGAGGCGGTTGTCGAGCGCCTTGATGCCGAGGTCGGCCAGACGGTCGAATTGCCGGTAGTCTTCGTCGCCGACGGTGACAGCGTGGTCACCGGGGCAGGTGCGACGAGCGCTGCGGTGACGGCTGAGGTCATAGAGCATTTCGCCGGCGACAAGGTGCTGGTCTTCAAGTTCAAGCGCCGCAAGGGGTACAAGCGGACGCGCGGCCACCGCCAGCAGCAGACTCGGATACGGGTGACCGAGATCGTCGTGGGCGAAGCAGGCCGGCCCAGCAAGAAGGCGAGTCCGGCCAAGGCCGCTGCGCCCGAGAAGGACACCAAGGTGACCGCTGCGGTTGAGGCTCAGGAAGCCAAGAAGGCCCCAGAGGCGCCAGAGGCCGCGAAGGCCGCGACGCCCGAGGCCGCGAAGGCCACAGAGGCGCCAGAGGCCGCTGGTCAGTGCGCTGCGACCAAGGCCAACGGTGAGCGCTGCGCCAACCGGTGCAAGGAAGGCTCGGACTACTGCGGAGTGCACGCCAAGAAGTACGAATCCTAAGACGCACGCTCGGCTGCGATGGTGGCCGTCTGAGGTAGGCAGGTAGCTCATGGCACACAAGAAGGGAATGGGATCGACCCGCAACGGCCGGGATTCCCGGTCGAAGCGCCTGGGAGTCAAGCGCTTCGGCGGTCAGACCGTCAGTGCGGGATCCATCCTCGTTCGGCAGCGCGGCACGCGCTTCAAGGCCGGCGAGAACGTGGGTCGCGGCGGGGACGACACGCTGTTCGCGAAGGTGGATGGCGTCGTGGTGTTCAGCCGAGGTCTCGAGAGGCGAGTGCACGTCCGACCGCTGGAGGGCTGAGGGCCCGATCGCGCTAGGACTATCTGGATCGGCAGGGCCCCCCGCACCACACGGAGCGGGGGGTCTTCTTGTAGGGTGGATGGGTGACATTCGGCCGGGAGGCCATGATGGGCGAGCGCACACCCAGCTTCGTCGATGAAGCAGAGATACAAGTCCAGGGCGGCGCCGGGGGCGCAGGCTGCACCTCGTTCCGCAGAGAGGCGCACGTCCCCCGAGGCGGACCGGACGGAGGCGACGGCGGGCCTGGAGGAGACGTGATCCTCGAGGCCGACAATGGCGTGTCCACACTCCTCGCCTTCCGGTACCAGAGGCACTACAAGGCCGATAGGGGGACCCACGGCAAGGGGGCGCGACGCGACGGAGCTCGCGGTGAGGACACAGTGCTGAAGGTTCCCGTGGGCACGACGGTGCGGGACGCGGACAGCGGCGAGCTGCTCGGCGACCTCGTGGCCGCGGGACAGCGCGCGGTTGTCGCGCGGGGCGGCTCCGGAGGCCGAGGCAACACGCACTTCGTGACGCCCACGCGACGTGCGCCGGGCTTCTCTGAGCTGGGGGAGCCGGCCGAGGAGCGCCGAGTTAGCCTTGAGCTGCGGTTGCTCGCAGACGCCGCACTTGTGGGTTTCCCCAACACCGGCAAGTCCTCGATGATCGCCAGGATGAGTGCTGCCAGGCCGAAGGTGGCCGAGTATCCGTTCACGACCCTTGTGCCCAACCTTGGTGTCGTGAGGGCCGGCGAGCACTCTTTCGTCATTGCGGACATCCCGGGTCTGATCGAAGGCGCGAGTGAGGGCGCTGGTCTGGGACACGCCTTCCTGCGGCACATTGAGCGAACTGCGCTTATCGTTCATGTCGTTGATCTCAGCGGCGGCTACGAGGGAAGGTCGCCCGTCAGCGATCTGGAGATAGTGGAGCGCGAGCTAGCCAGCCATGCGCCCGAACTGGCGGCGCGCCCGACCGTGGTCGTGGGCAACAAGCTGGACCTGCCCGGCGCGCGCGAGGCTTCACGGTCGCTCCAGGCTGCCTGCGAAACGCGTGAGGTCGAGTACCACGAGGTATCAGCCCTCACTGGG
>CAZWGV010000029.1:14850-24596 GCA_964633595.1 uncultured Coriobacteriaceae bacterium | reverse complement strand
GTCGTGTTGACCCTTCCGCGCTCGCGGGGAATACTCTGTAACACCGGCGCTGCCGCGCTGGTTCGCCCCACCCCCGGAAGGAACCCTCATGCAGGACGCAAGAGACGTCCCTATCCCCGCCGCGCCGCCAGAGCGAGAGAGCGGCGAGGCAGCAGCCCTTGGCGCTGGAGCGCTAAGCTCCGCGCCTGCCCCTATGGCGCCTCCCATCGGCTACTCTCCATCGCCGCCGAGGCGTCGTTCCCGCAGAGGTTGGCTGATCGCTGCGGCGATAGCCGGAGTGCTCCTGCTCGCGTTCGTAGGTCTCGGGGTGTGGGCCGTCGTGCTGCTGATGGACACACCGGCCCCCTTCGGCGGCGACGCCGTGGCGGTCATCCACATCGACGGAGCGATCGTCGGGGTTGCGGGCGACGGCTTCGGCGGCGTAGTCACTCCGATGGGGATCATCGACCTCCTGGATCGGGCCGAGGAAGACGACTCGGTGAAGGCCGTGTTGCTGCGCATAGACTCGCCCGGGGGTACGGCGGCCGCCTCGCAGGAGATCGCGTCTCAGGTGGAGCGCATGACCAAGCCGGTCGTGGCGAGTGTGGGGGACGTCGCGGCCTCGGGCGCCTACATGATCGCGGCTCAGTGCGACGAGATCGTCGCGTCGCCCGATTCCTCAGTGGGCAGCATCGGCGTGATCATGCAGATCCCGACGGTGGACGAACTGCTGGACAAGCTGGGCGTCCGCTACACCATCCTCAAGCAAGGGAAGCACAAGGATATCGGCAGTCCGTTCAGGCCGGTGACACCCGAGGAGCGTGCGCTGCTCGACGCACAGATGAAGGTTGTGCACGAGCTGTTCATCTCCGACGTGGCCCGAGGGCGCGATATGCCCGTGGACAAGGTCCGCTCGCTCGCGACAGGGCTTGTCTGGGTGGCTGCCGAGGGGAAGAAGCTGGGGCTCGTCGATCAGCTCGGTAACTACTCCGACGCGATAGATCGCGCTGCGGAGTTGGGTGGTATCAAGGGGGAGCCCGACATCGTGACGTTCCGGGAGCAGCCGATCGACGATCTGTTCTCGGTGCTTCTCGGGCTGCGAGCGGACATCAGTCGTATCTCGGCCCTTGCCGAGCTGGCGCAGCCCCGACCTTCTCTCCCTCGATAGGAGCGGCCTTTCCGTGCGCGAAGACCCAGGTGACCCGATGGATCGTTCCGTACTCGTAGCCCACATATCCGATCTGCACTTCGGCTCAGCGCACCACATCCCGAGCTTGGCGAGCAGGGTCGTCCACGAACTGAACGATCTCTCACCTGACGTCGTGGTGGTGACAGGCGACCTCACTGACATGGGCTTTCGTGCCGAGTTTCGTGCCGCCAGGCGATTGCTGGACCGGCTCGAGTGCAAGGAACGGCTCGTTCTTCTCGGCAATCACGATGCCAGGAACGTGGGTGACGAGCTCTTCGAGGAGTTCTTCGGAGCGCGAAACCCGGAGCTGATCTTCGATGACGTGCGATTCCTGGGAGCGGATTCCTCGGAGCCGGATCTCGACGAGGGCCGGATCGGGCGAGAGCGCTACCGCCAGATACAGGAGCGCTTCTCCGATCCGGATGAGTTCAAGGTCTTCTGCATGCACCACCACTTGGTTCCGGTACCGGGCACGGGACGTGAACGCAACGTGGTCTACGACGCGGGCGACCTCCTGCGAGCGCTCGCCAGCAGCGGAGTTGACCTCGTGCTCTGCGGCCACAAGCATGTCCCCAACGTCTGGCGCCTGGAGGACATGCTCATAGTCAATGCGGGCACCGCCTGCTCTCATCGCCTGCGAGGCCGAGTCAAGCCCTGCTACAACGTCATCGAGATCCACCCAGAGGGACGGGTCGTGGTTACCCTGAAGCAGCCCTTTGGCGAGCCCGAAGTGGTCGCCGACTTCCGAGAAGCCCACCAGCGCTCATGCAGGTGGAGGTCGCAGAGTGCTGTCCGCATCGAAGAGGAGGAGCTGGAAGAGTGAGCCGCGCCGTCGCCCTGATAGATGGCGAGCACTACCCTCCCGTGGTGCGCTTCGCGCTGGAAGCCCTCGGCACCGACATCGATGTTGTCGCTGCAGTCTTTTTGGGCGGGACAGAGAAGGTGGACCTCGAGAAGGGGACAGACGCCTATGGAGTGCCCATGGTCTGGGGCGACAGCGCCGAGGCTGCCATACGGGAGGCAATAGACGCCCACAAGCCGGACTTCGTCGTCGACCTCTCTGACGAACCAGTGGTGACGGCGGCTGATCGCTTCCGTCTGGCCGGCGTGGCGCTGGAGATGGGTGTCGGCTACCGGGGTGCGGACTTCGAGTTCAGACCGCCACGTCTGTCGGTGGTGACGCGCACGCCAACGCTAGGCATCATCGGGACCGGCAAGCGTGTGGGAAAGACCGCCATCTCGGCGCACGTCGGGCGGCGCCTGAAGGCGACGGGGGTGGATGTCGCCGTGCTCGCGATGGGTAGGGGTGGGCCCGAGGAGCCCGAACTGATACGCGGCGATGAGGTGGCGCTCACAACCGAGGACCTCCTTGAGCTGGTTGCACTCGGCAAGCACGCTTCCTCGGACAACTACGAGGACGCCGTCATGAGCCGAGTCACAACCGTCGGGTGCCGTCGCTGTGGCGGAGGAATGGCCGGCGACACGTTCTTCTCCAACGTGCCCGAGGGAGTCGAGCTCGCCGACTCGCTGGGCAAGGAGTTGCTGGTGATCGAAGGCTCCGGAGCGGCCATACCTCCCGTGTCGAGAGACGCGACCATCCTGGTCGTCAGTGCGGACCGTGGTGTTTCGTACGTGAAGGACTACTTCGGACCGTACCGCGTTCAACTCGCGGACCTCGTCGTACTTGCCAATGCGGAGGAGCCGTCGGCCGATCCTCACGACGTCTCCGCCGTGAGGGACGCCATCGGCGAGCTGCGACCCGACCTCCCCGTCGTGGCGACAGCGTTTCGACCCACGCCGATAGCACCGGTTGAAGGCGCCCGGGTCTTCTTCGCGACCACCGCACCACCACAGGTGCTGTCGCAACTGACATCGCATCTTGAGCAGGTGCACGGCTGTGATGTCGTGGGTGCGAGCGCGCATCTCGCGGACCGCTCCAAGTTGCGCCAGGACATGCTCTCGGTGCAGGGCGGCTTCGACCTGCTACTGACGGAACTGAAGGCCGCCGCCATCGACGTTGTGGCGGCCGCAGGGGCCGATGCCGGAGTGCCCACGGTGCTGTGCGACAACGTTCCGGAAACCGTTGACGGGGGCGATCTTGACGCCTCGATCGACGAGGTGGCGGACAGCGCGATAGCTCGCGGTCTCGAGCGGGGGTGAGGCACGTGCCCACGGGCAAGACGATATTCATCAGCGATAAGACGCACGGGCTGCCGTTCTCGAAAGGGCTGCTGGCGCGCTCGTTCCTGGCTGTCGGTCTTCAGCCCGGCAAGGCATACCGTATCGCCACCGAAGTTCAGGACGAGCTGAGGGAGCGCGATGAGACGTCGATCACGGTGGCGCGGCTTCGGGAGCTTGCGACAACCGCACTCGAGAGGATGGCGGGACGGACGTTCGCGGAGCGATACCGCAGGCTATATGAGGTAGCCGAGCTCGACAGACCCGTCATCGTGATGATCGGCGGGACCACCGGTGTGGGCAAGTCAACGATCGCCACTGAGGTGGCGCACCGGCTCGGTATCACGAGGATCGTCTCTAGCGATTCCATTCGCGAGGTCATGCGTGGTATCTTCTCCAAAGACCTCCTCCCCACCATCTACGAGAGTGCTTTCAACGCATGGAGGGGTCTCAGGGTACCGGTCCCTCATGGCGCGAACCCCGTCATCATCGGCTTCCGAGAGCAGACGGCTGTCGTCGCAACCGGCGTAAAATCCCTGATCGACCGGGCGGTCCTGGAAGGGGAGAGCCTGGTCATCGAGGGCGTGCACATCGTCCCCGGCTACATCGAGCCGACGCAGTTCGAGAACGCCTGGGTCGTGCAGCTTGTCATAGTGGTCGACGACGAGGACGCCCATAGGAGCCACTTCTACATACGCGAGGTCCAGACGGACGGTACTCGTCCGTTCGAGAGGTATCGGGCCAACTTCGGCAACATCCGTCTGCTGGGCCACTATGTTGAGGATCTGGCGAGGGAGCACGAGATCCCGATCGTTCGAAGTCACCAGCTGGATCTGACGGTGGCTGAAGTTCTGGAGATCGTGATGGCGAAGGTCATAGGGGAAGAGGTCGGGGAGCCGACACCGGCCGATCCGGCTGCCGTAGCCGCAGAGAAGGAGGGCGAGGAGTGAAGTTCTTTCTCGACACCGCCGATATCGCCGAGATCGAGGAGGCGGCATCGTGGGGTGTGCTAGCGGGGGTGACCACCAACCCCACGCTCTACGCGAGAGTGGGAGGCAAGCTCGCGGACTTCCCCGAGCACATACGCAGGATCTGCGATGTTGTGCAGGGTCCGGTGTCCGCCGAGACGGTGACGCTCCAGCGCGATGAGATAGTCGCCGAGGGGGAGAAGCTGGCCGCCGTTCACCCCAACGTGGTGGTGAAGGTGCCGACGTTCCCCGAAGGGCTGGCGGCGACTCGAAAGCTGTTCGAGCTTGGTATCAAGGTGAACATGACGCTGTGCTTCTCCGTGCCGCAGGCCATCATGGCTGCGCGGGCCGGAGCCGCATTCGTCAGCCCCTTCGTGGGTCGCTTCGACGACATCTCAGAGGACGGGATAGAACAGCTCCAGAACATAGTGTGGGCTGTGGGATCATACGACTACGGCCACGAGGTGGAAGTGATCGCGGCCTCCATCCGAAGTGCCCAGCACGTGACCAAGGCTGCTCTCGCCGGAGCGGACATCGCCACCGTCCCGTTCGGTGTCTTGCAGCAGTGCGTCAAGCACCCGCTCACCGACCGTGGGATGGAATCGTTTCTGGCTGACTGGGAGAAAGTGAAGAACGCATGAGTGGAAGACCTCGAAAGCGCGGACGTCGCGGGGCCGGTGGGCAACCCGAGCCGCAAGCCCCGTCCGTCACCAAGGAGGAGCTGGAGTTCAAGACGGTTTCCGAACTCCGGGCAATCGCCGGGGAGCTGGAGATCGATGCCAAGGCGCTGAAGAAGAACGAGCTGGTCGACGCGGTATTCGACGCGAAGGCGAAGGCCGAGGGGTTCGTCCATGTGGTCGGAGTGCTGGACGTCTTGCCTGAGGGCTACGGCTTCATCCGGACGACCGGTTATCTGCCCGGGGACTCCGACGTCTACTGCTCGATGTCGCAGATCCGCCGATTCGAGCTGCGCCGAGGCGACATGATACGGGGCCAGGTTCGGCCTCCAAGGGACAACGAGAAGTACTCGGCCCTCCTGCGCGTCGACTCGATCAACGGCAAGGACCCCGAGGAGCTGCGCGGACGGAAGGACTTCCGCGACCTGACTCCCGTCTATCCGGACGAGCGACTTCGGATGGAGCACGGCGACGACTTCATGACCGCGCGTGTCATCGACCTGGTGTCGCCGATCGGAAAAGGCCAGCGAGGACTGATCGTCTCTCCGCCAAAGGCGGGCAAGACGACCGTGCTAAAGGACATCGCCGCGGCGATCACCGCGAACAACCCGGAAGTCCACCTCATGTGCCTGCTCGTCGACGAGCGGCCCGAGGAAGTCACAGACATGGAGCGGTCCATCCACGGCGAGGTGGTCTCATCCACCTTCGACATGCCGTCAGACAACCACATCGCAGTCGCCGAGCTGGTCATGGAGCGCGCGAAACGAATGGTGGAGAGCGGGCACGACGTCGTCATCCTGCTGGATTCGATCACGCGCTTGGCGCGGGCGTACAACCTGTCCACCCCGGCCTCGGGACGCATCCTGTCGGGCGGTGTCGATTCGACTGCGCTGTATCCGCCGAAGAGATTCTTCGGGGCGGCCCGCAACATCGAGCATGGCGGATCGATGACCATCCTGGCGACTGCACTCGTGGACACGGGCAGCAAGATGGACGAGGTCATCTTCGAGGAGTTCAAGGGCACAGGAAACCTCGAGTTGAGGCTGGACCGCTCGATGGCCAACAGGCGCATCTTCCCGGCCATCGATGTCGTTGCCAGCGGTACTCGCAAGGAAGAGCTGCTCCTCGACCCGCAAGAGGCGCCGTTCGTGTGGGGCTTGCGTCGCATCCTTCATGGGATAGACAGCCCGGAGCGCGCCATGGACATGCTCATCCGCGGGCTCAAGCAGACGACGTCGAACCAGGAATTCCTCGTGCGCATGGCCAAGAAGGCGCAAGAGAAGAACAACGGGATAGACGTGTAGCGGTGCCGGGTCGCGCCCCCTCGAGGCGGCGGAGCTTCTCCAGGCATCCTGCACCTTGTGGATCGGCAGGGCGCGCGGCGTGCAGTTCACCCCCCCGCATATCTCCTCTTCCTCTTCGTCGTCGCCGTGGTCCACTACGCGCTCCCGAGCGTACGTCTGCGCACCATATGGCTTCTTGCCGCCAGTTACGCGTTCTACCTGTCCATCTCCTCGCGCTGGTGGTTCGTTCTGGTCGGCGTCACATTCGTCGGCTACATGACCGGCGTGGCGCTCCACGCTATCAGGCGACGAGAGCCCGATTGCCGAGCGGAGCGCCTGAAGAGCGCAGTGCTTGCGGTCGGGGTGGTGCTGGTCGTCGGAGTCCTGGCGGTCTTCAAGTACGCTGACCTCGCGTCTGGTGTAGAGCAGCGCGTTCTACAGGGCCTGTCGTTCAACGCCGATCTTCCGCTCCTCGGCCTACTGATCTCGATCGGCGTCTCGTTCTGGACCTTCGCGACCGTCGCCTACATGGTCGACGTCGGCAGGGGAGAGGTGCCGGCCGAGCTCGACCCGCTCCGGTACGCGCTCTACGTAGCTCTCTTCGCCCACGTGACGGCCGGTCCGATCGCGCGAGGGGGGCAACTGCTCACTCAACTGGCGGACAAGCGGCGCTTCTCCTACGAGCGGATGCGATCCGGACTCTGGCTCATAGCCGAGCTCGTCGAGCGCAAGGGTGCCCGGCTATGCATCCTTGTGGTGCCGACGGCGCCGCCCGGCTCTCTCGCGCACACGGCGAGCTACACCGCCGAGGCCCTGCGCCGAGACCACCCCGACGTTGTCTTCCCCGATCTCTCCGGACCCGAGGGCTTGCCCAGGTTTTTGGGCAAGAGCGACTTCTCGGACCGAGGTCATCTGAACGTGGTCGGCGCGGAGAAGCTCGCGCAAGTGCTCGGCGTGCGCCTGCGCGAGACGTACGGGCTCCCGGACCGTCGAGGA
Source organism: uncultured Coriobacteriaceae bacterium (assembly GCA_964633595.1). Taxonomy (GTDB): domain Bacteria; phylum Actinomycetota; class Coriobacteriia; order Anaerosomatales; family CAZWGV01; genus CAZWGV01. The sequence continues at coordinate 17,326 of CAZWGV010000029.1, read as the reverse complement.
GACGCGACCTACGCCGGCTGGGACCGCGACCTGGAGCTCTACGACGCGTTCGTCGCTAACGAGCGGTCGAGAGAGGAGACGTCGGGGCCGTAGGGGCTGGGACCCGCCCGGCGGCAACAACCCACGCCCGCGTGCTGTTGCGCAACGCGCCGGGGGGGTATGCTCGTAGCTGAGGGGGTATCTTTCTTGCTGCGTGGGGGAGGTGCGTAGGATGTCGCACAAGGCTCGTTCGTTCATGCGCCGCTTGTGGTCCGGGGGCGCAATCCTGCTGGCCTTGATCGGGTTGCTTGCCGGCCCGCAAGAGGCACTAGGCCTTGATCATGGTTGCGGTGGCCGTCAGACCTGGTCTGACGGCAGCGATGTCAAGAACGCCTACGGAGTGATGGGAACCATGTACGCCTATCCTCGGCCGAGTGTGGGTGCCAAGGTGAATTCCATGTACGTGCGCAACCCAGATCTTCCGAACCACTGGGGTGTCGAGGTGGGCTACTCAGCCACCGGTCTCTATGCACCCCCGCCTCTCCCGTGGTCCCGCGATCCGTGGATGTTCTCGGCGAGGATGAAGAACGGTGACTACTCCGTCAAGGACTTTGGCTACCTGCTGCCCTTCCCTGTGAACCAGAGGACCACTGTGAGCCTGCAGCGAAGGGGAAACGATGACTGGGACATCTACTACGGCAGCACTCTGGTGGATACATGGTGGGATATGCCACAGCTCATTCAGGGGACTCCCACAGCAGCGGAGGAACGCGACGTGCACAGTGTCGACCCGCGCGCTTCTATCACGTGGATGAAGACAAAGATGTCGAGCGGCAGCTGGGTCTACTGGTGGCACGGGAAGACGAATGGCGTGGCTGGACCTGCAGCCGACACGCTGAACCCCGCTTTCCGCTTCAGGTTCAACCGCGTCGGTGATTCGAACCATTGGGTCTACTGCGACGATAAAGACAACTAGTCGTCCCCGGAGAGCGGAGGATGATGTGCTGATGAGCGGTTCAAGAGCGCTGATCATGATGTCGCTGGGAGCTGTTCTCCTTGCGGGGGCTGGCTGCTCTGCGAAGTCGGACGCCCCCGCAGCCACTGCCCAGAGAGGATCCGAGAAGACCGCTGATGCCGTAGACCAGGCGCCCATGGCGAGCCGATGGCTTACAGCGACCGCCCCGATCGATGACCCGGCTGTAAGGGGCATCCCACTCGATGAGGCGCTGCGGCGGGTCGGCAAGCCCGTCCCTTTGCCACAACTGGGCGGAGACGCCGTGAAGAAGGTCGTTCTCAGACAAGGTGATCCGGGGCGAGGAGAGGCCCCCGAGTTCTTCACCCTCACGATAAGGTACTCCTCCGGCACTTTGCTCTACGTCCACCCGGGCCGACAAGACCTGGATGGCTTGATGAAGGACGAAGTGGCGTCGTCGGAGGCGAAGTACACCGACGGTTCCGACGGGACCGATCACTACCGGCGAGAGATCGTAGCCGGCAAGGATGTCGTCACCCGCATCGGCGGAGTTCGCAGCGGACGCGCGAATGGTCTGCGCGTCGAGACAGCGGCCTTCTGGAACGAGGCGGGATACACGTACTCGTTGTTCTCTCCCGCCGAGGATGCGGCAGCCCTGACCGGGCTTCGCAGCATGGTCTCGGCTACCCGTTGAGTGCGGCGGCACTTGCGCCGAGTTTCGTCCGGTGGAGCACGTAGGGTGGCGGCCGTAGCAAGAGCACCTGCCTCCTGCAGCGGGCGTGTCATCTACTGGATCACGAGGGATCTGGTGTTGCCGGCACGTGGGCGAGGCGGTCACCTCCACGGCCGGGGTGTCTGACGATGAGGAAACGCGCTGCGCGGGAGAGCACTGCCTCTCGCTATGTGGTGATCTGTCGACCCGCCTACCGCGTCGCGCGCTACCGCGCGCCGAGGCGTGACATCCCTCCCTGGCCGTTTCCCGCAAGCGCTTCTGTCCGGCAGGCCGGCAGGGCTGTCGTCCGGCAGGGTGCCGGCAGGGCTTTCCGCCTGGGCACGGCCTGTGCTAACATCGCCGGGCTGTCCGCGCCTGGTCGGAAACCAGTCGCACTCAGATCGAAGGTGAGAAGCTGATGCGCCAGGGTATTCACCCAGACTACGTGGAATGCACCGTAACTTGCTCCTGTGGCAGCAAGTTCGTCACCCGGGCTACTGTGCCCGAGCTGCACATCGAGCTGTGCTCGCAGTGTCACCCGTTCTACACGGGAACCCAGAAGTTCGTGGACACCGGAGGACGCGTCCAGCGCTTTGAGGTCAAGTTCGGTGAGGCGGCCAGCGGGGTCATGGAGCGCGAGGCCGCCGCACGCGAAGCGCGGCAGAAGGCGCACGAGGAGTCCGTTGTTGCCGCACGCGAAGCGAGGACCGTCAAGGAGGCCTCCAAGGCCGAGCACGAGCCTTCATCGCCCGCGGAGGAGTTGCCCGAGGAGCCGGTGGCCGAAGCCGCGCCCGAGGAGCCGGTGGCCGAAG
>CAZWGV010000029.1:0-14750 GCA_964633595.1 uncultured Coriobacteriaceae bacterium | reverse complement strand
GAGTTGCCCGAGGAGCCGGTGGCCGAAGCCGCGCCCGAGGAGCCGGTGGCCGAAGAGGCCCCCGCTGAGTCTGAGGACGAGTCGGCGTAGCGAGGTTCCTGGCTGGTATGATTTGGAGGCGGCCCGCTCGTGGTCGCCTCTTCTTGTAAGCGATTGAGGATGCGCTGCATGGACGTTCGCCTTCTCTACCACACTCCCGATCCTGAGCGCGCCGTGGCGGTGGCGGCCCGGCTCTGTTATGCGCCGATCGGCGCGGGCGACCTAATGGACGAGATGTCAGACGAAGTCGCTCGGAAGGTCCTCTGCAAGATCATGGGCTCAGGGCACTACTCGGCGCTGGAGCATGCCTCATACACCTATGCTGTGGATGGAGTCAGCCGTGCGATGACTCACCAACTCGTGAGGCATCGTCTTGCCAGCTACAACCAGCAGTCGCAGCGGTACGTTCGATTCGACGAGTCGCTGGATGTTATCGTGCCGCCCGCCGTCATGCAGCACGATGGCACGTCAAGCGTCTTCGATCGAGCGGTCCGCTCGTCACTCGAAGCGTACCGTGAGCTGCTAGAGGCAGGTGTGGAGCCCGAAGACGCTCGCTACGTGCTGCCGAGCGCGGCGGAGACGAAGATCGTCGTGAGCATGAACCTGCGCGAGCTGCTGCACTTCTTTGCGCTCCGCTGTTGCCGCAGGGCGCAGTGGGAGATCCGCACTCTGGCCACGCGCATGCTCGAGCTGGCGCAACCCACGGCGCCCTACGTTCTACAAGACGCTGGTGCCCCGTGTCGACGCGGGTCGTGCCCTGAGGCGTCGATGACGTGCGGGCAACCCTTCGAGAAGGTGACGAGACGAGAATGGTCGTAGCTGATGACTGAGCCAGCAGAAGCCGGGCGCATCACTCACACGCATATCGGCGGACAGGCCGTTATCGAGGGCGTCATGATGCGCGGCAAGGTGAACTGGGCGGTAGCGGTTCGCCGGCCTGCAGGCGACATCTACCTAGAAGAGCATGACCTACAGACGGCCGTATCCAAGCGTCCCTGGCTGGGCAAGCCAGTTGTGCGCGGCGTCGTGGCGCTCTGGGAGACGCTGTCGTTGGCGATGAAGGCGTTCGCGGTCTCCGCGGAGCAGGCGGCCGAGACCGAGGAGGAGAAGCTCGGCTCCACGGCGATAGGCTTCACTATGCTGCTCGGTGTCGCTCTGGCCATCGGGATCTTCATAGTGTTGCCCGCGCTGGCAACCAACCTCGTTGTGGGAGGGGCCGACGAGCGTCCTCTCGCGTGGAACGTGGTGGACGGGGTCCTGCGAATAGTTGCGTTCGTCGGCTACATAGCCCTGATAAGCAGGATGCGCGACATCCAGAGGGTGTTCGCCTATCACGGCGCAGAGCATAAGACCATCCATGCCTTCGAACACGGCATACCCTTGGAGACGGAGAGCATACAGCGTTTTCGGACCAGTCACGTGAGATGCGGCACGTCTTTCCTGCTCATGGTGATGGTGATCGCTCTGATCGTGTACTCACTCGTGCCCATCAAGTCCATCCTTGCCGGACTAGGCGCCGAGGGCAGGATCGCGAGCACCGCGCTCGCTGTGGCTGTACGCCTCCTCTTCCTCCCGGTGATCGCTGGGCTCGCCTACGAAGCGGTGAAGCTGGCGGGTCGCAACCCGGACAGACCCTGGGTGAAGCTCCTGTTGTGGCCCGGTATGCAGCTCCAGCGCATGACCACGCGCGAGCCGGAAGACTCGATGATCGAGGTAGCGGTTGTGGCCATGAGGGCTGTAGCGGAGCGCGAGATCGGCGCAAGCTCGATTCATGACCGGCGCGAGACCCCATCGGCGGGTTCGCCCCCCCCCGAGCGGCGAGGCGGAACATCCCCCGCCCTCTGTGGATGCCGGCAATGCCTCGGAAAGAGACGAAGGCCACCCGCCCTAGCCCTGCTATGGTTCCGGCAGGCCGGATCGCCGCCCGATGGGGCACTCCCCGCCCATGTCGCGGTTCGGTAGCGTGCTAGACTGTCTGTCTGCACCCGCCCCCCGTCGCGAACGGGAGGCAAGACCAGGAGCGCGAAGTCATCATGCGCGAGAAACTCGAGAGAGTCCTCGAAGCCTTCGAGGAGATGAGCACCAGACTGTCGGACCCCGAGGTGCTGGCGGATCGCGAGGAGTACGCTCGGCTGGCCAAGGAGTATGCCGACATCACCCCTCTCGCCAACAAGATCCGGGAATATCTCGGCGTACTGCGGAGCATCGAAGACACGGAGGAGATGCTGCAGGGCGAGAGCGATCCTGAGATGAAGGACCTCGCCCGAGAGGAGATCGACGGGCTGCGCTCGCGCGTGCCAGATCTCGAGGACGAAGTGAAAGTGATGATGCTCCCCACGGACCCCAACGACGAGAAGAACGTCATTGTGGAGATCAGGGCCGGAGCAGGGGGCGACGAGGCCGCCATCTTTGCCGGAGACCTGTACCGCATGTACACGCGCTTCGCGGAGTCTCGGCGCTGGAAGGTGGAGGACCTCTCGGTTTCACCCTCGGACGTTGGCGGTGGATTCAAGGAGGTCATCTTCTCGCTCAAGGGCAAGAAGGTGTACTCACACATGAAATACGAGTCCGGTGTTCACAGGGTGCAGAGGGTTCCACTCACAGAATCACAGGGACGCATACACACATCGACCGCCACCGTGGCGGTGCTACCGGAGGCCGAGGACGTCGAGGTGCATGTGGACCAGAACGATCTGCGGATCGACGTCTTCAGGTCGTCTGGTCCTGGGGGCCAGTCGGTGAACACGACGGACTCTGCCGTTCGCATCACTCATCTGCCTACGGGCATGGTTGTGAGCTGCCAGAACCAGAAGAGCCAGCTCCAGAACCGAGAAGAGGCGATGCGTATCCTCAAGGCGCGGCTGTTCGAACTCGAGCTTGGGCGCCAGATGACAGAGCTCGGTGATGCTCGGCGGAGTCAGATAGGCACGGGCGATCGAGCCGAGAAGATCCGCACGTACAACTTCCCGCAGGACCGGGTCACGGACCACCGCATCGGTCTGACGCTGCACGACCTGCCGGGGATCCTCATGGGCGACATCGGGGAGTTGATCGAGGCGGTTGCTGCCGCGGATCGCGCCGAGAAGCTGGCGGCGGTGGTATGAGTGTCGTTTCGCGCTTGCCGGCGCGCGATCGTCGTATCTGCCGCGGGAGCGGTGGGCGCCTGATGGACGCGCGAGTGTGGACGATCGGTGACGCGCTGGACTGGACGGTCGGCTACCTGGGCCGACGCGACGTGTCTCAGCCGCGCCGCAGTGCCGAATGGCTGCTCTCGGCGGCGACCGGGCTCTCCCGAGTAGAGTTGTACACGCATAAAGAGCGCCCGCTCTCGGATGCCGAGCGAGAAGCGTATCGCGCCGGGATAGAGCGCCGCTCGCTCGGCGAGCCTCTGCAGTATGTAACGGGAGAAGTGGCCTTTCGCCACCTCGTTCTCACGGTTCGCCCAGGCGTCTTCATCCCGAGGCCGGAGACCGAGGTGCTGGTGGAAGCCGCTTTGGACAGGCTTAGGATTCTCTCCCAAGAGGAGCCGGAGGCAGCAAGACCGCTGTTGGTGGTCGACCTCTGCACCGGGTCGGGCGCGGTGGCGTGTTCCATAGCGCACGAAGCACCAGAAGCCGCTGTCCTCGCCACCGAGGTGTCCGCAGATGCGGCTGAGGTTGCGCGCGCCAACGCGGAGCGCTGCAGGGTAGCCGAGAGAGTGACCGTCCTGGAGGGGGACCTGTTCGGCCCTCTGCCGGCATCCGCTCGCGGCAGCGTTGCGGTTGTGGTGGCGAATCCGCCGTACATACCCAGCGGGAGGCTGCCGATGCTACCGGCCGAGGTGGCCGAGTTCGAACCGGCTGCGGCGCTCGACGGCGGTACCGACGGGCTCGATCTGGTTCACCGCATCATCGGCGAGGCGAGGGAATGGTTGAGGCCGGGAGGGTATTTGGTGATCGAGGTCGACGAGAGTACCGCCAGAGATGCTGACCGGGAGATGCAGGCGTGGTATGAAGGAGTGCAAGCTCAAAGTGACCTGTCAGGCAGGGAACGACTGGTGATCGGCAGGGTGCCGACGCCTGATGCTGTGAAGCCGTCGAATCAGTCGGAGGCGAGTAGCCCATGAACAAGGTGTATAGGATCGATCAGGAGAACCCCTCAGCGGAAGTGATCAATCTCGCCGCTAACGTGCTCCGCAGCGGCGGGATAGTCGTCTTTCCGACAGAGACTGTGTACGGCATCGGCGCCTCGGCGTCTTCGGGGATAGGCCCTCAGGAGATCATCGACATCAAGCGTCGTCCGCAGCACAAGGCGATACCATGGCTGGTGGAGGATGAGAACGCCCTCGACGTCTACGGTATCGATGTTCCCGACTATGCGCGCCAGCTGGCGAGGCAGTTCTGGCCAGGCGCGCTCACCATCGTGGTCAAAGCCGCCGACGTCGTGGGCAAGGAGTTCCGCGACAGCCGAGGGACCGTTGCGCTCCGGTGTCCGGACCATGAGGTTGTGCAGGAACTCATCCGCGCCTCGGGATCTGCTCTCGTGGCGACATCGGCCAACACGTCGGGCACTCCGGCCCCCGGAGCTTTCGTCGAGATCGAGGACCGCATCATCGCGGCGGCAGACCTGACTCTCGATGGCGGCGAGACCCGCCACGGGATCGCATCCACGGTGGTGGACTGCACCGGCGACGAACCCGAGGTCCTTCGGGCGGGTGCCATCCCGCCGGAGGCGCTCGTGGCTGTCGTGCGCGGCCTGGAGAACTGAGGCTGCCTGAGGTGCGCATCCATCTGGGCAGCGATCATGCGGGGTTTCGTCTCAAAGAGCACGTGAAGAGCCGTCTCGCCACTGCTGGGCACTCCGTGATCGACGTCGGGACCGACAGCGAGGACTCGACCGACTACCCGATCTTCGCCGGCAAGGTGGCGCGTGCGGTGTCCGCCGGTGAGGCGGAGATGGGCATCCTGGTGTGCGGGACGGGCATCGGAATGGCGATGGCCGCCAACAAGGTGCGCGGCGTTCGCGCCGCCAACGTTGTTGACGACCCGGAACTCGCGCGACTCGCCAGACAGCACAATGACGCTAACGTGCTCACGTTGGGCGGGCGCTTCACATCCGAGACGGCGGCCGACGCGATAGTCGACGCCTTCCTCGAGACGCCGTTCGAGGGTGGCCGCCACGAGCGCCGTGTGGACGAGATCGGAGACATCGAGGACGAGTACCGGCCTGCCGGGCGCGGCACACCGTCGGGATCGTAAGAGGGAGAGGCGCCGAATGGCACTGGAGCACATCTCGCAGACCGATCCCGAGGTAGCGGCGGCGATACGGTCCGAACTCGATCGGCAGCGGTCCACCATCGAGCTGATCGCCTCCGAGAACTTCGCGTCGCTCTCGGTGATGGAGGCCGAGGGTACCGTACTGACCAACAAGTACGCCGAAGGCTACCCGGGCAAGCGCTACTACGGCGGATGCCAAAGCGTGGACGTTGTGGAGGAACTGGCGATCGAGAGGGCGCTCAAGCTCTTCGGCGCGGAGCACGCAAACGTCCAGCCTCATGCGGGCGCGCAGGCGAACATGGCTGTCTACTTCGCTGCCTTGGAGGCGGGCGATACGGTACTCGGCATGAGTCTCGCCCACGGCGGACATCTCACGCATGGAAGCCCAGTGAACTTCTCGGGCCGCCTATACAACATCTGCGCCTACGGGGTCCGTCCAGACTCTGAGACGATCGACTATGACGAGGTCATGCGCATCGCTGAGGAATGCCGGCCCAAGATGATCGTGGCGGGCGCCAGCGCCTATCCGCGCACGATCGACTTCGCTCGCTTCCGTGAGATCGCGGATGCGGTGGGGGCGCTGCTGATGGTAGACATGGCGCATATCGCTGGTCTGGTGGCCACCGGTGCGCACCCCACCCCGGTGCCGTACGCCGACTTCATCACTTCCACGAGTCACAAGACCCTGCGAGGTCCTCGGAGTGGTTTCGTGCTCTGCCGCTCCAAGTACGCCCAGGTTCTGGACAAGGCCGTCTTCCCGGGAATGCAGGGAGGCCCCCTCATGCACGCAGTGGCCGCGAAAGCGGTCGCATTCGGCGAAGCGGCGCTTCCCGAGTTCGGCGAGTACATCGCCCAAGTCGTGCAGAACGCGCGTGTGATGGGCGAGGCGATGTCCGAGTTCGGTCTGCGGCTGGTATCGGGTGGAACTGACAACCACTTGTTGCTGGTGGACCTCACGGCCGCTGGGATATCCGGCCTTGAAGCCGAGGAACTCCTCGAGCGTGTGGGTATCACGGTGAACAAGAACGCCATACCGTCCGAGACTCGCTCGCCATTCGTGACTAGCGGCATTCGCGTGGGCACGCCGGCGATGACGACGCGCGGGTTCGGTGAGGACGAGGCGAGCACAGTCGGACGCCTGATAGCTCAAGCCATCTTCCAGCGCGACGACGAGGGGAAGCTGAAGGAGATAGCGGATGACGTTCGGACCCTGCTGGACGCTCACCCGCTCTATCCTGAACTCTAGACAGGTATCCGCTCCGCGGATCGCGACGCTGGGCGGTCTTGCGACACTGGTCGAGAGGACGGCTCATGGAGGGCGCGTTGGGAGCTGACGGCTCCTTGGTGCTGGTGGATCACCCCCTCGTACAGCACAAGTTGTTCATCCTGCGCGACCGTCGAACCGGCGCCAAGGAGTTCCGGGAGTTGGTCCGAGAGCTGTCCATGCTGATGGCATATGAGGCCACGCGCGACTTTCAGCTGGCGGAGACCACAGTGACCACTCCGCTGGCGGAAACCACCGCCCGTGTGCTGGCCGGCAAGAAGGTGGCGGTGATCCCGGTTCTCAGAGCAGGGACAGGCATGATGGGCGGGATACTCGAGCTGATCCCTGCCGCCAAGGTCGGCCACGTGGGGCTGTACCGTGATCCCGAGTCGCTCGAGCCGGTGGAGTACTACTGCAAGTTCCCCGAGGACATCTCAGAGAGAGTGGTGTTGTTGCTCGATCCGATGCTCGCGACGGGCGGCTCGGCCGTGGCAGCCGTGCGGACCCTCGTCAACCATGGCGCACGCGACATCAGACTGCTCGTGCTGATCGCTGCTCCAGAAGGTGTCAGAGCGATCCGTGAGGCCTGCGACGATGTCCGGATCTACGCATGTGCTCTCGATAGCCACCTGGACTCGGACGGATACATCGTGCCTGGACTTGGGGATGCGGGCGACCGGCTGTTCGGGACTCGCTAGGAGTAAGGGCAGGGGTCGCGCACATGCCGAGACCATCATGGGATGAGTACTTCATGACCATCGCGCGTGAAGTCGCTGGGAGGTCCACCTGCATGCGCAGGCAGACCGGCGCCATCTTGGTCAAAGAGAGGCGCATTCTGGCGACCGGGTACAACGGTCCGCCATCGGGTCTGCTTCACTGCGACGAAGTCGGCTGCATGCGCGAACAGCAGGGGCTGGCCTCGGGGATCGGTCACGAGCTCTGCAGAGGCATACACGCCGAGCAGAATGCCGTGATACAGGCTGCCAGGCACGGGATCGCGATCGCCGGTGCGGCCGTCTACTGCACCCATCAGCCCTGCGTCCTGTGTGCGAAGATACTCCTCAATGCGGGGGTGGAGAATGTGGTCTTCGCAGACCCCTACCCCGATGCTCTTGCCGAGGCGCTGCTCGACGAGGCTGGGGTGACCATGGTGAGACTCTCCCTCGGTGGCGAGTTCTGAGGCCATGAACCTCCTGCACTATGGGACGCTCCTCGGGGTTTCACTAGCCGTAACCTGGGCTCTCACTCCCGTGATGCGTGATTACGGGCTGCGACGCGGGATCGTCGCGAGGCCCGGTGGGCGCAGCGTTCACGTGGGAGAGGTATCACGTCTGGGCGGAGTTGCGATGTTCGCCGGATGCGCTGCTGCTCTGGCGACACAGTTCATTGGAGAGAGACTCCTGGGCTGGCCGGGCTTCTTCTCCCGATGGGACTCGCAGCTGGTGGGTACGCTGCTCGGACTTGCCGCCATCTTCTTGGTGGGCGTGCTGGACGACGTGTACACGCTTCGCGCCGGTCCCAAGCTGCTCGGGATGGTTGCTGCCGCTGCAGTTCCCGCCGCGATGGGAGTGCGCATCGACTTCGTCGCCAATCCGCTCAGCGGCGGGCTTATCATCCTGGGACTGCTCTCTATTCCGGTCACCATCACCTGGACCGTGGGCTTCGCCAACGTCATCAACCTGATAGACGGGTTGGATGGTTTAGCGGCGGGCGTCTCCGGCATCGCCGCCGTCAGCCTCCTGGTTCTGGCTGTGCAGGGCAACCACATCGAAGCGGCCGTCCTGGCGGCGGCCCTGATAGGTGCGTGTGTCGGCTTCCTTCGGTTCAACTTCCATCCCGCCAGCATCTTCATGGGGGATTCAGGCTCTCTGTTCCTGGGGTTTGTGCTGGCGGCGGTATCGCTGTTGGGTGTGATGAAGACTCTCGCGGCCATAGCGCTGGCGGTCCCGCTGCTCGTCATCGGAGTGCCGGTCTTCGACACCGCCTCGGCGATAATCCGGCGTATGAGGCATGGGCGACCTATCCAGGAAGCCGACAAGGGCCACATACATCACCGCCTCTTGGGTCGAGGCTTCGACCAGCGTCAGACGGTTCTGATCGTGTACGTGTGGTCTGCCGCTCTGGCGGTGGGTGGCTACGCGATGAGGTTCTCGCCGTCCGTCATTCGGCTCGGAACGTTCCTGGTCCTGGCGGTACTGTCGGGATTCATGGCCTACTGGCTCGGTATATTCGAGGCCGCTCACCATCATGAGGACGAGGACTGATAGAGCCTCTGACCTGCTGTGCGGCCACGTTCACAAGCGTCTTGTGACACCGGGGGCCTTGGTGTACCATGAGCACGCTTTCCGAGGCCCCCCGGTCCGCAAGCATCCTTAACGCGAGCGAGGCCGACGCACGCGGGCAGACTGCCCGAGCGCGCGTCTCTGCTCTCGCGTGGGTCGATGGCGGCCTCAGCGAGAACCACTCGATCCGCATGCGGGGGTAAGGCGAACTGATCACCGGTTTCCAGAGCTGGAGCGCCGTTCTCTCCCAGCCGGTCGTAGCCGTGACCGCAGGTCTCGGTGTCGGCGTGGGACTCCTCGTACTATCGCGTCTCAGTTTCCGGGCGCTAAGACCGGGGTCGGCCGAGGCGGGTCTTGCGATAGCCGCGATCTCGCTGTTGGGCCGTCTCGCCGCGGCTACCATTCTGCTCTGGGCGTATAGCGAAGTCGCGCCGTCGGGACTGCTCCCCTTTGGGCTGTCGCTGGCCTTCGGCTTCATCGGCTTATACGGGATCGAGCTCGTCCGCTTCGCGGGATTGCACCGCTACTTGCGGCCCGCGCGGACCCGGAGCTAGGAGGTAGATGGTCGCGTGAACCCGCTCGACTTGCTGGGCCACAAGATCGAGGAGCTCGTGCACGAGCTCTCAGTCCTTCCGTTCGACGACATGCATGGCACTGTCACGAGTGCCCTGACGCTCACCAACTACACGACCTGGATGATCCTTGCCTCGGCGACGTTCATCTTCGTCTTCATGTTGGCCGCCAAGCGTGCGACTCTCAAGCCGAAGAGCCGCTTTGTGGGTATGGTCGAGGCGGGAGTGGAATTCGTCCGTAACATGGCGGTGGATGTCATAGGCCCCAAGGACGGTCCGAAGCACACACCGCTGCTCGCCACCTTCTTCTTCTTCATCCTCATCAGCAACATGTACGGTCTCATTCCCGGCGGCAAGCCGGCAACGGGCGCGATCGGGGTCACCGTGGCCTTGGCCCTGGTGAGCTGGCTGGTCTTCGTGTGGGTGGGGTTCGCCAAGAACGGGTTCTTCGGCTACTTCAAGAGCTTGGTCCCCTCGGGTGTACGCGAGATGGGCCTGGGAGGCCGACTCGCGCTCGGAGGCTTCATCTTCATCCTGGAATTCGCTTCGACGTTCATTGTCCGGCCGCTCACGTTGGCCGTCCGACTCTTCGCCAACATGTACGCCGGACACATCATCCTGGGGGTCTTCAGTGCGTTCGTGGCCCTGTTCTGGCCGATCTTCGAAAAGGAGCTCTCCTGGAGCATCGGGGGGGTCGGTGTTGGGGCGCTCTCGCTCATCTTCCTGATCCTCATGTATGCCTTCGAGGTGTTCGTAGCCTTCATTCAGGCGTACGTGTTCACGATCCTGACCGCTGTCTACATCCAGAGCTCCGTCCACGCGTCGGAGCACTAGGTTTAGGCGTCAGCCCGGCCTGGCGGCCGGCAGATATAGGCTTCGGAACCGCTTGGCGGTTTGACGGAAGAAGGAGGAGAAGGCAGTGGAAGGTTCCTTGGACGCCATCGGCAAGGGTCTCGCCTACGGTCTCGCTGCGATCGGCCCGGGCGTGGGCATCGGTATCGTCGGCGGCAAGGCCCTCGAGGCGATGGCTCGGCAGCCCGAGATGGCGGGTCGTATCCAGACGACCATGTTCATCGCCATCGCATTCACTGAGGCGCTCGCGCTTCTCGGCTTCGTCCTAACGTTCCTCCTGTAGGACGCAACGAAGGGACGGAGGTCTCAAGTGTTCACTGGCATCGCATACGCGGCCGGGAACGGCGGCGAGGAGGCTGCGGCTGAAGGAGTTGCCCAGAGCCTGGGCGCCGTCTACCCGAACCCAGCCACCCTCTGGCCTACCTGGGTGGCGTTCATCGTGCTCTTCTTCGTTCTCTACAAGATCGCCCTGCCGCCGATCCTGGCCATGCTCGACAAGCGAGCGGAGTCGATCCGCGAGTCGCTCGAGCGTGCCGAGGAGACCCGAGTGGAGGCCGAGCGTCTGCTGGAGGACTACAAGCAGCAGATGGCCGAGGCTCGCGCCGAGGCCGGCAAGGTGATAGAGCAGGGCCGCAAGGTGGCCGACTCCATGAAGGAAGAGATCGTAGCGAAGGCGAACGAACAGGCGGCCGAGCTGCTCCGCAAGGCTCGCGAGGACATCGAGGCCGAGCGCAAGGCGGCGGTTGCGGACCTGCAGAAGTCCGTCGCCGATCTCTCTGTCGCTGTGGCCGGCAAGCTGATCGGCGAGAAGCTCGATGCCGGCTCACACGCACGCCTGATCGACCAGTACGTGGCCGAGGTTGGGGGTCTCGATGAAGGCTAACGGCACCACCGAGGCGTACGCTCGCGCGCTCTTCGACCTCGCGGTGCTGTCCGACTCGGTCGACTCCGTCGACGAGAGCCTAACCACGATCGTGCGCACCGTCCGTGGCAGCGTCGAGCTGAGGGATGTCCTGGCCGACACAACCATCTCGGGCGAGAAGAAGCGCGAGATCCTTCGTGACCTTTTCGCCGGGGGTATAGCGCCCGAGGCGGTGGCGATCGCTTCCATTCTTGTCGAGGGCGGTCACGTGGACTCTCTCGGCGATATGGCCTCGAAGTACGCCGAGATCGCTGAGAAGGAGCGGGGGATCGTTGTCGCCGAGGTAGTGACAGCGGTCGAGATGCAGGAAGGAACGCGCAAAGGGATCGTCGACAAGCTGTCGGCATCTCTGGGGCGCCCGGTCACCCTCCGGGAGAGGGTGGACGCATCCATCCTGGGCGGCGTGGTCATCAGTGTCGCGGGTCGAGTACTTGACGGGAGCCTCGTCTCCCAGCTGAACGTAGTGCGGTCGGCGATGTCGTCCGTGCCGCAGGGAGGTGAGGCCTGATGCCTGAGATCACCGCCAGAGTCATCAACGAGGTGCTGAAGCGGCAACTCGAGACGTACAAGCCCGAGGTCGACGTTCGTGAAGTCGGCACGGTAGTCCAGGTGGGCGACGGTATCGCCCGCGTGGACGGCTTGCGTGGCGCCATGGCCGGCGAGCTCCTGGAGTTCGTCGGTGAGGGTGGGCACACCGTCATGGGCATGGCGTTGAACCTCGATGAGAACGAGGTCGGCGCGGTGCTGATGGGCGAGACGCAGGCCATCAAAGAGAACGACCAGGTGCGGACAACCGGGCGCATCGTCGAGGTGCCCTCGGGCCCCGGCTTCCTTGGCCGCATCGTCAATCCGCTCGGCGAGCCCCTGGACGGCCGGGGACCCATTCCGGCTGAGGGGCGTCGCCCCGTTGAGTTCCGGGCGCCGGGCGTTGTGGAGCGCAAGCCCGTTCACCAGCCCCTGCAGACGGGCATCATGGCCATCGACTCCATGATCCCCATCGGCCGGGGCCAGCGCGAACTCATCATCGGCGACCGTCAGACCGGCAAGACCGCTATCGCGGTCGACACGATCATCAATCAGAAGGGCACGGGCGTCGTCTGTGTTTACGTTGCGGTCGGCCAGAAGGCGTCGACCGTCGCCAGCGTCGTCCAGACGCTCGAGCAGTACGGCGCGATGGATTACACGATCGTCGTCGCCGCCAACGCATCGGATCCGGCACCCCTGCAGTACATCGCGCCTCTGGCCGGATGCGCCATCGGCGAGCACTTCATGTACACCGGCGCAGACGGGTCGCCGGCCAGTGCCGAGAACCCCGGCCGCCACGTGTTGTGCATCTATGACGACCTCTCCAAGCAGGCCGTGGCATACAGGCAGATGTCGCTCACGCTGCGCCGCCCGCCAGGCAGAGAGGCCTACCCGGGAGACGTCTTCTACCTGCACAGCCGCTTGCTCGAGCGGGCGGTCAAGCTGAACGACGAGCATGGCGCGGGCTCGCTGACCGCTCTGCCCGTCATAGAGACGCAGGCCGGCGACGTGTCGGCCTACATCCCCACCAACGTCATCTCCATCACCGACGGCCAGATCTTCCTGCAGACCGACCTCTTCTACCAGGGCGTTCGCCCCGCCATCAACGTCGGTATCTCGGTCTCCCGCGTGGGAGGCAACGCGCAGATCAAAGCGATGAAGCAAGTCGCGGGCAGCCTGCGCCTAGACCTCGCACAATACCGCGAGCTGGCGGCGTTCGCTCAGTTCGGCTCGGACTTGGACAAGGCGACACAGTCAACGCTCGCCCGGGGCGCTCGGATGGTCGAGCTGCTGAAGCAGGGCCGCTACGTCCCGATGCCCGTGGAGCGCCAGGTGATGTCCATCTTCGCTGGCGCCAACGGTTTCCTTGACGGTGTCCCGGTAGAGGCGGTGCAGCGCTTCCGCGACGAGTCGCTCGAGTTCGTCGAGAGCGCATACCCCGAGCTCGGAAAGACCATCGTCGAGGAGCAAGTCATCTCCGACGAGACGGCTGAGGCGCTCAAGAAGGCGTTCGGCGAGTTCGCTGACCAGTTCGTGACCGAGGAGTAGGTATCGCGCGATGCCCAACCTTCGCGACATACGCAAGCGAATAGGGAGCGTGCAGTCGACGCGGCAGATCACGCGCACGATGGAGATGGTCGCAACCGCGAAGATCAAGAAGGCGCAGGAGCGCATCGAATCGGCGCGCCCATACGCGCTCTCCATGATGGAGGTGCTGGGCAATGTTGCGCGCTTCGCGAAGGGGGCCGAACACCCGCTGCTCACCAGCCACGACAAACGCGAGAGGGCGATCATCATCTGCGTGACCTCGGACAGGGGGCTTTGCGGGGCCTTCAACTCCAACATCCTCCGCATCACCGAGGAGTTCGCCCGGACCGAGCGTGCGGACGGCACGCACGTGGACATCGTCTCTGTGGGAAAGAAGGCTGCCACGTACTTCCGGTATCGCGGAGTCGAGCCGCTAGCCACATACCGCGACATCTCGGACAAGCCCACTTTCGCCGACGCCAAGCGCATCGCATCGCACGTCATCCCCTCCTACGAGGCGGGCGACGTCGACGTGGTGGCCATCGCTTTCAATCGATTCAAGAACGTGGCCGAACAGCGTCCGGAACTCCATCAGCTCCTGCCCATCGAGCGCAAGGTGATGGAAGCGGCGGCCGAGGAAGTAGAGGCGGCGCACGTCACGGCCGAGTACGCCTTCGAGCCTGATGCCGAGAGCGTGCTGGAGCATCTGTTGCCGACGTACGTGGAGACGCTGATCTATCGCGCGCTTATGGAGTCGGCAGCGTCCGAGCACGGGGCTCGTCGCACGGCGATGAAGTCCGCCACCGATAACGCAGGCGAGATGATCACCACACTCACACGCAGCTACAACCGCGCCCGCCAGGCCGCGATCACCAACGAGATAGCCGAGATCGTCGGCGGCGCCGCGGCACTCGAGGAAGCATAGGGTCCATAGACGCCGGACCGGAACAGGGAAGATGAGGGAAGAAGCATGAACGTCGGACGCATCGTTAGGGTCATCGGACCGGTCATCGATGCCGAGTTCGCCCCGGACAGGATGCCCGCGATCTACAACGCTCTCAAGATCGAGGGCGACTCGCCCGTGGGTGAGATCAACGTCACGGCCGAGGTCGCGCAGCATCTCGAGGGCAACCAGGTGCGTGCGGTGGCCATGTCGTCGACGGACGGCATCACCCGGGGTATGGAAGCCGTGGACACCGGCAAGCCGATGATGATGCCTGTCGGTCCCTCCACCCTCGGCCGGATCTGGAACGTCGTCGGGGAGCCTGTTGACGGGCAGCCGATGCCGGAAGTTGAGGACTACTACCCGATCCACCGTGAGGCTCCCGAGTACGAGGACCTGGAGCCCAAGACGGAGATCTTCGAGACCGGCATCAAGGTCGTCGATCTTCTCGAGCCCTACATCAAGGGCGGCAAGACGGGGCTCTTCGGCGGTGCGGGCGTGGGCAAGACCGTCATCATCATGGAGCTCATCAACAACCTCGCGCAGGCGCACGGCGGCACGTCGGTCTT
>CAZWGV010000028.1:16293-29516 GCA_964633595.1 uncultured Coriobacteriaceae bacterium | reverse complement strand
CCCGGCGCCGCGCATGCGGCCTACCGCGTCGATCTCGTCCATGAAGATGATGCAGGGCGCTGCGGCCTTGGCCTGCTCGAACAGGTCACGTACACGGCTAGCACCAACGCCCACGAACATCTCGACGAAGTCCGAGCCGGAGATCGAGAAGAACGGCACGGCGGCCTCTCCGGCCACCGCCCTCGCGAGAAGGGTCTTGCCCGTGCCCGGCGGTCCCACCAGCAACACGCCCTTGGGTATCTTGGCGCCCAGTGCCTGGAACTTGCCGGGGTTGGACAGGAACTCCTTGATCTCCTGAAGCTCCTCAACCGCCTCGTCCGCGCCGGAGACATCCTTGAAGGTGATCCTCGGCTGATCTCGGGTCATGCGCTTCGCCTTGGCCTTGCCGAAGCTCATGATCTTGCTGTTGCCGCCCTGCATCTGGTTGAAGAAGAAGAACATGAACAGGACTAGAAGGCCGATGGGCAGCAGCGAGGACAGCAGCCCCACCCACCAGGATGTGTTCTGCGGATCGGTCTCGAACTCGAGTTTCGGGTTGGCCTTCTGGCCCTCGGCTACGGCGTCCGCCAGAGCGTCGTCGCTCAGGTAGGTGGACACGAACTGCTTGCTCCCGTCCGCGCCCTTCGCCTTGTCTGCCGGATTCTCCCAGTAGGAGCCAGTGAGCCGCAGGTCGCGCACGTGCGCCGTGATCTCAGCTACTCGACCCTCACTCAGAGCGTTCGTGACCTGCGAATATGAGAGTTCCTCAGGAGCGGTCGGCTCGCCCATGGTCGAGGCCACGAAGTAGACGAGGCCCGCGAGGATGATCAGATAGAGAACCGCGGTGCGGACGTTCTTTCCCACGTGCAACCTCCCGCGCCCAAGCTCAGGCGCCGTAGACCTCCGGCTTCAGCGTACCGATGAAAGGCAGATTGCGATAGCGCTCGCCGTGATCCAAGCCGTATCCCACCACGAACTCGTTGGGTATCTCGAACCCTACGTACCTGCATTCTATCGGCACAGCTTGCTTTCCCTTCTTCACAAGCAAAGTGCACACCTCCAGGCTCTTTGGGTGCCTGGAGGCCAGGTTCTTCAGCAGGTACTTGAGCGTTAGCCCTGTATCGAGAACGTCCTCGACCACGAGTACGTTGCGGTCCTCGATCACCTCGTCCAGGTCTTTGAGGATACGGACCACCCCTGACGTCTTGGTGGCCGAGCCGTACGACGACACGGCCATGAAGTCGATCTCTACGGGCGATCGGATCGAGCGGGCAAGGTCGGCGACGAAGAGCGCCGCCCCCCTCAGCACGGCCACCAGCAGCACGGGCTCGTTGCCGTAATCCTCCGAGATGCGATCTCCTAGCTGGCGGACGCACTCCTGGATGGCGTCCTCTTCGAGCAGAACTTGCTTGATGTCCGGATGCTCAGAGCTCAAGGGCGCAACTCCCGTCTTCTCTGGGGCGGGCTCCCGCGGCCGTCGCGGCCGCCACAGCTCCGGATGGTCGTCTTGTGACGACCCCCGAACCCAGCCACTCTATCATTCCCGGCTCCAAGTCAGCCGCACCCGCTCGGTCGTGCTCTCGGTGACCCTGTAGTCCTCGCTCATCCTAACCCCGGCAAGCCATACGATGCTGTCTCCGTCGCGGACCACGGGCGTCAGCGGACGTTCACGTCGCGGGATCTTGGCATCTACCAGCAGATCCGAGAGCTTCTTCGTTCCCGTCATGCCGAGCGGACGCATCCTGTCTCCCGCCCTCGGCCCGTCCACGATCAGCGGGCCGGAGATGGTGCCTGCATCGATGACGATCGTGCTGCGATCATCCTCTGACAGACCCGCCGCCTGACCTGAGTCCGCAGCGAGCATCTCGGCGACTATCTGCCCCCCGGGTCCGAGGTCGCATTCACCCGGCAGCTCGAGCAGCGAGGGTACGAGCGAGATCGGTGCCCCGTCCGCTCGTTCCACAACCAGCCGCTCGTACTCCGCGTGGGCCCTGAGACCCCCTGGAAGATCCCGCGCGAAGTCTTCCTCGGCCAGCCCCACGACGATCGCCTCGATGTGCTCGAACTCGATGCGAGAGCTCTCGGGGAATGCGCTCGAGAGTGCCTTGCGGACGACCCGCCGCAGCATCGGCCGCGAGAGCGTTTGCATCAGCGCGCGGTCGAAGGCGAGCCTGCCACCCTCGGCGACGCAGAAATCGCGGGCGAAGGCGCCAGCCATGTCGTCGAGCAGCCGATCCTCCTCGGCGATGATGCGAACGGTCCGCGCGACGGTCTCCACGACAGCGGGTTCCGCCGCCTCGAGCGCGGGGAGGACTTCGTGGCGCACCCTGGCGCGTGTGCGCGAGGTGTCCGCGTTGGTGACGTCCTCGCGCCAGTCCTGGCCCAGCGCCTCCAAGTGCGCGGTGATGTCATGCCTGCGGGCGTCGATCAGCGGGCGCACGATGCGTCCTCGGACGGGCGGTATCGCCGAGAGCCCCGCCGGCCCCGCGCCCCCGAGCAGTCGCATGAGGAACGTCTCCACCTGGTCGTCCAGCGTGTGCGCGGTGGCGATCCTGCCGAGCACGGCAGGCGCTCCCAGGCGCTCACACACGGAGTCCAGCTCCTCCTCCGCGAAGCGATAGCGCACCCGGCGGCCGGCGTCCTCCAGATTCAGTCCCGCCTCGGCCGCGTACGCCCCTACGTCGTAGCGAACGGCCCGGAACGGTGCCCCGAGGTCCGCGGCCAGCCCGCGCACGAACGCCTCGTCCTCCTCCGAATCCGCTCCGCGCAGGAGGTGGTTCACGTGGAGGACGGCCACGCGGGCGCCCTCGGCCAGTTCGCGCGAGGCGAAAAGGCGCAACAGCGCCGTGCTGTCGGCGCCGCCAGAGACCATGGCCAGAACTACCGCGCCCTCGGGGAACATCGAGTGCTCGGCGGCGGTCGTTCGGGCGATATCGGCCAGGCGTGGTCGCATGGCAACAGCCTAGAGTCCGCGGCAGGCTAGCGGAAGGGGGTCCGCCGGGTGAAGCAGCGGGTGTGCGCGATGTGCAGTGGCTTTTGCGGACAGGGCCGCCCTAGAGCCAGCCGCGCTCCTCGGCGATACTCGCGACCCAGGCGGCGCACCGTCCCGTAAGAAGAGTGCAGTGCGCAACACGTTCGGGGTCATCCATCCCCGCAAACGCGCTCACTACGTCGGCGCAGTCGGTGCAGCCCTGATCTGCCGAGAACCGAAGGTGGATCTCGGCCGAGGCATCGTGAGCCGGAGCCCACTCGTCGCCCGCGTGCTCCCGACCCGCAAGCAATCCGACAGCCATAACCGCGCCTGCCAGAGCCCCGCACGACCTCCGCGTCCCGCCGATCCCGGCGCAAAAGCCCGAGGCCATGCGCATCACGGAAGGCGGCAAGGGGTGACCCGCCACCTCGTTGATGGCCTTCACGACGGACTCCCCGCAGTGATAGCCACCGGCGTACAGCGTCTCGGCCAGGAGTGCGGAGCGTTCAGACAGGGCGCCTCGCGCACTTGCCCGACTTGCCGTTGTCGTCGCCAACTCGCCCTCCTCGGCTACCCAGAAGCATCAGTTCTTGTTATGTAGCTTATCATCCTGCTTGATGTGTGGGAAGGTGCCTGTTGGTGCCCCGTGGCGTGACGAGCGCCTCCACTTCGGCGAGTAGCGCATCGGCCAGCACCGCCAGAATGGCGGCGGCAACGGCTCCTTCCAGGACGTACGCCATGTTCTGCACCTGGATACCGCCGATGATGGGCGAGCCGAGGCCGCCGGCTCCGATGGCTGCGGCCACCGTCGCGGTGCCGATCGCGATGATCGTGGAGGTGCGGATCCCGGCCATTATCACCCGGGCCGCCAGCGGCAGCTCGATCGCAAAGAGGACCCGCCACCTTCCCATCCCCATGCCTTCGGCGGCGTCTAGCACGTCGCGCGGCACGCTCTCGATACCAGCCACCGTGGAGCTCACGACGGGGAACATGCCGTACAGGAACAGGGCGACTACTGCAGGCCAAAGCCCGAGACCCAGCAGCGGCATGGCCAGCGCCAGGACCGCCACCGGCGGAAACGTCTGTCCGAAGTCGATAGTGGCGTCGACCACCTGACGGAAGTCTCGTCCGGATGGCCGAGTGACCCACACCCCCAGCAAGATCCCCACCGCCACGACCGCGGCTGTGGCGATACCCACCACCGCCAGATGCTCTCCGACGAGCTCGGCGAGCGTCGCCCCCGGATATATGGACTTCCGGGCACCCGGCGCGAGGGTACGCAAGGCGCGCTCCCAGAGGTCCTGCCGGCTCACCGACCAGGCGAACACCGCGCTCAAAGCGAGCACCACACCCAACCGCATGCGCGCCCTAAGAGCGCCGCCGAGCGAGCTGCGCCGCGCGCTCACTGCGACTCCTCGGTCATGCTGTCCTCGATATGCGAGAGCGCCACATCGCCGAGCAGTCGGCCCCCACCGTCGACAACCGCCACTGAACGGAAGCCAAGTCCCAACATCAGCGACAATGCCTCCTTCAGGGTCGCTTCCGGCAACACCGCGACTTCGCGCCAGTTCACACGCGTGACCGAATCCTCGGCGCCCAGCCCCCTCTCGAGGTCACGGCAGTCCAGCCAACCCTCCAGTACCCCGTCCTCGCTGGTGAGGTAGACGAAGCGGTGGCTCTCGCACGAAGCGCGGGCCACCACGGCGTTCGGGTCGGCGGCCAGCGGCATCACGGGAACGGTCGTCCGCATAGTCTCTGTCACTTTGACCCGTCCCAGACGCTTCAGCGCGCGGTCGGCGCCCACGAAGTCGTGAACGAACTTACTCGCCGGGAAGTCCAGCATGTCCTCGGGCGTCGCGTACTGCTCGAGCCTCCCGTCGCGGAGCAGGGCGATCCGGTCGGCCAGGCGAATGGCCTCGTCCACGTCGTGGGTGACGAAGACCACCGTCTTTCGCAGCTCGCGCTGTATGCGCGCGAACTCACCCTGCAGGCGGTCACGGTTGAGCGGATCCACGGCGCCGAAGGGCTCATCCATCAGGAGCACTGGCGGGTCCGCCGCCAGCGCTCGTGCCACGCCTACACGCTGCGCCTCCCCGCCGGACAGCTGATGCGGATACTTGGCCGCGTAGTCCCCCGGAGGTAGTCCGACGAGGGTCAGCATGTCTTCGACCCGCACCGCGATGCGCGGCTTCTCCCATCCCAGCAGCTTCGGCACGGTGGCAACGTTGTCCGCCACCGTCAGGTGCGGGAACAACCCCACCGACTGTATCGCGTAGCCGAGCCGCCGCCGGAGTTGCTCGGGTGGCAACCCCGCCACATCCTCTCCGTCGACGAGGATGCGGCCCGAGGTTGGCTCCACCAGGCGGTTGATCATCCGCAGCGTAGTCGTCTTCCCGCAACCGGAAGGCCCGATCAGCACGCACACTTCACCCTGCGAGATCTCGAGGCTGAGGTTGTCGACAGCGGTGCTTCGGCCATACCGCTTGGTGACACCCTCGAGGACTATCACCTTTCCGCCCCCCGAATACCGGGCGAGATGACAGCGCGGCTCGCGAATCTCAGGAGGATGTCCGCCGCTACCGCTATCACCACCATGGGCAAGGCACCCAGGAGCACAAGGTCCGCCGCCTGCTGGCCCAGCCCCTCGAACACCGGAACCCCCAGTCCGCCCGCCCCCACGAACGCCGTCACCGCGGCGATCCCCACGACCAGGATAGCTGCGAGACGGATGCCTTCCAGAATGAGAGGCATCGCCAGCGGGGCCTCGACGCGCGCCAGCAGCTGCCGCCTCCCCATCCCCATCCCCTTGCCGGCGTCGATGGCCGCAGGGTCGACAGACGTGAGTCCAACGTACGTCCCGCGCACTATGGGCAATAGGGCGTACAGGGTCAGGGCGATAATGGCAGGAGTGGGTCCGATGCCCCCCAGTCCCAGGGCCGACAGCGGCGCAACGAGCAGCCCCAGGAGGGCGAGGCTCGGGATGGTCTGAATGACGCCCACGACCCCGAGAACGGCGCTGCCCACTCGGCGGCTACGAGTGGCAGCGATCCCCAGAGGTATCCCCAAGAGCACGCCAAGACCTACCCCGGAGCCGGCCAGGAAGAGGTGCTCTCGCACGTAGCGCCAGAACCGGGCCGAGTTAACCGCGTACTCCTTGGCGAGCGAGAGTTCAAAGAGCCCTCCCACGCGACCCGCAGCCACGATGGCGGCGGAGACCACTACGAGCACCCCAACACGGACCAGCGGCGGCGCCCCCCCTCGCTCGGCGGCGAACGCCATCATCAGCGAGCCGAGGAGGACGAGCCAGGCTCCCGCACCCAGCGACACCCTCGCGATCGGACCCGCGTCGGCACTGAGCGAGGAGGCCGCAGCTCCCAGGGCCCAGGCGAGCGAGGCCACCATTCCGCCGGCGATGAGTTCGAGTGCCGCTGCTCTGTTCTTCGGCGGCCCCAGGAGCGCCACCGCAAGCCCGAGAGCGCCCAGGCCCACCAGTGTCCAGCCCCAGGCGCCCGCGACGCCAACCCCCATGGCAACGCCGGAGGCTATCCGATTGGGCCGGAACTCGACGAATGGGAGGAGCAGTGCTCCGAGGAGCGCGAGCGCGGCCCCGGCCGCCGCGACACGGTCCGAGGACGGCGGTCTGCCACCGGGCACACCGCCGTTCCCCTCACGACCTGCGCCGGCGCCCCTCACCTACTCTATGAACCCTTGAGAGCGAAGCCAGTCATCGGCCACCGCAGCGGCATCCTTGCCCTCCACCGCCACGGCCGCGTTCAGCTCCTGGAGCGTAACGATGTCCAGCCGGTCGAAGACCTCGTCGAAGAGCGTCTCGAGCTCAGGGAACTCATTAACGACCTCTTGGCGGAGGATCGGAGCTGGCTGGTAGATAGGCTGGACCCCCTGCGGATCGCTGAGCACGACCATGTCGAGAGCGGCGATCGTACCGTCGGTGCCGTACGCCATCGCGGCGTTGGCGCCATTGGCGCCCTCGGCGGCGGCCTTCTCGGTCACAGCCGTGTCACCGGTCGCCAGCACGATCTTCTGGTCGGAGCCGAGCTTGAACCCGTACGCCTTCTCGAAGGCGGGCATCGCGTCCTCGCGATCGAAGAACTCCTGCGAGCCGACCACCTTCACGTCCCCGCCCTCCTTGATGAACGCGGCGAGGTCTGTGAGGCTCTGAAGCCCGTTCTCTTCCGAGTAGGCCCTGGGGACGGCCACCGCCCATGTATTGTTGGCCGGAGCAGGCCGTGCCCAGAAGACGTCTTCCTCGGCATCCAGCTCCTTCGCCTTCTCGTACGTGAGCTCCGCACTCTTCAGGATGGAGGCGTCGATATCCTGGTCGGAGTGGAAGACGGTGAGCGCGTTGGCGGTGTACTCGGGATAGACGTCGATCTCTCCGGCGAGCAGCGCCTTGCGGACCACATCCGTCGTGCCGGTCCGTGTCTTGTCTTCCACGACGAAGCCGTTCTCCTCTAGCACCGAGATGATGATCCGGCCGAGGATCGGCCCCTCCACGTCGATCTTTGAACCCACTCTGATCGGTCCCTTTGCCTCGTCCCCGCCGTCCGCCGCGCAGCCGGAGGCAGCTACGGCAAGGGACACTAGCGCCACGAGCACGATCGAGACGAATAATCCGCGTCTGCGCATGGTCCTCCCCTCCCCGAGGTGTCGGAGACGCCAAGGTCTCCCGGTTCCTGTCCGGTCACGGTGTTATATGTCCGTTTTCCTGTGATTGCCAACAACGCGCTCTCGCATGCGTCGGGCGCCCCTGCAGGGGTGGTAGAATCGTGCGGTCCCTCGGGGGACGCCGAGACTTGCGCTCGGCCAATCTTGAGAGGCCGAAAGATGTCCAGATTCCTCCTCAACGACGCCGCGCTCGAGCCGATCGCGACCAAGGTCATCGCGGGGGAGCGCCTCTCTCGCGATGACGGGCTCGATCTCTACGCCAGCCGCGACCTGGTGGGCGTGGGCCAGATGGCCGACCACGTACGCCGCAAGCTGAACGCGGACCGCGTCCACTTCATGGTCAACCGGCACATCAACCCCACCAACATCTGCGCGAATCGCTGCAAGTTCTGCGCGTTCTCGCGCTCGGCCGGACAGGACGGCGCCTACGAGATGACCGTCGACGAGGTGGTCCGGGCGGCCGTCGACGCGGTACCCGATGGCATCCACGAGATCCACCTGGTTGGGGGGTTGCATCCGGACTGGCCGTTCGAGCTGTACGTTGAGATGATCGGACGTCTTCGAGGGGCGCTCCCCGATCACGTGATCATCCAGGCGTTCACCGCGGTTGAGATCGAGCACATGGCACGCATGGCCGAGATCGCGAGCCTGGAGGTCCTTCGCGCTCTGAAGGACGCGGGACTTCAGGCTCTGCCCGGAGGTGGCGCCGAGATCTTCTCCGAGAGGGCCCGCGCGGCAGCCTGGGACAAGAAGACCTCGGCCGACGACTGGCTCAGAATCCACGGAGAGGCGCACTCGCTCGGCATCCGTACCAACTGCACGATGCTCTACGGGCACATCGAGACGATCGAGGAGCGGGTCGATCACCTCGTCAGGCTGCGAGAGCAACAGGATGAGAGCGGCGGCTTCCTGGCCTTCATCCCGCTGGCGTTTCATCCGCTCAACACGGAGCTGTCCGACCTGCCAGGCACGACGGGCTTCGACGACCTGCGCACGCTAGCCATCGCTCGGCTGATGCTGGACAACATCCCGCACATCAAGGCGTTCTGGATCATGGTGGGGCTCAAGGTTGCGCAGGTATCCACCGCGTTCGGCGTCGACGACATCGACGGCACCGTTGTGGAGGAGCGCATCACGCACATGGCGGGTGCCACAACGCCCGAGGCCCTCTCGAGGGATGAGCTTCTGGACCTCATACGCGAGACCGGGCACGTGCCGGTGGAGCGCGACACCCTGTACAAGGTGGTCCGCGTCTACGACAACGGCGAGGGCTGCGATGCGGGTGAGGCGCGCGCGGTCTCAGGAACGGCAGGGTGATGGTGTTGCGGCCCCGGCTCGGGCATATCCAGTTCCTCAACTGCCTGCCGCTGTACTACGGCCTCGTCAAGAACGACGTCCTGCTCGATGTCGAGCTAGTGAAGGCTGCACCGCGCGATCTCGCCCGGCTCCTTCTGGAGGCCGAACTCGACGTGGCGCCGATCCCGGCGATCGAGTACGCGCGCCACGCGTCCGATCTGGTCCTGCTGCCCGACATCTCGATCTCGTCGGACGGCGAGGCCCAGTCGATCCTGCTGATGAGCAAGTCCCCCGCCGAGGAACTCGGCGGCCGGCTCGTGGCTCTCACCGACACATCCCGCACCAGTCAGGTCCTCACCCGGATCCTGCTGGCGAAGCACTGGCGGGTAGCCTCACGCTTCGTCGAGATGCCCCCCGACCTTCCTTCCATGATGAGGGAGGCCGACGCCGCCCTTCTGATCGGCGATGACGCGCTCCGGGCGCACTACCAGCCCACTGACCTGCTCACCTACGACCTCGGAACGGAGTGGAAGGACTTCGCCGACCTCCCGATGGTGTACGCGGTGTGGGCGGTTCGCCGCACCTTTGCGAAGGAGCGTCCTGACGATGTCTCGCGCATCGCGTGGGCGCTGGCCCGCTCCAACGCCTTCTCGCACGAGCACCTCGACGCCATCAGCGAGTACGCCGCCCGCTGGGAGCCATTCCCGGTCGCCCTCTTCCGCAGCTACTTCGAGACGCTGCAGTTCGACTTCTCGGAGCGTTTCCAGGAAGGACTCGCACGCTTCTTCGCCGAGGCCCACGACATCGGGGAGCTCGACGAGGTCCCCTACATCGAGGTCTGGGAGGAAGCCGGGCAGCACCGGTGAACGCCGACGCCGCCGAGCGGGAGAAGCTCCGCGACGCGCTGTTCGCCGCCGCGAGGGGCGAGGCGCGACTCGGCGCTGAAGATGCCGTCGCACTCCTGCAGAGGGGTGACACGCTCGACTTGGGAGCTGCGGCGAGCATGGTGCGCACCGCGCTGCATCCGGAGCCCGACGTCACCTTCATCGTCGACCGCAACGTCAACTACACCAATGTCTGCGTCTCGGGCTGCCGGTTCTGCGCGTTCTACCGCGACCCCGACCATCCCGAAGCCTACGTGCTCCCCGCCGACGAGCTCTACCGCAAGGTGGAGGAGACGATCGAACTCGGTGGCACCGCTGTGCTGCTCCAAGGCGGCCTTCACCCGGAACTCGGCATCGAGTGGTACGAGGGCATGCTCCGCGAGCTCAAGACCCGCTACCCGATTCACGTTCACGGGTTCGGCCCCCCTGAGATCGTGCACATCGCCAAGGTCTCGAGCATCGACACACTAGAGGTGCTGGAGCGGCTCCGCGACGCCGGTCTGGACACGCTGCCCGGGGGCGGCGCCGAGATACTCGTGGACTCGGTCCGGCAGTTTGTATCGCCCCGCAAGGCAACGTCGGAGGAGTGGCTCGAGGTGATGCGGGAGGCGCACTCGATCGGAATGTCCACCACGGCGACGATGATGTTCGGCGGCGTGGAGTCCCTCGGCGACAGGGTGGAGCATCTCCGGCGCATCCGCGGACTGCAGGACGTCTCCGGGGGGTTCCGAGCGTTCATCGCCTGGTCGTTCCAGCCCGGCAACACGGCTCTGGCCGAGGCCGAAGCCGCCTCGGGCGCGGAGCCTCTCGCCGCCTCGAGCGGCTGGGACTACCTCCGCACCCTAGCGGTGGCGCGCGTGTTCCTGGACAACGTCTCCAACATCCAGGCCTCCTGGGTGACACAGGGAGCCAAGGTGGGCCAGCTGTCGCTGGCGTTCGGCGCCAACGACATGGGCTCCACGATGATCGAGGAGAACGTTGTCGCGGCCGCTGGCACCCGCTTCAAGCTGGCTCGCGAGGAACTCGTCCGCGTCATCGGCAACGCCGGATACGCCCCGGTCCAAAGGGACACCCTGTACCGAGAGGTCAGGCGTTTCTAGGTCTCGGGTGCCCCCGGTCCGCCTCGCCCCCGGGCGGACACGCACGGCCTCTTTCTCATGACACCCCACCGTCCATCGGGTAACCTCTGCACAGCGGAGGTGGCGAATGTCCGACCAAGTAGTCCCTAGAGCGGATTTCGGCGTCTGCGGAGGCAGCGGCTCGCTGTCGCTGGACTTCCCTCGCGCGCTCGAAGACGAGCGTGTCGAGTTGCTCGCCGAGGGTCTGGAGTTCGACACGCCCTTTGGCCGCTCGCCCACTTTCGTGCATTTCCGAGTGGATGGCCCGCACGGCAGGAGGGATGCGCTCGCGGTCAGGATGCACGGCTGGCGCCGCGGGGTGAAGCGAGCCGACGCCAGTCTGCAGGTGTTCTGGGTCTTCTCGGAGGCGGGTGTTCGAAAGGTGGTCGCCGACGGCGGAGTGGGATCGCTCAACCACCTTCTCGACCCGCGCGACGTGGTCGTCCCCACCGACTTCATCGATCTCACAATGAAGCAGGACATCTACGTGCGGGGCGACCACCTGCTGATCATGCGCCAGCCCATCTGCCCCGACCTCCATCGTCATCTGTTCCTGGCCGCGTCGGAGGGTTTCGGCCGAGTCTTTCGCCGAGGAACGTACCTCGTCACCGACGGCCCGCGCTTCGAGTCGCCCGCAGAGGTGGAGTACATGAGCCGGCTCGGCGGAGACGTGGTGGGGCAGTCGCTCTCCCCCGAGGTCTTCCTCTCACGCGATATCGCCGCATGCTACGCCGGCATCTACCTAGTGGTGAACTACGCCGAGGGCGTCGTGAAGGACTGGGAGCACGACGAGCTGAAGGCGATCTTCTTCGAGGAGTCCCAGACCGTGGCCCGATGCGTCCTGGACGCTATCAGCACCGCTGACCTAGCCGCACCGTGCGGCTGCTCGGACCTGCGCAAGCCGAGCCTGCTCGGCTTGCCCGAGGGCACCGGCGGAACCTAGCAGTGCTCGTCACGGCCGACTGGGTCGTGCCCGTGGGACGACCGCCGATCCGAGATGGCGGCGTGCTCATTCGCTCGGGCAAGATCCAGAAGGTTGGCTCGGCCAGCGAGATCGCACGCGAGTACCCCGACGCGCGACTCCACGAGTTCCCGGAGTGCGCGGTGATCCCCGGCCTCGTGAACGCCCACACCCACCTCGGCCTCACCGTGCTGGCAGACCTCGTCCCGCCCACGGACTTCGCCGACTGGCTCACCAGAGTCGTGCCGGCGATCAAGTCCCTGACCCAGGACGACCTGGCAGCCAGCGCGACTCTTGGGGCTCTCGAGTGCCTCCGGTCGGGAGTGACGGTAGTGGGCGACATCGTCTACGGGCCGGAGGCGGCAGCCGCAGCGGCCGACGCGGGCCTGGGCGGCGCGTTCTTCTGGGAAGTGCTCGGCATCGGGAGATCCGAGCTGCCGGAGTTCCTTGCGGAGCGTGAGTTCCCGGCGAGGAATCCCGAGGCGTGGTCCGGGCGGGTGCGCTGCGGGCTCAGCCCCCACTCGATCTACTCGTCGGGTCCGGATCTCATCCGAGCAGTGCACGAAGCTGCGACCATCGCAGGCACCCCTTTCGCGATGCACGTCGCGGAGTCCGTTGCCGAAGAACAGCTCGCCGCCAGGGGGAATGGGCCGCTAGAGCGCGTCGCTCGCCGTCTTGCCCTCGGGTATCGGACCCCCCGCTCCACTCCTGTCGCCTACCTCGACCGGCTGGGAGCGCTAGCAGGCACCATCGCCGTCCACTGCGCGTCGGTCTCGAGATTCGACATCCAGAAGCTCGCCCGAAGGGTTCGCGGCGTGGTGCTCTGCCCTCGATCCAACGCCTACCTGCAAAACGGCCCCGCACCAGTCGCGGATCTGGACGAAGCCGGGATCCGGATGGCGGTCGGCACGGACTCGTCGGCCAGCAATGCGGATCTCGACCTCTTCGCCGAGGTTCGCGCGCTGCGCAAGCTGCACCCTGCCATCGGCCACATCCGCGCCCTGGAGATCATGACCACAGAGGGTGCCTCCGTCCTCGGCCTCGAGAAGACTTTCGGGAGGCTCGCCGAGGGGATGCTGGCCGACGTGGTGGCCATCCGCATCGGGAAGACGGACAGGCCCGAGCAGGCAGTCATCGAACTGGGCTCCACCGAAACCGTGACAGCGGTGCTGGCGTCAGCCGAGTGGCGCATCCTGGGCGGGAAGCCGGTTGTGAACCTGGCGCAGGCGGAGAGGGAGGCTCGCGCGGTGGCTGCCCGCGTTCGCGGAGGAGTCTAGGGCGCGGCTAGCGGCTAGGGCGCTATCCTCCGCACGTTGGACTGGCCGGGC
>CAZWGV010000028.1:0-16193 GCA_964633595.1 uncultured Coriobacteriaceae bacterium | reverse complement strand
CTAGGGCGCGGCTAGCGGCTAGGGCGCTATCCTCCGCACGTTGGACTGGCCGGGCTGTTCAGCCCGCGCGGGCAGAGGACGGTTCCGTTCGTCCACGAAGACCAGTCGGGGCTCGTGGGTGCGGGCTTCGGCATCCTCCAGATCCACGAAGCTCGCGATGATCACCAGGTCGCCGATCTCAACCAGCCTCGCGGCGGCGCCGTTGATGCAGACCACCCCGGAACCGGGGAGCGCCGGGACCGCGTATGTCTCGAACCGCTGCCCGTTGTTGACGTCCCAGATCGAGACGGCCTCGTGAGGGAGTATGTCGGCCAACTCCATCAGGTGCGCGTCCACCGTGACGCTCCCCTCGTAGTGAGGGTCGGCGCCGGTCACCGTGGCGCGGTGTATCTTGCTGTGGAGCATGCGTCTGCGCATCGCCGACCTCTTCCGGATGCCTCGGTCAGCCGAGGGACAGTGCAGTCTAGCAGAGCGAAAGCAGGGCCAACAACCTGTCCCAGCGTGCTGCAGCCGCCATGTCGCGCTCGCTCTACACTACAACCCGAGAGCACCTTGCCGTACCCTGGAGCGGGACCGGCATCCGTTGAGGGAGGGCGCCGTGGACGTTAATCCCTGGTTCTGGGTGTGGGTGGCTCTGGCAGCCATTCTCATCGTCGCCGAGATCTTCACGGCGGGCTTCTTCATGCTCCCGTTCGCCATCGGAGCCGCATCCGCGGCCCTCCTCGAGTACTTCGGTGTCGGTATCGGATGGCAGTGGCTCGCATTCATCACGATCTCGGCTGTAACCATGATCGGGTTGCGACGGTTCTCCGACCGGGTGACTCACGAGCCTCCGGAGCGGGTGGGCGTGGACCGTCTCATCGGACGGACCGGCTCGGTCATCGAGAGGTTGGAGCCCCACTCCTCTGAGGGGCGAGTACGCACCGATCGGGAGGAGTGGCGCGCCGACGACGCCGACGGCAGGTCCTTGCCGGTTGGCACCCGCGTGGTTGTTGTGCGCATAGAGGGAACACATCTCGTGGTGCGTCCCGTAGAGGGGCAGCCTGAGCCTGCGGCCGCCACCGCAGGGGAGTCCGCCACGGCGGCGCCAGCTTCGCCGGAAGATGTCGCCACACGAGGAGATGGTGACCAGTGAACACATCAGTCCTAGCGTCGGTGGCTCTGGGCCTTGTCGCCCTGTTCGTCCTGTTCGTCTACGCGATCGCCGCGATCAGGATCGTTCGCCCCTATGAGAAGGGCATCATCGAGCGGCTCGGCAAGTACCAGAAGACCTACGACTCGGGCCTGCACCTGATCATTCCGGTAGTGGACAAGCTCTCCAAGGTGGACATGCGCGAGAACGTAGTCGACGTGCCACCACAGGAGGTCATCACGAAGGACAACGTTGTGGTGACGGTTGACGCGGTGGTCTACTACGAGGCCACCGACCCCGTGAAGCTCATGTACAACGTCGCCAACTTCTACATGGCGGCGACCAAGCTCGCGCAGACGAACCTCCGCAACGTCATCGGGGAAATGCAGCTCGACGAGTCGCTGACCTCTCGCGAGAAGATCAACGCGGCCTTGCGCCAGATCCTGGACGACGCCACCGACAAGTGGGGCGTGCGGGTCGTCCGCGTAGAGCTGCAGCGCATCGAGCCGCCACGCGACGTCACCGAGGCGATGCACCGGCAGATGAAGGCCGAGCGTGACCGCCGCGCCAAGATCCTAGAGGCCGACGGCGACAAGCAGGCAGCCATCGCGCGGGCCGAGGGCGCCAAGGAGGCGGCCATCCTGCAGGCGCAAGGTCAGGCGCAGGCCATCCGCGAGGTCGCCGACGCCGAGAAGTACCAGAAGATCACGGTCGCGGAGGGCGAGGGGCAGGCTATCGTGACCGTCTTCGGCTCGATCCACGACGGAAGGCCCACGAACGACCTCATCGCGATCCGCTACCTCGAGGCGCTCAAGTCGATAGCGAACGGCAAGGCCACGAAGATCTTCCTACCGACCGAGGTGAGCGGCATCCTCGGCTCAATAGGAGGCATCGGCGAGCTGTTCAAGGACAAGCCCGCCGCGAGCGAGAGCATGGCAGAGGCGTAGCGGGGCCGCCGAGAGGGCCCGTCGGTCCGGACTCGGGTCCCGCGGGGGAAGGTCGCTCGCTCAGACAGTCCTCGCCAATAGGCCGGGCTGCTCGCCCGGCCTATTGTCTGCGGAACTCGCGCTCGACCTTTCCCCCGCCGGACTCCCACTCAGCGAGGCCGACCCGCACTCTCGACGGTTACCAGAACCTCGCCTTCTCGTACCACCACTGGATACGTCCTCACGTCCGCATCGGGGTGATCGGTAGTGCCATCTCGCACGTCATACCGCCAACCATGCCAGGGGCACATGACGTGATAGCCGTCGAGGTACCCCTCGGCCAGCGGCGCGAACGCATGTCTGCAGAGGTTCGATAGCGCGAAGAACTCACCCTGTACGCGGAAGAGGGCGATGTCCTTCTTCCCTATCCTGACGTGCCGTGCCTCGCCGTCCCGCATGTCGTCGACGAGGGCGACCGGCACGTCTACAGGACCCTCAGGCACCTCGACAACGCCGTGCAGCACCGAGCCGTCCTCGATGTCTCGGCGGACGAACAAACCGCACCAGCACTTCTGCATGGCGGCGAACTCGGCCATGTGGAAGGCGATGCAGGGGCAAACGATACGGGCGTCTTCCTTGGGATCTCCCGAGCGGACGCGGCAGGGGCAGTAGATGTCTCCGGTCTCGTCGAGGATCTCCAGCTCGGCCTCGAGGGTCGCTTCGACGAACTCGGTGTCCGTGTTGAACTTGTAGCCGAGTCGCGCCACGTATGGCGCCATGAACTCCACAAGATCCTCTATCGTGGTGCCGGCCTGGAAGCGTCGGCGAACCGCACCCTCACCGCTCATGCTGTAGGCCTCACACCTCGAGAAGCTGCTTCAGGCGGACCTTGTTGAAGCCGACTATCACTTCGTCGCCCACGACTACGACGGGGAAGGAAGCACCCCCGGAGATGCGACGGACCTCGGCCACGACGCTCTCTCGCTCCTCGTCCTCCAGTTTGTCGACTTCAACGACGTCGTAGCCGATACCAGTCTCATCGAGGAACTTCCGAGTCATGCGGCAGTAGGGACAGGTGGAGAGCGCGTATACCTTGACTTCCATGCTTGCCTCCGGCGCGAGGATCCCAGACCAGACGTCACGTATCTTCCCAACGTGGCTGCCATCCACGCCAAGGAGTCCGGAAGACGGGCAAGAGGTATAAGGTGTCGGGGGCGGAAAGGGAGGGATCTTGGAGGAGAACAGGGATCTGAGCGAGGGAGCGGGGCTGCGGGTCGTCATCGTCGGGGGTGGCTACGCGGGAACCACGTGCGCCGTCACCCTTGGCCGAGAGGCGAGGACGAGCGACGACGTGGAGGCGCTGCTCATCGAGCCGGACCCCTGCCAGCAAGCGCTGTCCGAGCTGGACCTGGTAGCGGTCGGACCGCAACGACCACAATTCTGCGAACTCTGGCATCCCACGGTCTTTCGCGACTTGCCGGTGTCCGTCTGCTACGCCCGTGCCACGGATGTGCGCCCCGAGGAGCGGATCGTGGTAGTCGGCGAAGGCGAGCCGGTGCGCTACTGGCGCCTGGTCATCGCAACCGGCGCGGTTCCATTCGTGCCAGACATCCCGGGCCTGCGCGAGAACGCGATCACCATGTGGTCCGTCGAGGACGCGCAGAAACTCCAGCGACAGATAGACGAGTCGTTCAAGACCGCAGCCAAACTGGCGGACCGCCGCAGACGAGCTCGCGCTCTCAGCTTCACGGTAGTTGGGGGCGGCGCCACCGGCGTCGAGATCGTGGGCACACTCGGCCAGATGCTGCCCAAGCGAATGAAGGAGGCCGGGCTCGATCCCGACGATCTGCACGTCCGGCTGATAGAGGGGCGCCCAGAGATACTCTACGACCTCCCGGCGCCGCAAAGGGCGAAGGCGGTCAAGCGCCTCAATCGCATGGGCGTCGCCGTAGTCACCGGCGATGCGGTCGACCGTGTGGAGAAGGATGCCGTCGTACTCGCATCCGGCCGCAGAATGGACTCCTCGGTGCTCGTCTGGTGCGGAGGAGCGAAGGCGGATCGGCACGTGGCCGAGTGGGGCTTTGTCACCGACCCCTCGGGCCGAGCCTCAGTCGACGACAAGCTGAAGGCCGAGGGTTGGGACGACGTGTACGTGATCGGCGACGTGGCAGGAGCGCGCCACCCTAAGACCGGCCGAGCACTGCCGATGCTCGCACAGATGGCTATCCAGCAAGGTCCGCATGTCGCGCAGAGCATCCTCCGCGAAGCGAGGGGGCAAGAGCCTCATCCGTTCGAGCCTCACATGCGAGGCGAGTTCGTCAGCATCGGGCCCAAGTGGGGAGTGGGCTGGATGTACGGTCTCACGCTGTCGGGCCTGCCGGCCATCGCGATGAAGCGCATCACCTATGTGAAGTACTGGCTGCAGGTGGGCGGCGTGCGTCTCGCTTGGCAGCGTACGCGCGAGATGCTCGCCATGCAGCGTTAGGAGCTGCTCGGAGACGCCTCCGCAGGCCCGATGTCCTTCTCGGACTCGATCTTCCGCCAGTGATAGACGTAGAGCGGCCCCGCCACTAGCAGCATCGCAGCGCTTCCCACGAGTCCCAGTACCGCGTTGCGACGGGACTGCCTGCGAGACAGGTCCTGCGACCGCTCGATCTCCTCGGCCGTCGGCCCGTCCTTCTCCACCGCCACCGGTCCGAAGTAGCCGGGGTCCGGATAGAGGAGCTCAACCGTTGAGCGAACGAGGCTCACCGTGGCGAAGATCACCATGATGAGCGTGATGAGGCAGACCAGATACAGGTAGATGTTGCGCAGTGACCACCGGCTCGTTGTCGCCACCCTGTCATCCTCCGTCCCGCACATGGACCCGTCGCCCGCCTGGGGCTTGCCTCGGCGCACGCGGACTTGTCATCTGGTGTATATACCATCGGCGATGCCATTCGGCACCCTGCAACGCCGCGTCCGGGGCGCGCCGGGGCGCGCCGGGGCGCGCGGCGCCCCCGCACCCGGTCATGCCGGTGTCGTACACTGTGCGCATGGTTCTTCCTCAGAGTCGCCCCGCCGAGCGCATGCGCGTGGCCTTCCTCGGCTCGGGTTCGACCGGGAACGCCACCGTCGTCACCAGCGGTAGCACAACCCTGCTGGTGGACTGCGGTCTTTCGGCACGCGAGACCCGCCGAAGGATGCGTTCAGTCGGAGTCGACCCGGAGCGAGTGGACGCCGTCCTGCTCACTCATGAGCACCTCGACCACGTCCGCGGGCTCAGAGCTTTCGTGGGTCGCTCGGACACTCCGATCTTCGCAACGCGAGGAACCGCCTCAGGGTACTGGCTCACAACCGGCTCGCTAGACATCGAGCCCCTCGTGCCGGGCGAACCGATGCGCTGTGGCGAGATCGAAGTGTTGCCGTTTGCCGCTTCGCACGACACCGCCGAGCCCGTCGGATACGTCTTCGTTGGCGGCTGCGGGACGAAGGCGGGTGTGCTGACTGATAGCGGAACGATCGGCGCTGAGGCCCTCGAGGCGCTCCGCGACTGCCACATCCTCGGCATCGAGTGCAACCATGACGCTGAGATGCTCGAGTGCTGTGCCTATCCACGTTTCGTCAAGCGGCGCATCGCTTCGGCGATCGGCCATCTGTCGAACGAAGATGCCGCGTCGGCTGTCGAGGCACTTGCCTCCGATCGCCTGGGCTCGGTCGTCGCGCTCCATGTGTCCAAGTTCAGCAACCTGCCGGAGATGGCGGCGCTGGCTATGAAGAACAACTTGCGGCGGATCGGCTCTCAGGCTGACATAATGGTAGCGAGTCAGGAGGAGCCCTGCGTTGCGAGCCTTGCTGGCGGAGTGGTTCGAGCAGAGGTTTAAGGGGGTCGGGGATGCCGGAGGCCAGCCAAGAGACGCCGGTAAGCCTACGCGGGCATCACCTGATATGCCTCCAGTTCTTCAGGGGCGAGGGCTACTCTCCCGAGTTCGTCGCCAACATGCTCGACGTCATCGACCTGCTCAACCAGGGCGCACCGGTGCTGATAATCAGCGGCCCAGACAACGTATGCGTGCAGTGCGAGCACAGACAGGGAGATACCTGCGCCTTCCAGGACGGTTCTCAGAGCGAGATCGACAAGCTGGACGACTTAGCGCTGGAGCACTTGGACCTCGAGGTGGGCGACATCGTCGACTTCAGAGAGATCCGAGCGCGTCTCCCGGACGTGCTCGAAGGATGGCGCGACGGCGCCTGCGAACCCTGCGGCTGGGCGGACGTCTGCCTTCCGTTGATGGATCTCTTCAAGCGCTAGGGCTGTCCCCCCAGGAGCGGCACCACGTCCTCGACACCCTCGGCGCTCAGCGCACCGCCTGCGATGGCCGCCTCCCACAGCCGTGTCGCCTCGCCGCCCGTGAAGTCCTCTTCCGAGCGGAGATGCCCCACCAGGACCATCGGCGCACCCTCGGCCACCGCCGCTCGCAGGTTGTCGACGTTGGGCGCCCCGAACGGCGTGGCGCACACGATACGTACATCGGCCTCGCGTGCAAGCCGCCCGATCTCACGGACGGCGGCCTCATCCGGTGCGGCGAACGGCGGCAGAGCGACCATCTCGGCGCCGAGCGCCTCCGCGACCGCGAAGTCCGTGTCCCCTCGATTGAGGGCGCCGCAGGAGATCGCGTAGCCCGAGAGCGCCAGGCGGCGCATCAGAGCCGCCCCTGTGCCCGAGCCGCTCACTAGGAACGCGCGCCGCGGACTCGCCTCTGGCCTGGCGCCATCTCTGAGCACCGGCACCACTGTGACGGTTCCGGTGACCGGATCCGTGCCGACCACCGCCCTCACGGCGAATACGCGCGCGACGAGGTCCACGCTCAGCACCTGTGGTGGAGACCCTACGGGACCCACCATCCCCTCGGCCACCACCGCCAGGAGATCGCTGTATCGGGCGGCCAGGTCCAGGTCGTGGAAGACAGCGAGGACGGCGACTCCTCCATCAGCCAGCTCACGCACCAAGTCCAGGACCTGGAGCCGGTGATTGAGGTCGAGATGGCTCGTGGGCTCGTCGAGCAACAGCACGCTCGGCTCTTGCGCGAGGGCCTGGGCCAGCGCCACCCGCTGCAGATCGCCTCCGGACAGCGTGTCCACACGCTCGCCCGCCAAGTGGAGCGTGTCGGTGAGATCCATGACCCGCTCGGCCACTCGGCGATCGGTGGGGCTTGCGGACTGCAGCCTTCCCTGCCAGGGATGTCTGCCCATGAGGACGTACTCGGCGGAGGTGAAGGCGAATGTGGCAGACAGATTCTGCGGCACGACTCCCACAACCCGGGCCAAGTCGCGGGCGGATAGGGTGGCGGCGTTCGTCTCACCCACGCACACCGTTCCGGAGATGACTCGGGCCGAGCGGGTGACCGCGCGCAACATCGTGGACTTGCCGGCTCCGTTGGGCCCGACGAGGCCGACGATCTCGCCGGGACGCACGGTGAGGGCAACGTCACGCAGCACCACGTGCTCGGCATAGCCGAGGGCGGCCGAGTCGAACTGCAGGCTGGTGGCGTGCTGACTCACGAGCCGCTGCGCCTCCTCAGGAGCAGCCACACGAAGAAGGGGCCTCCCACCACGGCGGTCACGATGCCCACCGGGATCTCCACGGGCGCCAGCGCGGTCCGCGCTACGGCGTCGGCGAAGACCAGCGCCGACGCCCCAGCCAGCAGCGAAGCTGGCATGAGCAGCCGGTGATCGGGGCCGAGCGCGAGGCGCACCATGTGGGGGGTCATCAGCCCAACGAACCCGATAAGACCAGAGACGGACACAGCGGCCGCAACCAGCAAGGAGCCCACCGCTAGCGCAATGCGCTTGAAGCGCTCGACCGACACTCCCAGCTCGGCGGCTCGCTCGTCGCCCAGCAACATGATGTTGAGCTCCCGCGTGAACAGCAGGGGGAAGGCCGCGCCGGCGACCACCATCGGACCGATCGCGACCACATACGCCCACGACGCCGAGGTGAGTCCGCCCATCATCCAGAAGACCACGGAAGCCATCGACTGCCGAGCGAACACCAGGATGAACGACGTGATCGCCGCGAGCGTGTATGACACCGCCACTCCCGCGAGCAGCAACGACGTCGCGTCCAGGCGACTCCGCCCTGTGGCCAGGCGCTCAACCAGGATCACAGTCAGCCCCGCCCCGACGAAAGCCGCCGCGGGGACAGCACCAACGCGCAGCCCGGTGGCACCGGCCGTGGCTACCAGCGCCAGGGTTGCGCCGAGCCCGGCGCCCGACGAGATGCCGAGGATGTACGGGTCGGCGAGCGGATTGCGAAAGAGCGCCTGGTAGAGCACGCCGGCACCTGCAAGGGCGGCCCCGGCCAGCGCGGCCAGGACCACCCTCGGCAGGCGTATGTCGACGATCACGGCGTCGGTGAGGCTCCTGGGCTCGCCGGCCAGGGCCCGACCGATCGCCGCAACTACCTCACCCGGCGCCACCCGAACCGCACCCACCCCTATCGCCAGCAAGGCGAGCAGGCCGAGGACGGCCGTGAGTACAGCCAGCACGACCGCAGGGCGTGCGCGGGTGGCCGAGGGCGTCACTGCGTCAGTACTCCCCCACCTCGGGCCGGTAGGACGACTCCGGATGCAGGCCCTCATAGATGCTCAGAGCGCCGAGGACAACCCGTGGGCCGGGCCTGCTCACGAGGTTGTCGTCGAGGATGCGGATGGCCCCGCTCTGAACGGCAGCCAGCCGGTCGAAGCCGGGGCGCTTGCCCAATGCGGACGGGTCGCTCATCGAGCCCTTCGTGGCCAGGTACCAGTCGGGATCGTCCTTCACGAGCTGCTCGAGCGAGTAGGCGACGTAGCCCTCTTGGGCCACGACGTTGTCGCCCCCCGCCACCGTGATGAGCTCGTCCAGCAGGGTGCCCTTGCCCGCCGTGAAGAGGGGGTCTTGCGCGATCTCGATGAAGACTCGCCGCCTGTCGAGTCTCCCTGCGGCCGAGCTTATGAGCGCCATGTCTCCCTGCATGCGCTGGACCAACTCGGCGGCCTTCTCTGACGCTCCCGTGACGCGACCTACCATCTCGATGGAGTCATAGAGGGCCGCCAGGCTCTGCGGGTCCACCGCAACGACGGTGGCGCCCAGATCCTCCAGCGCACCGATGGTCTCAGCTTGCACGCCTGTGGTGGCCAGGACGAGATCTGGATCGGTAGCGGCGATGGCCTCCATGTTGGGAGAGACGAAGTCACCCACCTTTGGGAGCGAGGTCACCGAAACTGGGTAGTCGTCGTACGTTGTCACGCCCACGAGTCGGTCTTCTAGTCCCAGCGCCGCTACGATCTCTGTGTTGGCGGGCGCGAGACTCACGATACGCATGGGCTCGGTCTCCACCGTGACCGTGCGGCTGGCGTCATCGGTGACGGTCACGGGGAACGAGGCTGCGGGCTCGCTGCCATTGCCGCTGCTCTGCGCGTCGCCCGTCGCCGGACGATCGCTCGCGCAACCAGCCACGGTAGCGACGGCCACCAGAGACGCTACGATCGCGGACCAGGCCATCAGCCGAGCGAGGCGGACACTGCCGGAATCGTGGAGCACTATCCTCTCCTTCCTCTCGCGCGGCCCCCACACGCGAAAGACCCCGCCAAAGGCGAGGGTCTTCGGGAGGGATCCTGGTCGATGCGCCCGCTGGGACGCCGCGATCAAGCCTTTCTCCGCGAAGGCCGCGTCGCGCGTCTCGGGCAGGTCTCCTGACTTCGGGGGTCTTAGGTTTGTGGCCCTGTCGGCCGCTTCGTCACCCCTGACCCCGCTTCACAGTGGCGGGTCCGTGCCGGCTTCTCACCGGCTTCCCTATTCTCCCGCTCGCGCGGGCACCCGGGACGCTGATTCAGTTGTCCCGGTCATGATACGTCTGCGGCGGGTTGGTGGGAAGCGGCCTCCCTCAGAACAGCTTGCCGAGGTCGGACATGGACTCCTCGGCGTGCTCCATCGACCAGTCTTCGAGCGACATGTAGAACGGCGGATTGAACACCAACCCCATCGACCTGGTCAGCGAGATGACCTCATCGAGCAGGGTCTCGTGCGTGAACATCAGCTCGAGCGCGTCGGGATGGACTAGGTCGCTCACAACGGGGACCGGTTTTAGGAAGACGTTCCCGTCGGCCGTCGCGATGATGATGTCGTAGCAGAGGTTGCCGTCGCCCAGCACGACCAGCTCGTAGTGGCCACCCGCGTCTTCGAACAGGCGCGTGTACGCGTTCTTGACCTTGCCGAGCCCAGCAACGCGCGCAAGTTGCCCGACGTCGATGTGCATCGGGCAGGGGCACGTGGGGAGCTCGGCGAGGACCTCTCGAAGATTGACCGCCGTGACGAGTGTCTTCTCGGGCACGAAGTCCCTCAGCGCCACAATGGCCAGATTCGCCTCTGCGTTGGAGACGGCGTTCATGAGGATGCGCACGAGGTCCTCGTCCTCTGAGCGGAAGAGGTCGCCGACCTCGGTCAGCGCGCGAGCTACCTGGATCACTGGTGTCCTGTCGACTGCGTCTGTTACTAGGCGGGTGCGGCGGTCCGCCGCACTTTGGGTATCGGCACAAGAGGCGTCGCGGTCGAGGGGTTTCCGGCGAACGGTGCTCGGCCTGCTAGAGTGTCCAGGGGCCTGCGGCTTCGAGTTTCGGAGGGTTCGGCATGTGCCAGTTCTGCATCGAGCACGGCGACGGCCAGAAGTGGTACCTGGAGGCGTCCTCGTACTCGGCCGACCTCTCCTCCGACCTGCGAAGGCGCGGCTATCTGGTGGACTTCATCCGCGACTTCGGCCGCAACCGCTCGCGGCTCCTGACCATCCTTGAGCACGCGAACAGCGCCCCCACGCCGGTGGCCGAGGCCGTCAGAGGCAGCGTCTCCCGGAGGCTGCAGCGAGTGCACTTCGGGCAGCCCGTGCCGATCGAGGACTGCGAGCGCATCCTCGACATCACCACGAGCATCGTGAATGTCCCGTGCCCGTGCAGGCTGTTCGCCGGCGGGCCCGAGGAGGGCTACTGCCTCTGCATCACCACTCGGCCCATCGACGACGCTCTCGCCGAGGGGTTCGCCGACTACGACCTGGGACCCGACACCTCCGCCTTCCAGCGCCTGTCCAAGGACGAAGCGGTGGCCTTGTTGAGGCGCTGCGAAGACCAGGGTCTCATGCACTCGGTCTGGACCTTCGTCACCCCATGGATCGGAGCGATCTGCAACTGCGACCTCAAGAGCGGCTGCATGGCGATGACGCTCACCCGGTCCCTGGAGACCAAGATCATGTGGCGCGGCGAGTACATCGCTGTGCTCGACGCCGATTCGTGCAGCGGCTGCTGCGCGTGCGTCGAGCGCTGCCCGTTCGTTGCCATCGAGGCGGCTGCCAGCTCCCGGGCCGCCGGCACGCCAGTGGGCGATTCGCGGGTGGGCGATTCGCGGGTGGGCGACGTGGCGCTAGTGCGCACCGAGGACTGCTGGGGCTGCGGAGTGTGCCGCTCGGCATGCTCGGTCGGCGCGATCACCCTGGTCGACCGCGCCGCAATCCCCGAGGCTGCCGCGGTCTGGTAGGTGGCGGGCTAGGCGGTTTCCCGCTCGTCTTCGTCGGCCGGGAGCACGGCCGTGCGTTCGCCCGATCCCCCACCGCCCTCGGAGTGAGCCGCAGCTCTCTTCTTCACCAGGTACGACACGAGCATCCAGAACGCCAGCAGTCCGCCGGCCATCACGAAGAACCGCAGCTTGATGCCCGGGTCGGTGTCCGGGTTTCGCATCGGGTTGTCCGGATGCATGTAGTTGCTGGCCGAGAGGATGAGGTACCAGAGCGCACCGCCCATCGCTATGTCTAGAACCGCCGTCAGCTTCGGCTTCGCCAGAACAGAGTCGATCCCGACGATGAGGGTCGAGCCGAGGAGGACGTAGAATGTGCCCATGAGTTTGGGCTCGGCGAACAGCTCACCGGGGCTGAACCCACTCCATGTGAGCATGGCCGAGAGCAGTCCTAGTGCAGCGTTGAAGAACCACAGCGGCATCGCCACATGGCGAAAGCCTGTTGCCCAGTGGTAGAGCCCCTTTCGGCTGGAGACGATGTATGCGGCGCTGGCCAGTGCAGCCAGCGTGAACAGGGCGAGGTTGGCCCACGTGTCCGCGCCGTGGAAGACCGCCAATCTGAACTGGCGCGAATCGAGCATCTCAACGTCAGGGAGGGTGAGCGTAACCGCGGCCACGACCACCGCGAGCACGCCAAGGAGGATGTAGAGAGGACGATTGGACGAAGCGCTCTTGCAGCCGGCACCGGTCATCGGAAACCTCGCAGGTCTAGGGGATACCTCGGCCATTCTAGCAAGGGGCGCGCCTGGGACCCGCCTCCGGCACCGAGCCGCTAGCCTTTCAGCAGAGCCTTCGCGAGCGTCTCAGGTAGGCCGACCGCCAGCATGGCTGCCCCGACCGCATCGACGTCGTAGGCGACCCGGTGCGCGATCGTCCCGCACCAGAGCCCGGTGGCGCCCGCGATCCCCGCTGCCGGATCCGACGGCGCGGCCCGCGACACCTCGGCCTCCGACCCCAGCAGGACCTCCACCCAGCAAGCCCTGGGGTCGCCGTCCGTGGGCTTGCCGACCGACCCTGCGTTCACGAAGTGGATCGGCTGGCCTTCTTCGCCTGCCAACCGCCGATGATACTGGGTATGCGTGTGACCAACGCACACGATGTCCGCCTCTGCCTCGGCAGCAAGCCGGGCAAGCCCCGCGTCCGAGCGGTCGGCGGCAAGATACTCGTTCTGCCGCCGCGGACTGCCGTGAACCAGCAGCACCCGGGCGCCCGACTCCTCCAGGCGCAACTCGGTGGGGCGCGCGAGGAGCCAGGCGGCGTCACTCTCGCCGACGGCGCCGACCGAGAACTCGTACGAGGCCTCCCCGTCATGGCGAGCCTGCTCCGTGGCGTAGTAGCATCCGCACTCGCCCAACCGGCCGCCCACGCCGCGATCGTAGTTCCCCTGAACGGTGGGTATGCCGAGCGACCGGACCCTATCGATGACACCTGTCGGGTCCGGCCCGTAGCCGACTAGGTCGCCGAGGCAGTAAGTCTCGGCGATGTCTCCGGAGCGGATGTCGTCCAGGACGGCGTCGGTAGCGACCAGATTGCCGTGCAGGTCGGTGATGAGCGCTATCCGGCGCATCGTCGCCGCTAGGCCGAGGAGCTGGGGAAGCTCGGTGTCGAGTCCACGTCCGCCAACTGCCGACGCCCGACGAACACGGAAGCAACGAACGTGACCGCAAGACCCAGCGCAACAGCCGCCACGACTAGATCGAACACCGTTAGTCCGCCAAACAGCCCGATGACCGCTGGAGCGCCAGTGACAGACACCACCGCGTTGGCGACGAAGAGCACGATCCTCAGCTCCGTGGGACCGATCCGCGAGTAGGAGACCTTGAATGTCCCGTCAACGAAGGCCCTGACGTAGGTGTGAACTGAGAGAGCCAGGTAGCCGCAGAACGCCAAGGCGGCAAGGTCGAACCTGACATAGGGCGAGAGGCCGAGGCCGAGGAAGACGAACCCCTCGCTGACCACGTCAACGGTGTGGTCGATGAAGAAGCCGTATCGCGGTCGCTCGATCCCGCGCACCCGAGCGAGAGTCCCATCCACGCTGTCGCCCAGCCAGTTGACGGCGAGGCCGAGGTTGACCAGCCAGAGCCATCCGCCGCCGAGGCCGGCCAGGCAGTATCCGGCGAAGACGACCGCGGCCCCCACAACGCCGAGAGCCGTGAGGGTATCGGGCGTCACCCGCGCGGGCATCTTGCCAGCGAGCCAGACAAGCGCCCGCTCCTCGACCGGACCGGTGAGAGTGTCGAGCACTCGGCGCTGCGAGCGGACGTCTGCCACCTCTCGTCAGCCCGCGACCTCGTCCAGCGCGCGCGGCCAAACGGCGTGGGGCATCGCCCACTGGGTAGGCGCGCGCTTGATCGCGTCCTCGGCGATCTTCAGGACCTGCTCGGCGTCTCGCTTCACCGCCGCTGGGGCGTTCTCTCCGGAAAGCTCCATCGGGCCCGTTGCGGATACACGATAGATGCCGTCAGAGCGCATCCTGCACATCACAGCCACCAGTGGCGCCCCCGTGCTGGCGGCCAGCCGCACGTGCACCGTGGGCAGCTTGGCGGGACGCCCGAAGAAGAGCGGCTCTTGGCGCGCTCCAGGCACTGGACGGTCGACGCCGGTGATCACGCACC
This sequence comes from uncultured Coriobacteriaceae bacterium, assembly GCA_964633595.1. Classification (GTDB taxonomy): domain Bacteria; phylum Actinomycetota; class Coriobacteriia; order Anaerosomatales; family CAZWGV01; genus CAZWGV01. The sequence goes on along the minus strand of CAZWGV010000028.1, from coordinate 1,944 downwards.
CGCCCCTCGCGAGGCGCTTCTCGGCCGCGCGCAGTGCGCCCAGGGAGATAGGGGTTACGTCGAGTCCCATCTTGCGCCGCATCTCGTTCTGCGCCCTGTATGCCTTTGAGGGCTCGGGTACCGAGAGAACCTGCGCGCGCAGTCCGGACGCCGCCAACGCTCGCCCCATGAGGTCGAAGTTGGACATGTGCGCCCCGACGAGCATCAGGCTCTGACCCTCGCGACTGCGCTCGATCCACTCGAGCATCTTGTCGTCGAGCTCTACCAGTGTGCCGAGTCGCTCGGACTCGTCCAAGACGTGGTAGAGGTCGTATAGGCAGTGCGCCATGTGCCGGAACGTCTCGCGCACGAGCTCCTGGAGCTCCTCGCCGACGAGCATACCGCCCGAGACCACCCATTGATTGGAGCGAACCGCGCGGACCATGGCCGAGTCGCGCTTGGCGGCCACGGCATCGGCAACCCTATCAGCGAGTCGATAGCCGACCGCAGGCGGAGTGGCACGCCCCAGTCCATGGACCACCCGTACACCCAGGCTACTGTTCGCGATCGCGTCGAGGTCGAGTGGAGCCATGCAACCCTCCGGCCGTGCCAGCCTTGCGTGCGAGTGTAGCGCACATGCCGACCATGTCGGGTTGCCAGAGCCGTGGGGCAGGCGGTCGGGCTTGATGGCTCGGTGAGCGGCTTGAGTCGGGCGCGATGTGCCTGTGCTCTGCTACGCTTCGTGGCGACGCGCAGCATCACCCAGGCCCCGCCCGGCGACAGGAGCCACGTGTGCGGCAAGTCTTCCGTGACCGTCGAGCAGTTCGGGCTGGGCGACCCGCGTATTCATGAGTTCGTACGCCTCGCATGGAAGCTCAACCGCGGCGACCCCTGCTGGACACCTCCCCTCAACGCCGACCTTGTCGGAAGCCGACTGCTGGGCACGAAGGGGCTGCTCACTCCGGCGCACCCCTACCACCAACACGCCGACGTCACCCACTTTCTCGCGCGGCGCGATGGAAGCCCCGTGGGGCGCGTCTCGGCTGCGATCAACCACCGCTTCAACGACTACTACGGCGTGCGTCTGGGCTTCTTCGGCTTCTTTGAGACCGTAGACGACATCGAGGTGGCGTCTGCCCTCGTCGGCGCGGCAAGAGAGTGGGTTTCCTCGCGCGGGATGGAGCGCATGCGCGGGCCCGGCGAGTACTCCAACGTCACACACGAGCGACAGGCGGTGCTGATCGACGGCTTCGAGCATCCGCCCACAGTGGAGTTGACCCACAACCCTCCCTACTACGGCTCCCTCCTAGAACGATGCGGCCTTTCCAAGGTGATGGATTACCATGCGCACCTGATCGATCTCCAAGCGCCTCCTTCCCCGCGACTCACCCGGCTCGCTGAGGCCGTCCGCGCGCGCGACTCTGTGCGCGTGCGTCCGGTCGATATGCGGGTCTTCACTGACGAAGTGCGCGCGATCGTGCGCATCTACAACGAGGCCTGGTCGGAAGACTGGGGCTACCTCCCGATCACCGACGAGGAGGCGGATGCTCTCGCCGACACCCTCAAGCCGATAGTCGACCCTGGCCTCATCCGCTTCGCCGCAGTCGACGGTGAGCCGGTCGCGGTGCTCGGCGCATTCCCCGATCCGTACTGGGCGCTCCAGCCGCGCTGGCGATGGTACGGCGACTCCGACCCAGTACGCCTCGCGCGCCTCCTGCGGCATCGCCGTCACATCCCGCGGGTCCGCCTGATGTTCTTCGGCATCAGGCCTGGTCGTAGACGAGCAGGCATAGACGCACTGCTCTTCGACGAGACACACCGCTACGCCCGCGCCCACGGCTACAAGACGTGTGAGGCGTCCATGCTGCTCGAAGACAACGACCTCGTCATCCGCGCAGCCGAGTTCATGGGCGGCAAGCGCTACAAGACGTGGCGCATCTACGAGATGCCTGTAGCCCGATAGCA
>CAZWGV010000027.1:10579-29978 GCA_964633595.1 uncultured Coriobacteriaceae bacterium | reverse complement strand
GCCCGACGTTGCCGCCAGCGAACGTCATGATGTAGACGTGGTCCCGCTCCGGACCCATGTTGCAGGCGGTCCCAGGGTTGGGCTTGGTCACCTGGGGGCCCGGGGTCATGTGGCAGTCCTGGCAGACGATCCCCTGCGCGGCGTATGGGCTCTTGCTCCACTCGGTGTAGGTGGCCTCGAGGTAGATCCCGTTGCCGGGGTGCATGACGTCATGGCAGGTTCCACAGAACTCGGCTGTCGTGTGGAACTTGGAGAACGCCGTCTTGTGTGAGGGCGACCGCGCATCCGTGAGCTGGGCGCGCTTCGTGCCGTCGGGCGTGACGTTCCACGAGGCGTTCCCGAGGGGCTTGCCGGTTCCCGTTACCTGATGACAGAAGTCGCAGGAGACGCCTTCGCCGCCCGCCTTGGAGTACTTCCTGTCCGGATTGTTCCTGGTCTCACCGGCCATCGCGGCTATAGGGCCATGACACCCGTCGCAGAAGGGGCCGAGCGCCCCCTTCGATGCCCTATTCGCCTCGGCGAGCTTGTACAGGTACAAGGGGTCGGTGAGCGCCTGCGCATGCATCGATCCCTTCCAGAGCTCCGTGAAGGTAGAGTGACATCCGCACGACTCGATGCTCGACTCGAACTTCGATGCGGGCACACTTTGTATCGCGGAGGCGACTGCGGGGACCAGCAGCAGAGCAAGCCCGGCCGCGACGATGACAGCCGCCAACGATGATCTCGTCCTCATGAGCCCTCCTTCGAAGACTGGGCCTGAGCGGCAGATGCTGCTGCGTACTGCAACGGCTATAGTATCGCACGAGGCCGATCACCCGCCCTTGCGGGTATGGGAATACTCACTTGCGATGCGCAATACGATGCGCAACAGGCCGTTCGGCACGGTATGTGCCCCCCGCGAAGGGAGCTTCGGAGATGGTAGAGCGATACCGCTGCAAGGGCTGTGGCTACTTCCACATAGGGCCGGCCCCAGAGACATGTCCCGTGTGTGGTGCCCCAAAGAACATGTTCGAGCACTACGAGGGTCCAGGCGATCTCTCCGGCACCAGGACCCTCGAGAACCTCAAGGCAGCGTTCGCCGGGGAGTCGCAAGCCAATCGCCGCTACACCCTCTGGTCGCGCATCGCCGAGCTGGAGGGCGACCTGGATGCTAAGGCTGCGTTCGATCACGCCGCTGCCGAGGAGACAGCTCACGCCCTCGGCCACCTGGCGTACATGTCCGGCTTCGGTGATACGGCCGCCAATCTCGAGTCAGCTGCGTCGGGCGAGGCGTACGAAACCTTCGAGATGTACCCCCAGTTCGCGGACGTCGCCGAGGAGGAGGGTCTTAGCGACATCGCGTACTTCTTCCGCTCGGTGGGCCGCTTCGAGAACGAACACAAGGGGCGCTACGAGTCTGCTATGGGCGAGGGAGGCTCACCCGATACCGAGTGAGCACTCCGAGCGAGACAGCACAGCCCGCAGACATCGCGGCGCTCGGACCGGAGCAGCTCGCTGGGTTGGCAAGCGACTTGGGCGAGCCAACATATCGCACCACTCAGCTCATCGCATGGATACACGGGCGCGGCGTGGGCTCCTTCGAGGAGATGACCGACCTTCCGGAGTCATTGCGGTCCAAGCTCGCGGCCCGCTACCGGCTAGGCCGTGCCATTGTCGCTAGCCGCTTGGACTCACGAGACGACTCGAGGAAATACCTCGTGCAACTCGCCGACGGCGCGACGGTCGAGTCAGTAGGGCTGCCATCGGGCAAACGCCTCTCTGTGTGCTTCTCCACCCAGGCCGGCTGTGCGATGGGCTGCGCCTTTTGCGCAACCGGACTCGACGGCACTGGGCGCGATCTCGCTCCGGGAGAGATGGTCGACCAGGTCAGGCTCGTGGCCGCCGACTTCGGACGCCGCGCGTCCGGCGCTCTGGCGATGGGGCAAGGTGAGCCGTTCTCCAACTACGAGGCCACACTCGGCGCACTCCGGCTGATGAACCACCCCTCGGGACTCGGCATTGGCGCGCGTCACCTGACGATCTCGACCTGCGGGTTGGTGTCCGGGATACGGCATCTGGCGACCGAGCCGGACCAGTTCACCCTGGCGGTGTCGCTGCATACCGCCGTGCAGACGACCCGCGACCTGCTCATGCCCGCCATGCGCTCGCAGACCCTCAGTGAACTGCGCGACGCTCTGGAGCACTACGTCCGCGAAACAGGACGCCGCCCGACACTCGAGTACGCCATGATCGAAGATGTGAACGATTCCGACGCCGAGCTGGGCGCACTTGTGGATTTCGCCCTGTCAGTGCACTGCCACGTGAATCTGATCCCGATGAACCCCGTCCCCGAGTCTGGTCTTGCGCGCAGTCGCCCCGAGAGGATCCGGGCCTTCGCGAAGGCACTTCGCGCCAAAGACATCGAGGTCTCCGAGCGCGTTGAGCGTGGCAGCGACATTCACGCGGCATGCGGCCAACTCAGACATCGGTCCTTCCGCGGGCCCTAGGAGACCCATGCCCTCGCGGCGGAGACACCGGGCACATCCCGCCGAGCGCCGGACAGCCGACGCAGGCAGCTCCAAAGCGCTTTCTCGGCGTCAGGGCGCTCCACGTGATCGAGTTGGCCATTTGAAGGATCCGCTCGCTCAACTCGCTGGCCTCGGCGGCCTCGAAGCCGTGTCTCTCCTCGGCAGGTGCGTGGCCCTCGTCGACATCGCCCAGCTCGACGAAGACGACCTCGGCGCGCTCTGCGCCCGACGCCAGCGCGGCCAGGGCGTAGCACTCCGCCTGGAGCCTGCGCGACGCCTCTTCTCTCGCGGCCTTGTCGCCCCCGGAGCCTTTGCCGGTCTTGTGATCGATCACCAGCGCTTCCCGGTCCCGACGCGCGAACACGTCCATCGCCCCCACGAGCCTTGTGGCAGAACCCAGGGCGACAGAGAAGGGTGCCTCTGCGGCTATCAGGTCTGCCGAGCCCAGCTCGGAGACAGCAGTGCTTCTCCTCGCTGCGCTCACGGCCTCCTCGATCAGCGAGACTGTGCCCGGGCTCAACCCGTGCAACCGAACGAGCGCCTCGAGCCGCTCCCGAGCTGGAGGCGCGCCCGTTGCGACCATCAGTCTGAGCGCCGCGTGAACCGCGGTTCCTAGCAAGCGCTTGTCCCTGTCGGCCTCTGCGCGAGGGGTCTCCAGCCGCATGAGTCTCTCGGCAAGGAACCTCATTCCGCACTTCTCGAACGCCGCGAGGTCGGTGTAGGAGATCGTCGCTGGCGGCAACCCGATATCGCCGAGCCTCGGGATCTCCGGCGGCATCGCAAACGGCACGCCTGGTGGTTCCTTCGGCGACATCACGGGCGAAGCTACCCGCCCGGAGAGGGGCGGGATCGGCACCAGGGCAGGCGGGAGGGAGGGCGTCTCGACCTCGCCGCATTCGACGACAACACCGGAGTTCCCAACCACAGTCACCCGCACCCTGCTGCCAAGCTCGACCTCGCTCGCGCCCGGCGTCAGCGCGCGCCCCCCGAGTCCCAAGGCGGAGCGCAGCCAATGGATGGGCCTGTCGGCCTCCAGCTCCCTCGGCACCTCAAGACAGTCCTGGCCTGCGAGGATGAGTGCCTCACGCGCTCTGGTGCACGCCACATAGAACAGCCTCTTCTCTTCCCGGGCGTCGGCGTCGACCTGGGCGTCGCACAGTAGCGTGAAGCACTCGCTCTCGCCCACCCCTTTTCGGGCGAGACCGTCCGCGACCGACACTCCCAGACCTAGCCGTCCATCCTCCCCGAGGCCCAGCCTGTAGATGGCCGAGGCCCGCCATGGATCCCGGCCCAGCTCGACAACCGCCACCACATCGAACTCCAGGCCCTTGGCGGCATGCACGCTCATGATCCTCACCGCTCCAGCGCCGCCAGAAGAGAGCGTAGCCTGTGGCTCAGGCAGGCCCAGGCGCTGATGCGTCTCCGCATGACGAACGAAGCCGACAAGGCCTCCGCGCAGGCGCTTCTCATACTGCTCGGCCATCCGCGCCAGCTTCTCGAGGTTCGCGAGCGCCTGCTCACCCTCGGCGCCCAGACCTGCCAGCCGCCCCCTCATGTCCAGATCCGCTATCGCGCCCAGCACCACATCGGCAAGGGGCATCTCGCGCGAGCGGGCGGCCGCTCTATCGCGCGCCTCGAGCGCCATCGTCGCCCGTGCGAGCTCCTCATCGGCGAGTGCACCGCTCGAGCAGAGCTGAGCGACGCCCTCCCGGAGGGAGCCGTCGCCGGCAGCCAGCCTCGCGCGATACAAGGCGTCGTCACCCAACTGGACGAGCGGCCCTGCGAGGTAGAGGCCGCAGGCCTCGTCGTCGCGGCGATCGATGGCCGAGCGGAGCAGCGCGAGCATGCCGCAGACCTCCGGTCGCGAGAAGAAGCCGCTCCCGGCCGTCACAACACATGGAACGCCTGCCGAGCGCAGGGCTGATGCGTAGCGCTCGGCATGCGTCAGCGCCCTCATCAGCACGGCGATATCCCCGGGAGCCACTCCCTCCTCCACGACCGTACGAATGCGCTCGGCCAGCGCGGTCGCCTCCGCCGCCGCCGTCGCACTGGACTGCCGCTCGCCGGGTGCCCGCGTCGCGAAGATCGCCTCCACTCGCGGCAGCAAGGCCGGCCACCGGGACTGCTCGGGCTCATGTCGGGCGGGGATCAACGTGGGCGCCGCAGAACCAAGGATGTCTGGCGAAGCGAACAGGGCCGAGATGAAGTTCAGAATGTCGGCGTGCGTCCTGTAGTTCTCCACGAGTTCGACGTGTCCCGCGCCGTTAGCGGCCATTCGCGAGACCGCTGCGGCATAGGCTTCTACGTCGGCGTGGCGGAATCCGTAGATCGACTGGTTGCGATCGCCCACGACGCACAGGTTGCCTCGCGACACGGCATCGACTATCCGGCACTGCACCGCGTTGGTGTCCTGGAACTCGTCCACCATCACAGAAACGAACTGCTGCCGATACCGCTCGGCCAGGTCTGGCCTCTCCTCCAGCAAGCGCACAGCGTAAAGTTCGAGGTCGGCGAAGTCTACGAGGCCCCTCTCGGCCTTGGCAGCACAGAGTTCCTCCCCGAAGCCCTCAACGAGTTGGAGGAGTGCGTGCGTGTGCGGCGCTGTCATCGCGCTGGCTGCGGCGGTCCCTATTCGCAGCCGTTCGGAGTTCAGAACCTCCGCCGCCTCTCGGCCGGCCAAACCGCGGAGCCCGGGCTTGTGGTCGGCCAGTGTCGCGCGGATCGAGGCGCAGATATCCGCCGAAGCTAGGCTCGACTCGCCGAGTTCTGCCAGCTCGAGAAGCGCCTCGCCGCACCGACGGCGGTTGTCCCGGAGCGTTGCGGTGTCCCCCTCACACTCAGCGAACGAGGCAGCGGCCGATGTGTACGCGGTGATGGCCTCCTCAAGCGGCTCTGGGGCATCGACCTTCACCTCAGGTGTCACGTCCGACACTCTGGCGCCCATCCCCCGCAGGCGATCGTGGATCTCCAGCACCGCACGAGCAACTCTATCGGTCCCGTACTGTGCGAGAAGATCAGCCACCTGCTTGCTGTCCTGGGCTAGCCGCCGTCCCGCGACCTCGAACGCTCGCTCCCTCAGCAGGCCGAGCAAGACAGGATCGACCACCTCGAAGTACGGGTCTATCCCCGCCTCGATGGCGTTGGCTCGCAGGATCCTCGCGCAGAAGCCGTGGATCGTCGACACCCATGCGTTCGGCAGTTCCCTCGCAGCGAGGGCAAGTCCGGACTCCACGAGCCCGCGCCCGACGCGCTTGCAAAGCTCGCCAGCCGCCTTCTCAGTGAAGGTGATAGTGAGGAGCCTGTCCGAGACGACCTCCTCTTCTCCTCCCCCCAGCTCGCCAACCAGCTTCGCGAAGCGCTCGGCGAGGACCCTCGTCTTGCCGGACCCGGCAGCGGCATCTATGAACAGCGAGCCTTCCAGCGTGTTCGCTGCCCTGAGCTGCCGCTCGTTGAGTTCTGCCACGCCTCAGCCCACCCGCCCGTCGCACACGGTCCTTGCCGGGCACCGGCGGCAGTCGCCCGAAGAGGAAGGCCCGGGCGCTATTCGGCCCGCCCGGATGCCCTCGGCCGCCCGCTCGGCGCTCTGGAGCGCCGCCCCGAGCACGGCGCCGATGTCGTCGACCCCGTCTTTGTCCCGCAGCCCTGATCCGCTCTCGAGCGACGTCCGACAGAACGCTCCCCGTGCTTCCCCGGCCGAGAGGCTTCGGTAGAGGGCGCCCACCACCGGGAGCCCTAGCTCCTGCTCCACTACCAGGGCGTACAGTGCGACCTGCACGACCCTACCCTCAAGGATGTGCGTCCGCGGGGGCGGCGCGCCGCGCTTGTAGTCGGAGACCACCGCCCCGGCATCCCCTGCGTCGACTCGGTCTACGCTTCCGCTCAGCTGCAGGCTGCCGATGCGGACTGCGCCCTCTCCCGGCCGACGCTCCTGCTTGGCGGCCGGGTCCGCTCCCTGCGTGGAGGTCGGCATCGTCCCGAACGACCACTCGAGCAGCATGGGCTCGAAGCCCGGGAGGAAGGTGGCGTCTCGCGTGACCAGATCCAGCACCCAGCTCCGGGTCTTGGCGAGCGCCTCTTCCTCGGCTACCGAGGCGGGTGGCAGGACCTCTCCGCCCGCGACGGCCTCATCGAAGCGCTCCTCGGCCAGCTCGACGGCGACCATGAGGTTGTGCGGCGTCACCCTCCGCGCCCCGGTGCGATCAGGCAGCCTCTCGTAGACGCTCTTCAGAACAGAGTGGGCAAGGCGCCCGGTCTCCATCGGTCCTATCGTCCCGTCCGCAGGCCGAGGGCGGACGGTGCGTTCGTAAAACCACCTGTAGGGACATCGCAGGTAGCTCTCGATCTCAGTCGCCGAGAAGGACTCCCGAGAAGCCAAGTCCTCCAACACCGATTCATCTCTGATCGTCCCGCGTGCCACAGGAGTGGGGTATGGAACGTCAGCGTTCGCTGCCTGGCGCATGCGCGGCGCTGATGCACTTGCGCCCTGCGCCGTTCCTGCCCTGCCTTCCGCGTTCCCGGCCTCCGCCCCGGACTCCATGGGGCTGTCCGTTGCTGCCGCATTGGGCGGCCCCTCCATTGACTCCCAGAAAATGGATGGCCTCTTCGGCTGACCATCATCGTCGTATGCCTGGCGCACTAGCGTGAGGTGCTGCCGAGTTCTGGTGATGAGGTGGTAGAAGCGAAGGCGCCCATCCGGATCACCGAAGTCTGTGGCCTGCGGGGTGAGCCTGCTGGCCAGCCCCTCTAGGGGCGACGCACCAGTACGCAGTGTCAGCTCGTCAGAGGTGAGTCCGCCCAGGATCACCGCATCGTAGCAGCGCGAGCCCAGCGCGCGGGCATCGGTGACCAGCACGTGGTCCGCCCGTCCGCTGCCCCCAGAGCCGACCCGCGTTCGCTCCAGAGCCAGCAGCGCTTCACGCCCGCCGATCTCGGCCGAAAACGACAGCGCAGCCACCTCGTCGAGGAGCCGTCTGGTCGTCCTCTGCGCCGCTCCATCCTCCTCAAGACTTGTTCCACTCGTCTCCAAGGCGCCCGTATGTCGAGCTTCGAGAAGAGAGTCCGTCAGTCCGCGCCATCCCTCGGCGCCGCGGCTGAACCCCTCCGCCATCAGGCTCGCTGCGGTCGCCAGGGCATCTGCCGCACGCGGCGAGCGCTCTCGAGCCGAGAGGATCAGCCCCTCCAGGTCAGCGGGACGCCTCTTCCGGCACTCGCTGTCGATGAGCTCGGCGGTCTTGGCGTCGACACCGCTGTAGGGGCTGGCGAGAAAGGCTGTGAGAGCCTCACGGTCGCCGTCGGCGGCGGCTCGAAGGAGGTTCGTGAGGGCGCGGCCGAGCCTCGTCGCAACGAGCGGCACCGCGGTCTCTATCTCGATCGCAATCCCCCGTGCGTCGAACGCTCGCCTCAGGGCAGCGATGCGCTTGGCCACATCGCCGAACACGATAGCCAGTCGCTCCGGGGGCACCCGCTCGAGGAGCTTGCGGGCCTCGGCGGCAACGACGTCAGCTTCGCCTTGCTCCCCTTCGGCCAGACGGAAGACGACGGCGTCCGATGGGCGGCGCGGCGGGTCTCCCGTGAACAGCCCACGTGCCCTCTCGACCAAGTCCGGATGTGTGCCGAGGGGTTCGACGGCCCGACGCTCCCACGTGTTCGCCGCCGCGCCCAGCCGCCTCACCTGCTCCGATAACGACGCGGTAGCTAGCACTCCCTCGTCCCATGGCAGGGTCACCGTGATCTCACAGCCCTTCCCCGACCATGCGTCTATGAGCTCGGCCAGGCTGGAGTCGAGGCACAAGAAGTCCACGAAGAGAACAGGGCCGGATCCGATCCGATCCGCGTCAGCGATGATCCGCAAGGCGTCCGCAGACTCAACCAATCCTTCGTCTCCGAGCAGCGAACGGTAGCGAGACACCGCCTTCGCAGAAGCATCTGCGATGAGGGCTTGCGTGGCAGACCGGCCGCGAGCCGAACCGGGCAGAAAGGTCACGCCCTGCCGAGACACCAGCTCAGCCATGAGTCTCACTGCCCCGGGTCCGCCCGAAGCCAGAACGCCGCCGGGGTCGTCGGCCACCGCCCTGCGCATCAGGCAGGCCCGCTGCGCGCTCGCAACGTGAGCCCGCCCGTCGCCGTACTCTTCCCACGCCTCACCCACGAACTCGGCTAGGCTGCGCACGCGGACGCCGACCAGACCATCCCCGCTCAGCTCCGCGAGGAGCCTCCGCGAGTCTGGGACGGAAGGGACCACGACGAGCGGCGATCGCCCGGACGCCAGCGCCTGTCGGCACTCTTCCAGCGTGCGCCCACGCTTGCCGGACCCTGCCGGTCCGGTGATAAGGGTTAGCGCCAAGCAGCCTCCGTGTCCGCAGGTGCTCCCACCACGGTACGCTAGGCCACTGACATCAGTGCGGCTGGGCGCGTGTGTAGCGTTGCACTCCCTCGCGCAGCTCCCGCAACTTGCGCCTGGCAACCTCCTCGTCGCGCCCGAGGTAGTGCTCCACCCGATCGCTCAAAGCCCCCGCGAAGTGCTCGGCGCCCTCGGCCACCGTGCGAGCAAGACTCGACATCCTCTCGGCCCCGTCCACGAGGCGACGCCTTGTTCTACGGCCGCTTGTGGGGGCGAACAGGACCCCTAGGACCAGACCGAGCACAGCTCCGGCTATCAGTCCGATGGCAAAATATTCCATCCGTTCCCGTCTCATGCCCGCCCCCTTCTCACGCTGGCTCACCCTCCGTGAGGATCTGCATGATCCTCTGCAGGTCCTCCTCGCCATGGAAGTCGATCTCGATCTTGTCCTTCTTGGTGGTCCTTCGCACTCTTACATTCGTACCAAGCAGTCTGCGGAGAGTGCGGGCCACTAGCTTGTACGACTTCGGCGCCGCAGGCCGAGAAGTACGCTCGGTGCTGCCCGCTGCATAGAGCTTCGCCAGATTCTCAACTTCTCGGACCGACAATCCTTCATCGGAAGCCCTCAGGGCCAGCTTGACCCTAGCTTCATCATCGGGGACGGAGAGTATCGCCCTGGCGTGTCCTGCGGTGAGTCGATTCTCGTAGACCAACTGCTGAACATCCTCGGGAAGATCCAGCAAGCGAAGGGCGTTGGTGATGGCCGATCGCGACTTGGACACCTTGTCAGCCAGCTCGGCCTGTGTCATCTGGTACTCGGTCAGCAAGCGACGGTAGCCGCGAGCTTCTTCCAGGGGGTTCAGGTCCTCTCGCTGCAGGTTCTCAATGAGCGCGATTTCGAGCGACTCGGTCTCTCCGGCGGCCAAGACGCGCACAGGTATCCGCTCGAGCCCGGCAGCCCGAGCGGCACGCCAGCGGCGCTCACCCGCCACGATCTGATACCCCTCCCCGTGTGGCCGCACCAGGACTGGCTGAAGCACGCCCACCTTGCCTATGGAGTCCGCCAGCTCGGCGATAGCATCACTGTCGATGTTGGTGCGGGGCTGCTTCGGGTTCGGGGCCACCAGGTCGAGGGGCAGCTCGCGAGGCTCGCCCACCTCTTCCTGACCTCCCGTCGGGATAAGTGCCGACAAGCCACGACCCAGTCCTCGCTTAGACACGGCTGATCACTTCCTTCGCCAATCCTCGGTAGGCACTGGCGCCCTTGCCGGACGAATCGTAGAGCGTTACCGGCTGGCCGAATCCCGGCGCCTCGGACAGTCGTACAGTGCGCGGTACCTGCGTATCGAAGACCTTCTCGCCGAAGAAGTCGCGGACCTCCTCGACCACCTGCTGAGATAGTTTGGTGCGCGAGTCGTACATGGTCATGAGCACGCCAAGCACTTCTAGTGAGGGGTTGAGGTGCGTCTTGACCAGCCGCACGCTGTCCAGGAGCTTCGAGAGACCCTCCAGAGCGTAGTACTCGCACTGTATCGGGATCACCAGGCCAGATGCGGCCGTCAGAGCGTTGATGGTCAGTAGCCCCAGTGATGGCGGGCAGTCGATGATGATGAACTCGAAGTCGCCGCGAACAGCATCGAGTGCGCTCTTCAGCTTGCCCTCTCGACTGAACGCGCTCACCAGCTCGATCTCGGCTCCTGCGAGTTGGATAGTAGCTGGTACTGCGAACACGTGTTCGACGCCGACCGGCTCGATGAGGCGCTCGATCGGTGTGTCTTCGAGAAGCACATTGTAGATGCAAAGCTCGCGCTGATTCTTGTTCAGTCCGAACCCTGACGTCGCGTTGCCCTGGGGGTCCAAGTCCACCAGCAGAACCTTCTTGCCGGCTTCCCCCAGTGCCGCCGACAGATTGACCGCGGTCGTACTCTTCCCAACGCCGCCCTTCTGATTGGCCACGGCCAGAGTCATGGCCCAGTCTCTGCCGTCTGTGGCTGCATCGTTCTCTGCGGGATCCTCCACTGCTCCTCCCTCCACTGCTGACCGCCCTGGCAGTATAGGACAACTCGTCCTGCGCGAGAAGACGAGGATGTGCGGGGGCAGTTTCCAGGGTGTCACTCAACAGCGACCCGACTCCAACCGACGACCGGCTTGCCCTCTGCCGCCTGGCACATCAAGATGTTTCACGTGAAACATCCGGATGCTGCCGACGCTGCTCTCTTGACCAACCTCTGCTCGGAGGTTGGTGTTCTGGTGAGCGACGGGCAGGCGTCTCTGCTGCTCGCTCACCTTTCGCTCGTCCTGGAAGCCAACCGCCATTTCAACCTCACAGCGATCCGCACCTGGCGCGAGGGGATGGCTCTCCACATCGCCGACTCTCTCACTGCGCTCACTGCAGTCGACGCCGCTCCGGCAGGCCCTCTAGCAGATCTTGGCTCAGGAGCTGGCTACCCCGGCATACCACTCGCCGTACTCTCGGGCCGTCCAGCCGTCCTCGTTGAATCCTCAGAGAAGAAGGCTCGCTTCCTCGAGAGCGTAGTTGCTACGACGGGCATGTCCGGCATCGAGGTCGTTCCCCGCCGCGCGGAACAGCTGGCGGTGGAGCGTCCGGGTGGGTTCGCTGTGGTGGTGGCGCGGGCGGTCGCTAGTCTCGCGGCACTCGCGGAGCTGGCATCTCCTCTGCTCGCACCGGATGGCCTCATGGTGGCGCTTAAGGGCCTGCCGGGATCAGATGAGCTCGCCGAAGCAAGCTCCACCGCTGCCGCTGTCGGGATGGAGGTCGATCACATCGCGGAGGTGAGCCCGCCAGGCGAGTCCGCGCACCGGACGCTCGTCGTATTCCGCAAGGCCCGTGAACCGCGGGTAGACCTGCCGAGACGGCCGGGCCAGGCCCAGAAGCGGCCGGTGCGCTAGGTTCGCCCCTCAACGCTCCCGGCACTTGGAAGTGTCGTCTCTGCCTGCGGCCGGCTCGAGCCGTTGACCTTCCCCCAGCTCACGTCCCGATACTCAACCCGGGAGTTGGCGCGGTCCCGAGCTTGTGGTCACCGCCTAATCCCGTCCTAGCACGGTGGCACCCCGTCCTTCGAGGCGCGCGCACGCTGCGGTTCTCGTGCCCCATCTCCATGGCCCGAGTGTTTGAGGCGGCACATCGGCGGAATCGCGACCGACTGCGTGATGGCGAGCGTCTAGGCGGTGCGGCTTCCGGAGCGCCCTCCACCCCGCGACCAACAGCGGAGTCCCAGTTCACGCGCTCGCGCAATCAATCCCTGCTCGGCCGAGCCCGAACTAGCTCCCCGTTGAGCGCGCAAGTAGCACTGGACCCCATTTCGAGACCCTGCCACCCAAGAGGCCCGCCGCCGCCAGCCAAGACGCAGCATGGCTTCGGGGGCATCTCTTCGTCGCGCTTCGCGTGGCGATTCGGACATGCGGAATCGCCAGAGGGGATTGGGGGACTCGCGCGTGGAAGCCCGAGCGGGGGGACTCGCGGCCACCCGGCCGCGACCGTTGGCGTCGCAGTGGGGCGTCTCGTGGGTGCTACCGGCCGCAGCCGCCCGCCCAGCAAGGAAATCCTCGCTCCGATACCGGATTCAGCCCGATGGCGGGCTCGGGATAATCACTCGGAAACAACCGTGCCCCCGGTGTCCCCGGCGGACCCTGCGTGAGAGGCTGCGGCCGTCCCGCTGAGGGCGAGACTACCTGGGACTCACAACCACGTGCCTGAAGGGCTCCTCGCCCTGACTGCCGGTCACAACGCGCTTGTCGTCGCGCAGGGCCATGTGGATCACCTTGCGTTCGTAGCTCGTCATTGGCCGCAGTTCGACCGCACGCTTCTGCTTGTTGGCTCGTTCGGCAGCCCCGCGTGCTATGTCTTCTAGCTTCGCCTTCCGGCGATGCCTGTAGCCCTCCACGTCCACCACTACGGGGTAGCGCAACCCAGTGCTCTTGTGGGTAATGGCACCTACGAGGGTCTGGAAGGCGTCTAGCGTCCGGCCGTGGCGACCGATCAGGACCGCGAGATCCTCGCCAGTCATGTCGAGGATCAACTCCTCGTCGTCACCCTCGTACTCGTCGACTGATGCCGTGATACCAAAGCCCTCAAGTATGCGTCGGATGGCGCTCACGGCCTCGTCGGCTATGGCGTCCAGCTCGTCCTCGCTGACCTCGGGGGTGACTCGCGGATCGGAGACGGGCACCGCCTCGTCATCCCCGGGCGCTTCCTCTCCGTCGCCCAGCTGGGCCAGGAACTCCTGCCGCAACCACACCCGAACCTTCGCCGGTCGGCCGCCGATTCCCAATCGCGACTTGGCGGGCTCCTCGACTACCTCGAAATCCACCGCGTCCTGCTGAACTCCCAGCTCCTCGAGCGCAGCGTCCAAGGCTTCCTCGACTGTCGGCCCTTCAACGATCACTTCATTTTGCATCCTTGCCCTGCCTATCCTTGAGCGTCGCTCCCTCGGGGCGGGCGACGAACTTGAGCGTCAACTGCTGCTGTGCCAGCTGAAGGATACTCGAGGTGACCCAGTACAGCAGAACACCGGATGGCGTTATCCATCCGAAGTAGAGCATCATGACCGCCATGTACATCCCGATCCGCTTCTGCTGCGCCTCTCCGGGCATCAGCTGCTGCGGCAGCCACACGCTGAGTCCAAAGAGCACAACGAACACGAGGTAGGGCGAGGCGGACAGCCAGCCCAGATCCGCGACAGCTGCCTTGGGCGCCAATGCCAGGTCGGGAAGAACGGTCAGTGGCCCAATCTCGAAACTCGGCACCACAGATGCCCCGCCCAGCTTTCCAGATTTTGCCACTTCCTGAAGAACGGCGAACAGCGCGAAGAACACGGGCATCTGCAGCAGGAGCGGCAAGCATCCTCCAAGGGGATTGACCTTGTTGTCCTGATAGAACTTAAGGGTCTCTTCCTGAAGCCGCTGCTTGTCGTTCTTGTACTTCGCCTGCAGCTCCTTGATCTTCGGCTGAATGCGCTGCAGCTCGTACATGGACTTCGTCTGTCTCAGCGCAAGCGGGAGTATCACCACCCGCATCGCCACAGTGAGCAGGACGATCGCCCAGCCGTAGTCGCCGGTCCAGCCGTACAGCTGCTGGAGCACGGCCAGGATGAAGTCCTTAAGTGCCTCCCAGAGTCCCACTCCGGTCGGTCCTCCTTCTCAGTATCGTGTTCACGCCCGCGACATCCGGGACGATCCCCCCACAGGCACCACCCAAGAGCAATCCCTGCAGGCTAGGGTACCGGGTCGTGTCCTCCCGGGTTCCACGGATGACATCGCAAAATGCGCCTGGCGGCCAGTAGTCCGCCCCTCAAAGCCCCGTATCGCTCCAAAGATGTTATCGTATACGACGAGCACGTTGGTGTGAAACGGCAAGATGGGGGGAGTACCGGCGACACAATCGCCTGGTAGGCCTTCACGACTGCCACCAGGACTCTCGAGATGATGGTCATCGGCGCACTAGGAACTCGGCGAGTCTGTCCATCTCGGCATCCACCTCATCAGCACGGGCGCTCAGCAGCCTGCTCCGGGCCACCAGGACCACATCCTGGCCCGTCCATGGGCCGCCGGCCCTCAGGCATCCGTGTCGCAGGATGCGCTTTGCTCTATTGCGAACAACCGCACCTCCGAGACTGCGCCCGGCGATGAAGGCGGCTCTGCCCGCAGAATCCGCGTCGGCCCTTCGCGTCACGAGGGCGAGCAAGTGCGGGCTTGAGAAGCGTACGCCCCGCTTGAAGAGCGCTTCGATCTCCGTGGATGACTTGATCGTTCTCACGTCCGCAGCAGAGCCTGTCCTGCCCCTCGGTCACGCGCTGAGAACGGCGCGGCCCTTCTTGCGTCTCCGCGCCAAGATGCGCCGACCCCCGCGCGTCGCCATGCGCGCCCGGAATCCGTGCGTCTTGCTGCGCTTCCGCGTGTTCGGTTGGTAGGTCCTCTTCAACAGTACCTCCGCAGCTTGCCCCCAGTGCGGGGCGCCGGGCCGAAAAGCCGCCCAATCATACTGACGGCCTTGCGGGGTGTCAACGCGCTCCACCCTCCGGCTGACCCTCGCGCTGGCTTGGCGTAGACCCAGGGTCCAGCTTCGCCGCGAGCCACGCCGACAAGAAGGCTCCGAATCTGTGGACGCTGTGGAAAACCCAGGATTCACGTTCGCTTAGGCTGTGGATAGCGCTTCTCGCCGCGTTGAGGGGGAGTCCCCTTACTGCTAGAATCGGCAGCGTCCCACACACCGGTCTGGAGCAGCGGTTTCTTTGACAGGGGCACCAACCTGGAGGGCCTTCGGATCCCGCTGGCGGTCGCCAGCACTTGTCGCTCGGAACGCTCTCGCGCTTGTCGTCGATCGGCCGAACGCCCATCGTTCGATTTCCACAGCCGGTGTCGTATCTCGGCGTCTGGAGCGACGCGGAAAGTGTGGTGTTGCGGTGTGGCGTTCCGTGAGCAGGCAGTTCGTCGGCCATGCAGCACACTCGCGGATGGCGGTTCTCCACACATGTGGAAACCTCTGTGGATGAGTGTGGAACTTGCGCCGTAGGACCTCCCGTTGTCGAGGTACAGGTTTCCCAGAGGGAGTATGGATACGGTACTGAGCGGCCAGCGGAACAGCCGTAAATGTCGAGCTAGGTGTTGATAAGTCTGTGCAAAACGCGGCCGTGGGGGGTTCCGGCTGGAAGTGAAGCGCTTTTTCGCAAGCCAACTAGTGACTCAAGTCTCGGATATGACCGCCGCCCCTTTGTCGGCCGAGGTTCCCGCAGACGGGCAGTCGCATAGCGACGATCCTTACCAGCAGCCCTCAGACGTTGGCCCTTCCTGGGCTGCAAGACTGGCCACCTATGACTCCCTCGCGGCAGCACCACTAGTAGAGGATGTGGGGTGCGATACCCCTGCAGGACTGATCGAGCTTCTGTCTGCGAAAGTCCATTCGGTGGCCAGAGACCGAGGCGGTCAGCTGCCATACATGGCGGTGAGAGAAGTGGTAGAGAACCTGGTGCACGCGTCCTTTCGCGAGGTGGTGGTTAGTGTCCTCGACGGGGGCAACACCCTCCGCTTCGCGGACCACGGCCCGGGGATCCCCGACAAGGAGCGCGCGTTCCTGCCCGGCTTCTCAACTGCCACGGAGGAGATGAGGTCCCTTATCCGAGGAGTCGGATCGGGTCTGCCCATCGTCAAGGAGTGCGTGGCTGTGGGCGGGGGCCAGATCGCGGTAGACGACAACATCGGGGGCGGCACAGTGGTGACCCTAAGGGCCGGGGGAATCGATCCGTCCGAAGCCCACAGCCAGGATCTCCCTGCGGACATGGAGCCGCCCTTGCCTATACCGCCCCTCGGTGTCCGGCAGAAGCAGGTGCTTTCACTGATCATGGAACTCGGCGAGGCCGGCCCGAGCCTGGTGGCGAAGGAACTCAAGGTTGGACTGTCCACCGCCTATAGGGATCTTGCGTTTCTAGAAGAGGCCGGTTTGGTAGTCTCGGATATCTTCGGCAAGCGAGCGCTCTCTCCATCCGGGCGCAAGCTCTTGGAGGCCTCGTTCGGCGGGATGAGTTGAGCTCTCCGCCCAGATGGGCGACAGAGCGTCTGGCAGGGAGTTTCGGGCAAGCAGCCGCGAGCCCTCGGCTTGAGCAGGAGAGAACATGAACGAAGCCACGCAGGTCTGGAGCCAGACTCTCGAGGTCGTCAGGCAGGAGTTGAACACGCCGACCTACAAGACATGGTTCGAGCACACCCGGCCCGTTGAACTGGCCGAAGATTCTCTGGTCGTCTCCGTGCAAAACGAGTTCGCACGCGATTGGCTGGAATCGCGCTACTCCGGCCTTCTTCGTTCGGCGGTCGGGCAGGTCACGGGGCGCGCTCTGGGGGTGACGTTCACTGTCGAAGCAGCAGACGCCGATCGCTTGCACGAAGATGGGCGGGCGGGGTCTGATTCAGATCCCGGGTCCGGCGGCGCAGTCCTTCAGGATCTCGCCGCAACCGAGCGCGAGCGCGTGCGTCAGGTCTCGGAGGGTCAGTTCAACCCTAAGTACACGTTCGACTCGTTCGTCATGGGCTCCTCCAACCGCTTCGCCCACGCCGCCGCCATGGCGGTCGCTGAGGCGCCCGGGAGGGCGTACAATCCCCTGTTCATATATGGGGGTGTGGGGCTCGGCAAGACGCATCTCCTGCAGGCGATCGGGCACTATGTGCAGAGCGCCTTCTCGCACATGCGAGTCAAGTACGTATCTACCGAGCAGTTCACCAACGACTTCATCAACTCCATCGGAGACCGCGGCAAGATGCGTATCGACGGATTCCGTCGGCAGTACAGGAGCAACGACGTTCTCCTGGTCGACGACGTGCAGTTCCTGGCTGGCAAGGAGGGGACTCAAGAGGAGTTCTTCCATACATTCAACACCCTGCAGCACGCCGGCAAGCAGATAGTCCTCTCCTCGGACAGGCCTCCAAAGGAGATAGCCACCCTGGAGGAGCGCCTCCGCAGCAGGTTCGAGATGGGGCTCATCACAGACATCCAGCCCCCCGAACTCGAGACGCGCATCGCGATCCTCAAGAGGAAGGTGCTGTCTGACGGCGCCACGATTCCAGACGAAGTTCTCGAGTTTGTCGCGGACCGGATCTCCTCGAACATACGCGAGCTTGAGGGTGCCCTGATCAGGATCATCGCCTACAGCTCGTTGTCCCGGAGGCAGATAGACCTACCGCTCGCCCAGGACGTGCTGAAGGATATTCTTCCTGAGCGTTCTTCCAGGCCGATCCCCGTGTCGCTGATACAGCAGGAGGTCTGCAAGTTCTACGGGATCAGCCGGCAAGAACTCGTAGGGAACAAGCGCTCACAGTCCATCGTGTATCCGCGGCAGATCGCAATGTACCTGTCGCGCGAGCTCACCGATCTCTCGCTGCCGCGTATCGGCTCCGAGTTCGGCGGCAGGGATCACACGACCGTGCTCTACGCAACCGTGAAGATCCAGAAGCTCCTCCATGCGGAGCGTGAGGTATACAACCAGGTTCAAAGCCTCACCAACACCATCCGCCAGAAAAACTGAGCTGAGGTGTTCCTGTTGACGCGGCTGTGCGGCGGGTGTGGAACTCCTGGGAGTAGCAGAGCCTTATGTGTGAGAGAGCGAGCTTCTTGTGGGGAGTGTGAACAAGTGGTCCGGTCCATCCAGAGACTAACCCACAACGCGATGGCCGGCCTTACCTGCGAAATGCAGGGCAGCTAACACTGTCCACAGCATTACTACTGTTACTGCTAGGTGAATCTAAAGAGAAAGTAATAGAGAGGGGAAGCGCCGCATGAAGATCAACGTAGGGCGAAGCGAACTCATGGATGCCCTATCTGCTGTAGGCAGAGGTTTGTCTTCCCGATCAACACTCCCGATCCTGTCCGGAATCCTGATAACGGCAGACAAAGACGGAATGGGTCTGCAGTCAACAGACCTTGAGGTCTCGGTTAGAAGCCGGGTTACCGCAGGAGTGGAAGATGAAGGATCGACGGTGCTGCCGGGCAAGCTACTGAGTGAGATCGTGCGAACTCTCCCTGAAGCGGCAGTGTCCATAAAGGTGGAGGGAGACCAAGCCACGATTCAGTGCCAGCAATCATCGTTTTCACTGAAAGTCCTCTCGCCCGAGGACTTTCCCAAGTTCCCCGAGGTAGACGTGTCCCAAACTGTTGTGTTCGATAGGGGGAAGGTAGCCGAGATGGTGCGGCAAGTCGGCCGCGCCGTGAGTAAGGATGAAACCAGACCCATCCTCAACGGGATCTTGCTGACTATCGAAGCCGGACAGCTCCGAATGGCAGCAACCGACTCATACAGACTCGCCGCCAGAGAGGTGTTCGTTGAAGGAGAACAGGAAGATTTCGCGGCCGTCGTCCCCGGACGGGTCCTTGAGGACGTCGCTCGGATGAGCGAGTGCTGTGACTCCATTAGCCTCGGAGTGGCCGAGAACCAGTTCATCTTCACCTTCGGAACCACAGAGTTCGTATCGCGCCGGATCGAAGGGACGTATCCCAACTATAAGCAGCTCATACCGAAGGAGATAGAAACGAAAGTCCACGTTGGACGCCAGGAGCTGGGAGATGCGGTCAAGCGGGTCTCGCTGCTCGCTCAGCACAACGCTCCTCTTCGGCTGAGCGTTTCGGTATCAGACGCAACCCTCACCGTGTCCGCCAACTCGCAGGATGTGGGAGAGGCGACAGAGAGCCTCATGGTCGAGGCCGAGGGACAGGATGTGGAGATCGCCTTCAATCACGCCTTCCTGACCGAGGGAATAGCGGCCCCCTTGAGCGACTGCTTGCTGATAGAGGTTGTGAGCCCGCTGAAGCCAGGCCTCATCAGGGCTCCGGAAGAGGAGGGCTTCCTCTATCTGCTGATGCCGGTCCGGCTCGGCTGAGAAGGCGGGTCCGTCCTGCGGTGAGGGTGGTCCGGCTGCATCTCCGAGACTTCCGGAGTTTCTCATCATGGAACCTCGAGCCCGATCCCGCCCTCACGGTTCTTGTGGGCCCCAACGCAGCGGGGAAGACCAACGCCGTCGAAGCCCTGCAACTGGTTACGTCCGCGACCTC